>JAPLUI010000273.1 GCA_026397725.1 Verrucomicrobiota bacterium | reverse complement strand
TTTGGAGGCAGCTCCTTCTTGCGCCCCAACGGGGCAGAGCCATACCAGCCCAGGGCATCGCCCTGGGTATAAGACGGAAAATGAATCGAGCCCTGAAGGGGCGGGACAAACGGTGGCATCAATCCCAAACATACCGCTCATCGAAGGCGATCTGATGTCGTTCCAGAAAAGCCCGGTATTCCTCTTGGAACGATTTTTTCCGATGATGTTCCTGCTGGTTCGCGACGTATTCACGAACGGCGGGCACGTTGGATTCAGAAACCGCAAACGCTCCATAACCAGCCTGCCACGCGAATCCGGCGAACTCGCCGCCCTGGTTTTTGATCCATTTGGAAGACGCTTTTTTGACATCCTCCACGGCGGAACTAACAGCGACGGTGCGAGCCAATTCGAAGAGGATGTGAACGTGGTCTTCGACAGAATTGATGAGCACGGGAGGACATCCAAGGTTATGCAGCACAGTCGCCATGTAAGCATGGAGCGAATCGCGAACCCGGTCGTGAATGATTCGCTCGCGATTTTTGGTGCTGAAAATGAGATGGATGTGGAGGCGCGCAAGGGACTGGGGCATGACTTTGGCCGCCCTTTCAGGGCTTCGATGTTGGAATGGATTTCATACCTAGGGCGTTGCCCTAGGCTGGTATGAGATCGCCCCGTTGGGGCTTTGGAAGGATCATCCGCTTGCGCCCCAACGGGGCAGAGCCATTCCAGCCCAGGGCAACGCCCTGGGTTAGAAATGGAAAATGAATCGAGCCCTGTAGGGGCGGGCCAAACCCGGTGCCGCGCGTTAGGGCGCCCTTTCAGGGCTCCGGTATTTTGACGGGAACCACACCTAGGGCGTTGCCCTAGGCTGGCTTGAGGTTGCCCCGTTGGGGCTTTGGAAATTGGACTCATGCCGTGACTCCTTTCGTGATTTCGCTGAGCAAGCCCTCGGTTTCCTGCTCCAGAGCGAGGATGTCAGAACTGATTTGGGCGAGGGTCCGGAGTTGGGGCGACTGGTAGAAGTGGCGGGTGAAGCTGACTTCGTAGCCGATCTTGGTGGCATCCTTCTTCACCCAGGCATCCGGCGTGTAGGGCAGGACCTCGCGGCGGATGAAGGATTCGATCCCGCCTTCTTCGAGTAGCGGAATCTGCTCGCTGTCGCGCAAGTCGGAATCCGTTTCGTATTCAACGACGCACTTTTTCCCGTCGATGACGACTTGGTAGAGGCCGTGCAGCGGATCAGGCTGGGTGGCTGCGGCCTTGCCGCCTTTGCCGGATTTGTGGATTTTCGCAACGACCGGCGGGGCGCTTTCCTCGCGCCAACTCACGGCTTTGTAGAGTTGCTTGCTGTCGGCGGCGGGCAACTTGATGTCGAGTTTGTCGAGGGCGGCGGAGACTTGCTCGCGGAAGACATTGTGGTCCTCGAAAAGCCCGCCGCCGATTTCCTCGCGCAGGCGGGTGGCGGTTTCGACGAGGCGGCCGTCGCGCTCCCAGGTTTTCGGGTCTAGCAGTTTGCGTTTGGTTTTCTCGGGCAGGCCTTTCTTTTTCGCACCTTCGTCGTCGTCGGCATCCTCCTCATCGGCACCCCATTCGTCGAGACGGTTCTCCAAGGCATCGGAGATTTTTGGGAACTTGCGGAACAGGTCGTCGCCAAACTCGTCATAGAGCACCGAGCGAATCTCCTCATCACCGGAAGCGAAGCGCAGAGACTCGATACGCTGGAGTGATAGTTGGCTGTGGAGCCGAAGCGGACGCTCGACAACGACCTTCCAATAGCCAAATGCCTCATTCGGGAAGATTTTCGATTCGGGCGTTTCCTTGAAGTTGAGGAAGGTGCGGGTAATGCGCTCAATGTCCTCCGGGGCAAGCTCGCAGTTCTTTTTGCCGAGATTTTTGCGCAGCGGCTTAAACCACTGGCTGGCGTCGATGAGCTGAACGTGGCCTTTGCGGTGCTTAGGCTTGCGGTTAGACAGCACCCAGATATAGGTGGCGATACCCGTGTTGTAGAAAAGGTTCAATGGGAGGGCGACAATAGTTTCGAGCCAGTCGTTCTCGATGATCCAGCGGCGGATGTTGCTTTCGCCCTGGCCGGCATCACCGGTGAAGAGCGAGGAGCCGTTGTGGACCTCGGCGATGCGGCTGCCGAGCGGAGTTCCATGCTGCATCTTCGACACCATGTTCGCGAGAAAAAGCATCTGGCCATCGCTGGTACGGGTGACGAGTGACAACTCCTCGCCATTGTGCATGACCTTGAATCGCGGGTCGCGCATGCCATCCTTGCCTCCCATGAGTTCGAGGTCCTTTTTCCAGCTCTTGCCATAAGGCGGATTCGACATCATGAAATCGAAGCAAAGGGCGGGAAAGGCATCGTGGGAAAGAGTGGACCATTCCGCACCGCCAACAATGTGGTCGGCATTGTCCCCCTCGCCCTTGAGCAGCATGTCGGCCTTGCAGATGGCGTAGGTTTCAGGATTGATCTCCTGCCCGTAGAGGTGGGTGGTGATCTGGAGTTTGCGCTCGGCCGCAAGTTTTTGGAGGGTTTCCTCACCCTCGGTGACCATCCCGCCGGTGCCGAGTGCGCCATCATAGAGCAGATAGGCGCCGGATTTGATCTTGTCGGCAATGGGCAGGAAGATCAGGTTGGCCATCAGGCGGACGGCGTCGCGGGGTGTCCAGTGCTCCCCGGCCTCCTCGTTGTTGTCCTCGTTGAACATCCTAACCAGCTCCTCGAAGATCGTGCCCATCGAGTGGTTGTCGATGCCCGCCGGGCTGAGGTCGATCTCGGGATCGAGGAACTTGGCGATGAGGGTGCCGAGAGCGTCGGCCTTGGAGAGGGTGGAGAGCTGGTTGCGAAACTTGAAGTTTTCGAGGATGTCCTGGACGTTGGGCGAGAAGCCGTTGAGGTAATCCTCGAAGTCGGCAAGGAGCAACTGCTGGTTGCCGCGTGACTTGAGGGCGCGCAGCGTGAACTTGGACGTGTTATAGAACGCCTGGTCGGCGGCTGAACAAACGGCGGCGGTTTGCTCGGTGATGCCGGCTTTGTCGAGCATCTCCTTGGTTTCAAGGACGGCTTTCTTGGTCGGCTCCAGCACGGCATCCATGCGGCGCAGCACGCACATGGGCAGGATGACGTCGGGGTACTTGCCGCGTTTGAAAAGGTCGCGAAGCACGTCGTCGGCGATGCCCCAGATGAAGGAGACGATTTTGTTGTGGGTGGCTTGGTCCATGATTCATGGAGATGAAATGCGGATTCTTGGCGAAAGCGCGTTAGGTTCGGAGGAAAAGTAGCAAGCCAAATCGTCCATATCCAGAATAATCGGCCCCACACCCCCGCGTCTTCGCCGAAATCATCATCGTGGTCCCTCCGTCGGCAATGGTGTCGGGCAGGGGCGGAACTCCGGTGGGACTGGTGTCGCTGGTTCGGGCGCAGCCGCTCAGGCGGGATCGTCCGCGCTGGCTGCCAGCCGGGCCATGACGCGCTCAGGGGAGCCTCCCGAATTCAGTCGCGCCCCCCGTCCGCCGTCGGGTGAACCCAGCCTCCAGATCGGGATGAAGGCTGATCTGGAAGCACGGAATCCCTTTCCCCTCACCATCGCCAAACGGCTTTCCAAGGGGCGGGAATGGGTGAAATTTGGGGCGACGGCGCAATTCAGGCAAACCCCGACCGGAAAAAGAAGTTTCTGGCGTTTGGACCGATCCCGCAAGGGCCTGATTATCAGGACAAAATACGACCCATCAAAAAAATTTGAAATTTCGCGGATTTTTCGAGCGGAACGCTTGCAATTCGGCCGGTTATCTGTTCAAATGACCAGCAACAAATCAACCACTCAGATCCCCATGTCCAAACACCGAAAATTCAACGCCCAGAAGTTGTTCGACGCTTTTCAAGGGAACGAAAACGAGCTCAAGGCCCTGTTCGAGGCACATCTCGTGACAGCTCCTGATCCGTTCACAAAGGAAGCAGCTCGGGAGACGGTCCTCGGCACCAACACCGCCCAGGGCAACGAACTGGTCGCCTGTCTCCACGAAATCAACGACCTGTCCAATCAGGCTGGCCGCGATTGCGTCGAATCGGCTGCCGCCCATGCTCCACGGCGAGCAATGGGGCCGGATCAGGGATCGTGGATCGAAGATCGAGGATCGTGGATGAAAGAGCGCTCTCTTCATCTGCAATCCACTATCCTCTATCCTCTATCGGCAATCCTCTATCCCTTATCGGCGTACGGATGGCGCTTGGCTGGACCCCACGGATATTCCTCCAGGACGGGCCAGTTTCCTGACCACCGCCGCCCACGGAGGTAACCCCATCCGGCCGACGTGCCTGAAACGCCTCTAGCCCTTATGGCTGTTGCGATGCGGCCCGGATCACCCCCTCGGAAATCGCCCGTTTTCTAGCAGGTTTCGACGTGAAAAAAGTGTAAAGCTGAAAAAACACCTTTCACATGATTTGGATGGGGGTGGGGAGACCCGTGGACTTTGTCGCCACGCTTAATAGATTTCCTATTCATAATCAACGACTTACGACGCGTTCAAACGCTCGTTTTGCCACCATCCTAGCAATTCCTCTCTGTTAGAATGCCTCGAGAGATCTCCGAGGTGGGCATTCCAAACTCAGCGAGGAACCGCAGGGCTAAAAGAATCAACAATTCTCTTGGCATCACCAAACGGTCGGGTATTCTCGCGCCTAAGCACACCTGCCATGATTCTGACGAAATCGCCCATTTTCCGGCATGATCCCACCGGACCAACCCCTTGGTCAGTTCTGGCGCTGCGGTTTTTGCGCGGTCTCCTTTTCCCCGCCCTCCGGTCCGGCCACCGACTTTTCCAACGGCCTCACCCCGAAAGCAAATTCCTAGCAGTTGATGAAACACACACGCATACTCCTCACCGCCCTGCTGCTGGCACCGCTGGCGGGCACCGCAACGGAGCCAGCCCGGGCAGGCGCGACTTCTAACGGAGACAAGGTCACGGCGGGCCGTATCGCCATTCGTGACGGACGTTTCGTGGATTCGGGCACGGGTAGGGCCTTTCGCCCGTTCGGGGTGAACTACTACCGTCTTGGACCGATCGCGGAGAACAAGCATGGGCACTCTGCCTTCAGCCCCGGCACCTATGATGAGGCGTTCATCACCCGGATGATGGAGGAGCTGTCGCGCTCTGGCTTCAACACGGTCCGCTCCTTCTTGAGCATTCACAGCGGAACCAACGGCATTGTCACGCACCCCCAGTCCGGCGAGGTCAATCCCGCCTTCCTCCGCAATCTCGTCCACTTCCTGCGAGCCGCGCGGACGCATGGCATTCGCGTCATCCTCAGTTGGGACATCTGGACACCGGATTCCCGGGCCTGGGCTGAAACGCCGCTCGTTGACGAGGCCCGCCACGGCTGGGTGACGGAACCCAAACAGGAACTGAAGGTCAACGGCTTCCGTCTCACCCCGCAACCGATCCGAGCCAAGGCCAATGCCATCCGCGCCCTCATCGGAGGTTTGCGACAGAGCGCCCCGGAACTGTTGCCCGTGGTCCTCGCCTGGGAACTGGAAAACGAGGTCCACTTCATTCTCGATCAGGAGCCTTTCTCCTCACGGCCCGCCGCGTTCGTTTTTGGCGGGCGCGCGTTTGACCTTGGAACCGACAGCGGCGCGCAGGCGCTGATGGATGCCTCGACCCGGGCGTGGGCGACCGCCTGTGCCGATGCCATTCACGCGGCTGATCCCGAGGCCCTGGTGAGCGCCAGCGTTTTCACCTTCAATGCGGTCGGCCGACAGGGGCCGGGCACCTGGTCTAAGGATCAAACGAAGGACGCGCGTGTCCCCGCCCGCCCGCTGGCGCTGTTGGACACGAGCCTCGACTTTGTGGACCTCCACCTCTATGCGTGCAAATCCGAGACTGAAACCATCGCCCAGCATCTCCAGCGCCACCTCGCCTCCGTGGAAATGCCCTTGCTCGCCACGGAAGCCAGGCGCCTCGGCAAGCCCATCCTCATCGGCGAAAGCGGTGTCGCCGCACATTACATGCGCCGCGGCCCGGACTGGCAGACGATCCCTCACGACATAGGCGTAAACCTGCTGCGCGACTTCCACCAGGCCCTCGCCGCCCAGCCCTTCGACGGTGTGCTGCACTGGCATTACGGCAGTCCCGACAGCACCGCCAACGAAGAGTATCCGGCGCTGTACCTCTTCCCGCAGTATGGCGAGCCGCTCCTGTTAGCACTGAAAGCCCAAGAAACAGAAATGATCCGCAAAACGACAACAATCCAACAAAGAGAGAAACAATGAAAATACCTATATGTTTGATGATGCTGGCCGGCGCGGTTTTCGCCAGTGAACTCGACAAGAATTTCGAAACCCCGCCGTCTGCGGCGCGGCCGTGGTGTTATTGGTGGTGGCTCAACGGCGCGGCCAGCAAGGAGGGGACCACGCGCACTGTAAAGGAAAGCAACCCGATCGTGAATATTGATCCTCAGTTTCTCAATGATAATTATGTACTTAAAGATTCTTCACCGGCGAAAGGGGCAGGTAAAAAAACTGAAGCACCAGAGTCGGATTTTTACGGAAAAAAATTCAAATTAAACAGAACAATAGGAGCAGTTGAATTATGAAAAAAAATGGTTTTACCATTATGCTTTTTGTAGTATTGTCAATACCGGCAGTTTCGCAGGTATTTATTGAGGCGGAAAGTTTTACAAATAAAGGAGGCTGGGTTGTTGACCAGCAGTTTATCAACCAGATGGGATCATCATTCCTGATGGCTCATGGTCTGGGAAAACCTGTTGATGATGCATCAACAGAAGTTACCTTTGCCGCTGATGGAAAGTATAACGTTTTTGTAAGAACAAGAAACTGGACCGGTTACTGGTCGGATAAAGAAGCAGCAGGCAAATTTCAGTTAAGTGTAAACAACGCACTGCTTCCCGGAGTCTTCGGAACCAAAAGCACTGAATGGACCTGGGAACCTGGAGGAACAATTGAAATTAGAAATGGGAAAAACACGATAGCACTTCATGATATTACGGGTTTCAATGGTCGTTGCGATGCAATTCTTTTCACAACAGACAATAACTATAAACCTGTAAATGATCTGATTGGCCTTGCCGGATTCAGGAAGAAAATGCTGGGATTACCTTCAGTTCCGGAAAATGCTGGAAAATTTGACCTTGTAGTTATTGGCGGCGGAATGGCAGGAACCTGTGCGGCAATTTCTGCTGCACGTCTTGGGATAAAGGTTGCTCTGATACAGGACAGACCCGTGCTTGGCGGTAACAACAGCTCAGAGGTAAGGGTCCATTTAGGTGGTCGAATCAACCTGCAGCCCTACCCTGCTCTCGGAAACCTTGTAAATGAGATTGGTCCTTCAAAGGGAGGCAATGCCCAGGATGCTTCATATTATGAGGATCAGAAAAAGATGGATGCCGTGGTGAATGAAAAAAACATATCTCTTTTTCTCAATTACAGAGCTGTTGATGTGAGAAAATCGGGAAACCTGATATCGTCAGTAACTGCAATTCACTCAGGAACTTCAAAAGAACTTGTATTCACCGCACCCCTGTTTGCCGATTGTACAGGCGATGGAACGATTGGCGCTCTTGCAGGTGCGGATTTCCTCATGGGAAGGGAGAGCAGAAGTGAGTATAATGAACCTACTGCCCCGGAAAAAGCCGATAAGATGACTATGGGTGCATCGGTTCAGTGGTATTCGGAAGAACTGGCATCTGCATCGCCATTTCCTGAAATTGGCTGGGCGCTTCCGTTTAATGAAAAGAGCTCGCAATTGGTTAAAATGGGTGAATGGACCTGGGAAACCGGCATGCAGTATGATCAGATTAGGGACTTTGAGAAAATCAGGGATTATGGTCTTCTCGTGGTATTTTCAAACTGGTCATTTCTTAAGAATAGATACACTCAGTCGGAAAAATGGAGAAACAGTTCGCTCAAATGGGTTGCCTACATAGCCGGGAAACGGGAATCAAGGAGACTTATCGGAGATTATATACTTAAAGAACAAGATCTTACGGATAGAGAAATATATCCCGATGGAACTGCTTCCACATCATGGACGATTGACCTTCATTATCCCGATCCGAAAAACACCACACATTTTCCGGGTGATGAATTTATTTCAATAGCCAATCATAAACCGATTTACCCCTATCCTATTCCGTACCGCTGCCTCTATTCGAGGAATGTAAACAATCTGTTTATGGCGGGAAGGGATATAAGTGTAACGCATGTGGCTCTGGGCACAATTAGGGTTATGCGAACAACCGGAATGATGGGAGAAGTTGTAGGTATGGCGGCATCGGTTTGCACAAAATACAATGCAAAACCTGCTGCTGTCTACAACAAGCATTTTGAAGATCTTAAAGCACTTATGATTAAGGGAGCCGGAAAACCAGACCTTCCTGCGATACAGAATTACAACCTGGGGGGAACTTTGCTTGAAGAGAAGAAATAGCAGGTTTAGTCTTTTGTAAGTAAGCGTCCTAGATTTCTCCCCCTGGTCGCAGGCCGGATTTTTCGCTGGCGGGCGGGGTCAGGCGACTTGCTGCTCGGCACGCAGCGCGGAGGCAAAGCGGGCCGGGGTCAGGGCCGCGGCCTGCTCCACGGTCGCGTTGTGCGGCAGGCACTTGATGACCTCGGTCAGATACATCTCGGGGTCGAGGCCGTGGCTCTTGCAGTTGGCCATCAGCGTGTAGAACAGCGCATTGTTGGTACCGACCTCGAGACTACCGAAGAACATGGAGTTTTTCGCACCTAACTTGGTTGGACGAATCAGGTTCGCGACAAGATTGGTGTCCACCTCGAGAGTTCCTTGGTCCAGGCAAACAAGGAACTTGTCCCACTGGTTGATGGCGTAGGTGAGACCCTCGCCAAGTTTGCCGTGAGGCAGACTTGCCGTTCTTGCCCCGACGATAAGCTGATGGAGTCGCTCGGCGACGGGACGGCTGCGGGAGCGCCGGACCAACTCGCGACAAGCCGGAGGCACCTTGCCCTCGCGGAGTTGCTTCTCGATGAAATAGATTTGTTGGATCGCCAGCAGGATCCGGCAGGATCAACTCGGGCTTCTCCGGCATGGCCTCCTCGAACTTGCGCCGGATGTGGGCCAGGCAGCCTGCCAGCAGGATGTTGCCGAACAGCGCGGCGAAGGCCCGGTAGGCGCTGTACCCGTCGCACAGGATGGTTCCATTGAAGGAGATGGTTTTGGTTTCCGGGTCGTAACCAAGAAAGTCCAACAGGCATTCGTGCCCCCGGCCCGCATGCCACTCGAACCAGGAGTTCCTGCCGGCAGGATCGTGGAGCACCCAAAGGTAGCCCCGTTTGGTTTTGCCATGGCCCGGACAAAGATAGTCGTGGGGAGTTTCATCTATTATCAGCTCAATTGCCTGGCGCACCTCCCCTCTGATGGCCGCGCCGATCGGGGTCAGGTGGCGGGCGGTGGCGTGGATCCAGGTGTTGAGGGTCTGGCGCCCGACATCGACCCCGTAGAGCCGGTCGAAGCGATTGGATTGCCGGTAATATGGGAAATGGTCCACGAATCTATCAACGGCGATCTGGGCGGCGAGGGCCGGCGCGATGAGCGTGCCGGGAACGCTTGGCAGCGGGGCCGGGGCGATGAGCGGCGGGCGGCTCTTGTCGCTCTTGAGGGCGAACTTCTTGAGGATCTTGCGCCGCCAGCACATCTGGGGCTTGATGACGTCGAGTTCGTCATGATACTCCTCGCTGATTTCATCATACTTGTCCGGGTCGGCTGCGACCACGTCCGGGATGATGACTTGTTCGACAATGATCTTGAGGTTCTTGGGGAAGCGGTCCTCCTTGGTGCGGCGGGTGCTTGCCGCCCGGGTCTTGGTCTTCGCCTGCTCAGGCCCGGCGGCATCGGCCGGGGCTGGCTTGCCCATGATCAACTCATTGAAGAGCAGTTCGAGCCGGTTGGGGTCGAGCTTTTCGGAACTCGATCCGAAGAGAAGATGTTGGAGACCGGCGATGATCTGGTCCTTGCGCTTGATCTCGGCATTGGCCAACGCGAGCTTGTCCCTGGTTCTGCCTAACTCCTCCTCCAGACTGGCCACCCGCTCAAGCAGGTTGGTTAGGTCTGGGTGGTCCGCGTCGGGCATGGCGGAAAGTTATATGATAACTCATATCATGCAAGATAAAACTTCGGAAAACCGCACTTTTTTTCGCCGCGTGTTCAGGGCCGTTCATACCATGGCCTGAATTTGGCACCGCGCATGTCAACCCCGTCCAGCAACAGGCGCAGGGCCTCCGGTTGGAGTGTGATCTTGCGTTGCCCGGTCTCGCTTGGCTCGGGCCAACTGTACGTGCCCCCCTCTAACCTATTTGTCGCGAGCCAGAGCCCGGTTCCGTCAAAACATAACAGCTTGACCCGCGTGTGGCGCTTGTTGATGAAGACAAACAGCGAGTCGCGGGCCAGCGGTTGGGCCAGATGCTCGACGGCGGCGGTGGCGAGTCCGTTAAGGCCCTTGCGCATGTCGCACGGCTCCACGGCGAGATATACCTTGAGCGCCGACATGCCGAGTCCGATCATGGGCGGCCTCCCTTCCGCAATGGCCGGGCCAGCTCGAAATGGTCCGCGAGCATCGCGACCGCCGTGCTGTCGGCGAGCAGCAGACGCAATCCGTCCGCAGTTTCGATGATCATGCGTGGCTCAGTCGCCGGCCCCGGCCTGGGCAGGCTGTTCTCCACTTCCACGAACCGCGCGCGGGCGGCTCGTCCGGCATGTCCCCGCTTGCGGGGTGGCGTTGGCTTGGGCATCCGCGAAGCCTGGCAGACCCTGGCCGCTTGCATAGGGGGTGAATTCTAGGACGTTTACGAAGTAATAGAGGGTGGTGGTCATTGGGGATCTCTAATCGATATCGCTATTATTTTAAGAAAATCCTCCAGCCGTTCCATTCTTTCCTCCATGGTGAGGGTGCAGCGGCCTGATCGGAAGCGGGATTCATTCTCGCGCAGCACGGCCGGCTGATCCGCTGTATCCGGCCATATGCCCGCCAGCAGCTCCGCCGTTTCGAGCTTGCGCCAGGCCTTATCGCTGATGGGGTGGGCGCCCTTGCGGTAGAGGTAAAACATCGACGCCGAAACTCCGATTTTTTTCGGCAAATCGGAGAGATTCATGGCCAGGGATTTGGCCAGAAATTCGGTCCTCTCCGAAAACTCAAAAAAAATATCCGATTTTTCTTGCAGACGTCTCCGATTTCTCTTATTTCTCCGTCCGTCGCCCGCGACTGGGACGGAAAGTAAGAATAAATCCTGATCCAATGTCACCAAGGAAATTCAAACCCCTCTCCTATTGCCGGGACATTCTGGCCCGGCGCGGATGGACGCTGAGGCCCGCAGCCCCCTTGCTAGGCGTTCATTTCGGCCACCTTCACAAGGTGCTTTCGGGGGAGCGCCACAGCGCCGCCCTGCTCGCGAGAATCAACCCCCTTTTCCCCGCCCTCCGGGCCGGCCACCGGCTTTTCCAACGGCCCCTCACCCCGAAAGCAAATTCCTAGCAGTCAGTCATGAAACCTCTCTTGAATCGCCTCACGGTCCTCGCCGCTACTCTCGCCAGCGCCCAGCTTGCCTCTGGCGCTATTCTCGTTCTGAACCCGACGGATGATAGCACAATCCGGACAAACACGCTCAATCAGGGAACCAGCATAAGCCTTAACGTCGGCGACACGTTGGATACGACCACGGACAACGAGTTCCTGCGTTCGGCACTGGCCTTTGATCTGTCCACCCTCACCGGTGCCACCATCAACAGCGTCACGCTGACTTTCACCGTGCGGGTGGCAGAAACTGGCAGCCAAAATGCAACGATGACGCTCAACCTGCATCAGCTCACGTCCTCGTTTACCAACGGCGGCGTGACTTGGACCAGTCGCGACGGCACGAACGACTGGACTAACCCTGGTGGCGATTTCGGCGGGGTCCTGGCCAGCACCACCGGGAATCCCAATACCGCCGCCATAGGCAGCACCGTGAGTTTTTCTGGTGCGACTCTTGCCGGCGCTGTTCAAGATATGATCGGTGGATCACTCTATCTTTTGGTGAAATCCAACGTCGAAAATATTGCATTCCGCAATCTCTTCCAGTTCTACTCGTCCAACCAATCCGGTGGCAATCTGGCGTACATCCCGAAGCTAACGATCGATTACAGCCTGCCCGACGCCATAGCGCCCGCCATCGTGCCACCCACCAATCCCGCCGACGACGCCACCGGCGTGCTGGTGACCACCAACTTGGTGGCGACTTTCGATGAGGCGATCGCGTTGGAAGATGGCGGCACCATCACCATCGATGACCTCGGGGCCGGCCCCGACACGGTGATCACCCTGCCGGACGCCCGGGTCAACGTCGTGGGGGGCACCGATCTCGTCATCACCCCGGCTTCTCCGCTCGCCACCAGCACCAGTTATGCCATCTGGATCAGCAATAACGCCGTCAAGGATCTCGCCTCGCCTGCGAACTTCTTCGCCGGGATTTCCGATACGACCACGTGGAGCTTTCAAACCGCCGCGGATGGCACATCGCCAGCCTTGGTTTCGACGACACCGGCGGATGGTTCAACCGGTGCCACCCCCACCAGCAATCTGGTCGCGGAATTTGACGAGGCCATCGCGGCCGGCAGCGGCAACATCCGGATCCGGAATTTGTCAACTTCTGGAAACACGGTGATTCCGGTGGGCGACCCCCGGGTGTCGATTTCCGGAAACACGCTGACCATCGACCCCACCACGGATCTCGGTTGGGCCGACGATTACGCGATCCAGATCGATGCCGGTGCGATCAAGGATGTCACGGGGAATGCTTTCGCCGGGATTCTCGACGATGCGACATGGAACTTCACCGTGGCAGGTGCCAAGGTCCTCGCGGCCTTCGACGATCGATGTGATTCAGTCGCAGTCCCACCATTAAACATCTTCGATAAAACCAGAACGACTAACTTGCTCGTTGGTCCGATCAGCAGCGGTAGGTATTCCCGCAGCTACCTGACCTTCGACCTGGCGGGCGCATCGGCCGCCACCGGAGAGACCACTTTGGTCCTCTCGCCGGAGGGAACTGAGGGGAACACTTCCTCGGTTCCACAAACCTTCACGCTCTTCGTCCTCGGCGCGGACTGGAATGGTGCCACCTTCCCCGGCCCGGAAGGCACGGCCGTCGCAACGGTCAATTTCAGCCCCGCCACCGGTCCCGACGACAACCGTGGCATCAGTTTCACCAGCGCGGCGCTGACGACCGCCTTCAACAACGCGGTCGGCGGCAATCTCCATCTCGGGATCAAGTCGGATGCCGAAGGGTCCGGCTTCCGGAGCTTCTTGTTTCTTGCCAGCTTGGAAGACGTTGGCCTCGAGCCACGGCTGAATTACACCGTGGCTTCCGGCGGAAGCACCTTCGCCAGTTGGATCACTGGCAAATCCGGAGTCGGCGGCCAAACCGCTGTTAGTGATGACCCGGACGGCGACGGCAACGACAACGGCGTGGAGAATTTCTTCGGCACCGAACCCGGAGTCTTCTCCGCAGGCGTCGTCGTGGGTACGGTAAATCCAGGCACCGGCACCTTCACCTTCACCCACCCGCAAGGCGCGCTCGCCAGCGATCTCACCGTCGGCTACCGCTGGTCCACCGACCTCGTCACCTTCCATAACGACGGGGCCTCCACCGGCGGGACGACCGTCACCTTCTCCACCGTTCCGGATCCCGTGGAAGCGGGCACCCCCACCACCGTCACCGCGACCGTAACGGGGACCCCGGTCCAGAAGCTGTTCTTGCGGGTGGAGGTGACGCAGTGATACCGGGACCTTGGATCGGCCGTCATAAAATGGGTTGCCGTGTAAACCAGGGCCCGGGTCTATCGTCACGGACGCGAACAAAGGCGCGCACTCCAAGCGCGTCCCCAGCTCCATGACAGACCCGATACCAACCCAAGAAACCGCCATGGAGGAAACATCTCGAACGGGGATCGCGACAGGCGGCAGACGGAACATTGCCGCGACCGTCTGTTGCCTGGCTTTGACATGGGTGGCACCAACTGTCGGCCAGCAGTTGACCAACGGTTCGTGGACGATCAACCGGATCGACGGCGAAACTGTGCGGCTCACCGGACCGGACGGTGCCTCGGCCGATTTCGGCATGACCTTCCGCATCTTCCTGGCCACCAGCGATCCCAGCCCGGCCAAGACCAAGGTCGCCGGCGTGGACTACAATGGCGGAACCTCATGGATCGCCTCGGTTCCCGACCCGGACAGCGGCATCGGCGGGGGCGACAACCCGGGCTGGGGCGATGGCTTCGATCCGGATGTGGTGACCAATCCCGGCAGCCGCACCGCCAATCTGTTCAACGCGGCGGCTTCGAAGGAGATCCGGCCCGCAGGTGACACGGTCGAGCCGGAAGGCATCACCTACCAGTTCGCCGCGGATCCGACCTTCGCGTTCTCCGCCCGGATTGCCCTCGACGGAGAAACCGGGGTGCCGACGATCACGACGACGCTTGAGTCCACCGGAACGGCCTGGTTCTCGGTGGCCTATCTGGGGGCCCCGGCCAGTTCGTTTGCGGAGACCGAGCAGGTCTGGCAGCCGCTCGTCTGGCAGGGCCGGCGCTTTCCCTCCACCGGTTATCTAACAGCGTCCTACCATTGTCCGGTGCCCTCCACCCTGGTGACTAAGGCGGGCAGCACCGTGGGCGTGGTGGCGCATCCCGGTGAGTTTCCCTTCATGCCGCTGCCGCTGTTCGAGAACTCGCGCTTCGGCGTGGCCTTGCGCAATGCCACCGGCCAGGCGCAGCCGATCCTTGCCGCGCCGATCCTCGGCGGGACCGGTTCGCGGTTGACAGCCGGCCAATCGTTCACCTTCCGGATGTGCCCGTTCGTCGCGACGGGCGACACCACCATCGCCTTCGAACGCATCGCCCGCGACATCTATGATTTCCGCGATGTGCGCCACAACCAGATCGGTTCGCTCAATGCGGCGTTCGAAAACATGGTGGCCTACGGGATGTCCGCCTACAGCCATTTCCTGGAGGAGGAAAAAGGCTGCAGCTACGCGACCGACGCGCCGGGCACGGTGAAGAACGTCTCCTCGCTCAGTCCGCTGGCGATGGCCCTCACCACCGACAACAGGGAGATCTGGCAGCGCCGTGCCTACCCGTACATCGAATACATGCTCTCGCGGAAGAAGTTCCTTTTCACCACCGACGAGTCGCAGAACATCCAGAGTCCCTCCTACACGCTCGAGGGTCCGGTCGCTCCAATCTCGGAACTGGTGGCGCTATACCGGATCAGCAATGGCGCGGCTGCGGAAATGCTCGAACTCGCCAAGACCGAATACGCCGGCAGCCGCGTCCGCAACCTGAGCGTGCCCGAGCCGGGAGCCACCTGGCAGAACGCCCTGCAACTCTACCGCGCCACCGGCGAGGCGTCCTACCTGCAAGCCGCCATCGAGGGTGCCGACGCCTACATCGCCCGCCGCATCACCAATCTGCCCGAAGACTTCAACGACCCGGACGCCTCGCTGTTCTTCTGGACGGGATATGCCCCGCGCTTCGTCGATCTCCTGCTGCTCTACGACGCGACGAACGAACCCCGTTTCCTCGATGCTGCGTGGAAAGCGGCGCGCTTTTTCGCGATGCACTGCTGGTTCGCGCCGCGGGTCCCGGAGGAAAATGTCACTGTCAACCAAGGCGGCGTGGCACCGGTTTACTATTATCTCGCAGACCGGACCGTCGGACCCATCAGCATTCCCGAGGAGTCAGTGCCCGCGTGGCGGGTTTCCGCCCAAGGATTGACCTGCGAGTCCTCCGGCACCAGCACCGGCCACCGGGCGATCTTCATGGCAAACTACGCGCCATGGTTCCTGCGGCTCGCCTGGCTCAAGAACGACGAGTTCCTGCGCGACATCGCACGCAGCGCCATCGTCGGCCGCTGGATGAATTTCCCCGGCTACCACATGAACACCGGCCGGACCACGGTGTATGAAAAGCCGGACTACCCGCTGCGGCCGTTCAACGAGCTGAGTTACAATTCGTTTCACTTCAACCATATCTGGCCGCTGATGTCGGTCGCGCTCGACTATCTGGTCGCCGACGCGGAGACCCGCTCGGACGGCGCGATCTCCTTCGAGCGGGAGTTCATCGAGGGCTATGCCTACCTGCAAAGCAGCTACTACGGGATGCGGCCCGGGAAATTTCACGGCGAGGAGCCGGTGCGCCTGTGGCTGCCGCGGGGGCTGGCCGACATTTCCACCACCGAGCTGAACTACATCGCGGCCCGCGGCAGCGACACGCTATGCCTTGCCTTCACCAATCAGAACTTCGCGCAGGAAACCGCGACGGTGAGCCTCGACACGAAGCTGGTTCCCGAGTTGGCGGGCCACACACGCAACGCGCGGGTGTGGATCAACAATCAGCCCGCCGCTCCCATCCAGGTGGTCAATGGAAGGTTCTCCCTAACCGTTCCGGCCAAGGGCATCGCGGCAGTGGTCATCGACAGTACCGAGGTCACGCCCGCATTCCAGGATGGGTTCGCCGATCTTTCGGCGGCGGATGCCTGGCTTGACGGTCACCTCGAATGGAGCGATCCGGCCGCCAGGGCGCTGATGCTCAATTTCGGTTCCGGATACCGTTCCTTCTATTTCCATCTCAAGAACAGCAAGAGGGATTTCCGCTCGTTGCGCCTGCGCTATGAGATCGACGGACGGCTCGGTGAGGTCGCGGACACATCCTTTCCATGGGAATTCACCGTGCCGCTGGGTCCGAGCGACCAATCAATCCTCTTCGAACTCCAGTCCACCCGCCCGGACGGCAGGGTGGTGACTTACGGTCCGAGCGTCCTCGTGAAGAACGCCACGAGCGGCCTGCATCTCGGCGACTCGACCGCCACCCGGCGCGTCATTCCCGGCACGACCGCCGCGCGCATCCCGGGCCGCCGCCTGTTCGATGCGGGAGGCGCGTTATCGACCAAACGCGTCACCATCGCGTCGCCGGTAGGCAGCTATCTGGACGGCACCGGCGCCACTCCCGTTCTCGGTGGAAATGCGCGGAAATGGCAACTTGCCGAGGTCAGCGCGGGAGAGTTCACCGTACAGGATGCCTTCAGCGGAAAATACCTCGCCGTCCGTTCACCCGATGGCATCGAGACGAAACGGGAGGTTTTCGCTGCGGCGGATCAGCGCATCGAGAGCACCTCTCCCGCGACCTCGATTCCCGCCAACTGGTCCCTGCGGGTGGGGCCGCTCGGCGGGTCCGCGGCCGTGCGCTCCCTGCTGCGCTTCGATCTAACAGGTCTTCCGCCGGGATCCGACGCGGTGGAGCTGAGACTGGTCCGCGGGGCGAACCATGCCGGAAACCCCGCGAACCTGGCCCAGGAGTTCGCCGTCTATCAGCTCACCCGCGTCTTCGTGAACGGCCAGGCCACTTGGTTGTCCGCGGCAACCGGCAACCCATGGACAACGCCCGGAGGCGATGTCGGGCCCGCACCGCTGGTGTCGGTTCCCTACAACCCCTCAACCACGGGCGAAGGGCAGTCGCTCGTGTTTCCCGATCAGCCGGCTTTCCGCTCTGCGGTCAATGGCGTCATCACCGCAGGCGGCTCACTGGATCTGTTAGTCCGCTCGGATCAGGAAAGCTCAGCGGATCGCAGCGAGGCGTATTTCGTTTCCTCCGAGCAACCGGCCGAGATCGCGCCCCGGCTCGTGCTCGACTACCGCAGTGCCTTTGCGTCGGATGCTGAAGTCGTGATGAATGCCGCCGGCGCGGACCGCTTCGTGCTTGACCCGGCGGATGGCGGCGGAACGATCCTGCGCCATCTGGACAGCGGGCTTCGCGTCACCCCGGGAGCGGCAGAGGTCTCGGTATCGACCGAACCCGGCGCGGCGTGGACCATCACCGAAACGACCACCTCCCAGCTCAGCCTCGGTGCCGAAGGACGCATGCTGGCAGCCACCGGCGGCGGCGTGGGCGTCGTGCCGACCGGTGCCACGGGAGACGCCGTCCGCTGGGAGGTGGTCGATGGCCCGGATGGCACGATCCGGATCCTTCATGCCGCCAGCGGCGAGGTCCTCACGCTGGTCGAAACAATTGCCGAGTGGACCGACATCCCGCTAGTCGAGGACATCCGGATCCGCTCCAGCAACGAACTCCAGGGGATCGACTGGGATCTCGCGGCGGGATCCATCAATGACACCACCAGCTTCCGTTCGCTGATGCGCTTCGACCTCACCGCGCTGCCTGCGGGCTTCGCGCCCGGCGAAGTGGAACTCGCCCTGGCCGTGCGGCTGCGGGACGGCACCTCGCAAAGCGCCTCTCACACGCTCGAGTTCTTCCGGGTGACCCAGCCCTACAACTTCGCGGAGGTCACCTGGACCACGGCCGGGCCCGGTGCGTGGTCCCAGCCGGGCGGAACCTTCGACCCCGCTCTGCTGGCCTCGACAACCGCCAACCCCGCCAGCGTGAACCCGGCGCAGGATCTCGTCTTTCCGGGAACCTCCGCGTTCTCCGCCGCCGTGCAGACGGCGCTGGCCGGAAATGGAATGCTTGACCTGCTGCTCCGTTCCAACCGCGAAAACAACGCACGAAGTTTCTTCTGGCTGGCCTCCCGCGAAGACGATGGCGTGTCGGGCCTTCAGGGGCCACGGCTCCGGGTTCGAGCCAACGCCAACGGGTATCAACTCGTGCTCCGGCCGCCGGGAGCTTCCGGACACCAGTCATTCCGGTGGGTGGATGGAGGTGGCTCGGGCATCCTGTTGAAAGAAGAGGCAAGCGGACCTTATCTATCCCTCAATGGCGACACGCTGGAATTCACGGTGGATTCCTCGGCGGCGACCTCCGTCCAACTCACGGAACCGGAATCCAGCCTGCGTTTGAATGGGACTCCGCTTGATGGGCACTACCTCTGGACCTGGTTCGGTGCCATGGACCCATCCTCCCACCCTTGGTGCTTCCACGCCGAACTGGGTTGGATCTACCTCGGGTGGGAAGAGCCCGATGCCCTATGGGGATGGATCGAAGGGCTCGGTTGGATTTACACGAGCCAAATGACGTATCCGCTCTGTTTTCCGCAGGATCATCAGGAATGGATGTTGATCGAGAATCTGCCGGACGAGGAGGAAATCTGCTTCACCGGATTAAGCTCCCACACGTCATCGAGGATTCCCGCCGCCGCCGGCTTTGATGTGGCGGCCTGGCTGGAAACAGGGACGATCCCGGCACCGCCGTCCTCGCCGCCTCCGCCACCCGCGCCCCCCCTCCCCTCAGTCGAACCGCAACTCGGGCAAGCCACCCGGCTGCTCCCGGGCCCCGGTGCCGGTGCCGGTGTCGGTGTTGGCTCTTGGCGACTCGTCACCCACGGCCAAGCCGGCATGAACCTCGTGCTGCAGGACAGCACCGATCTGCTCGACTGGTGGTGGCTCGATGAAATCCAAACCGTGGACGGAAGTCCCGTGATCTTCCAACTCGCCGCCGAAGGTGATTCCGGGTTCTGGCGGGTCGGTTGGCAGACCGAATAGCAGTCCCGGCCAAATTGCCCGCTCCCCGACTCGAACATCCAACGCTCCAGCTCCGGCTCGCGCACATCGAACTGGCCAGAATAGCCCTCTCCCCAGCCTTCCTGCATGCCCCGCAGTCTGCGTCTTGAATTTCCGGGTGCCTCTTTCCACGTCATGGCGCGTGGCAGAGGGCGGGAAACGATTAGCCCAGAAAGGATTTTGAGAACCGGTGATTTCGCGGATTACGCGGATTTCCTAGCAGTCCTGCGCGAGGATGGGGACCGCCAGGTGGCGTGAGCCTCTTTCCTCCGCCCTGCGATGGCGTTTGGGAGGTGAAGATGTGATCGGACCGCGAGCATGATGGTTTGTCGACCGCCCGCTTACCTGTGGTTCAGGGATCGTCGAAGGTCAGACGGGCGAAGCCACGGCCGACGGCGAGGGCCAGGCTGATACGCCAGGTGTTGCCGGCGATATGGGTCGGCAGCACGGCCGTCCACGGTCCGGTCAAGCCAAACTGGGTCTGTCCGGTGAGCCACAACGGAGCCCCGCCACCGCCGTCGCGCAGTTCCAGATGGTTGCCATTCGCCGTCACGGTCAGGGCGGGAGCACAGGTGAAGTCGAGGTGCAGGTGGGTCGCGTCTTGGCTGAGCGTGAACACTCCGGAGCCCGCATCGGCCAGGGTCGGATTTGAGCCCAGCATCAACTCCACCGCATTGCTGCGGCCGTCGTGGTCGGGATCGGCGCCTGGCAGCGCGTCGTTGCCGGTTAGATGGTGGGTCGCGGCGAAGGCTTTGAAGGTCGAGAGCGGCACCGCGCTGACCGTGAACTTGCCATCGCCCGGCCCCGGATACGCCGTGCCGCCGGGGCCGTAGGAGCTGGTGCGGCCGACCTTGTCGCGCAGAAAAACCCCGATTGTCCAAGTGCCTGCGGCGAGACCCGGCGGCAGCGCAACATGGACCAGGTGAGTGGCACTCACCGCGTCGCCGCTGATCCGGTTCGACGCGTCGAGCACGGTGAACAAGGGGCCATAGTTGACATTCAGCGGGTCGTAAAAGTAGAGCTGGGCATCCCGGATGCCGCTCAGGTCGTCGCTGATGGAGACGGTGACCGCGAGGGTGCCGGGCGTGGTGAGGGTGCCGGGAGTGACGCTGATCGCGGTGACCGTCGGCGCGAGCAGATCCACCGCGCCGGTGTTCACCACCGTGAAGGTTTCATGCGCTGCGGCAGGAAACGCGGTGCCGGACGGGTAGGCCCGACCGTTTCCGGCACCGTCAGCGAGGTAGCAGGTGACCCGCCAAGTCCCCGGCGGACCGTAACGCGGGACCGGCAAGGTGATTTGATAAACTCCGTCAAACTCGTTGCCCGAGACGCGGTTGTTGTTGCCGGAAAAAACGGTCGAACCGGTCCAGTCACCAGCGGGCGTGATGACGTCGAAGTTGCCGCCACTGAACCCTGCCTGGGCGTCGGTGATCCGGGCGGTGACGATCACGGTGGCGCCCGCGCCAGTAAGATCGACCGTCGCGGGCGTGATGGTGAGTTCCTCGATCCGCGGCGCCTCTTCGTCGGCGGAAACCCCGTCCCAAACCGTGAACTCGCCGTCGCCCGGCTCCGGATAGGCCGTGCCATCCAATCCGTAGAAGTTGGTGCGGCCGATGGTGTCGCGCAGATAGGTCCGGATCGTCCAGGTGCCCATGGCGGCTCCCTGCGGGATCGTGAAGTCCACTTGGTGGGTCGCGCTCAGGGTGTCGCCGCTGATGCGGTTGGAACCATCCAGCACCGCAAACAGTCCGCCAACATTGTGATCCAGCGGGTCGTAGAAGTAGAGCTGGGCATCCCGGAGCCCGCCGAGGTCATCGCTGATGGAAAGCGTGACCCTGATGGTGGCGGAGGCGGTCCGGGTGTCGACGAGGCCTGGGGAGATCCGGATCGAGGTGACCACCGGCGCGAGCAAATCGACATCGCCGTTGTTCACCACGGTGAAGGTTCCGTCCGCCCCGGGCGGAAAGGGGGAGCCAAACGGGTAGTCCCGCCGGTTGGATGCGACATCGCTGACGCTGCATTGGAGCCGCCAAGTCCCCGGCGGGCCGTAGAGTGGCACCGGCACGGTGATTTGATAGGTCCCGTCGAAAGAGTCGCCCATGGTGCGGGTGCTGTCGTTGAAAAAGACCGAACCGGTCCAGTCGCCGCTCGGAGTGTAAACGTCGATGACGCCATCCCGGAACCCTTCCTGCGAGTCGGTGATCCGCACGGTCACCGCCACGGTGGCGGCGGCGCTGGAGATATCCACCTCGATGGGATCGATAGTGAACTCCTCGATCAGAGGCGCTAGGTTGTCAGTGGAAACCCCATCCCAAACGGTGAACAGTCCTTCCCCGAGCTCCGCAAACGGCTCGTTGCCCTCGCCGAAATTGCGGGAAGAGTTCGTGACAGCCTCGATCAATTCGACCGCCACCCGCCAATCCCCGTAGTCGACCCCCTGGGGAATCTCATACGTCACTTCGTAGGTGCCAGCGAGCGCGTTGCCGCTGACGCGGTCGCCGGCACTGATCGGGACGCTGTCATACCAGGTGCCGGACGGGGTGTGGAGGTTGACGTAGCCATCGGAAAACCCATTGCAATCATCGGTTATCTCGAGCGCAAACGTCACCACTTGCGGACCGATCCCGAGGTTGACCGGGTTGGGCGTGATCCGCAATGCCTGGAGGGTCGGCAGTTCGGCGTCCACTGCGGCGACGAAGCGGACTTCATCAATCCAGCCACGGTCCGCGCCGACCGCGACCGCGGCGTTTTTCGCGTATTTCCAGCCGATGGTATGCGAACCTGCCGGGATGGTCAGCGAGACCGGTGCCCAGGCGGTGTTGCCGCTGATTTCCTGGTGGATCGCGGTCCCCGTCACCTCTACCGACAGCACATCGGCGGCCGCCTCGGAATCGACGCGCCATTGAAACGACAGGACGCCGGGGCCGGTCACGGTGGTTTGCAGCGTGGCCTCCCCGCTGTCGCCCAGCGGGTCACTGGCAGCGGCGTCGATGCCGTCGTGACTCACCGCTTTTTGGTGGCTCCAGCCCGGAGTGGAGCTGGTCCACGGGAGCTGGATGGCATCCAGCGCGCTGGCCAAGGTGCCAATGGACTCGGAGGTGTTGCCCACGGTAAAGCCGCCGATTGGCGTGAAGAAGTAGTTGCCCGTTTCGTCGGTCGCATAAATCTGCATGGTCCACGCTCCCTGAGGGCTGTTACGGGGCAGCGGGATCGAAACTTGGTAGGTCCCGGCCATTTTGTTGCCTGAGAGCGGGCTCCCGCCGGAGAAAAACTGCAACAGATCGTTGCGAAAGACCCCGTCGGGGCGCCACACATAGACCCACCCGTAGTTGAGGCCGGCTAGGTCATCGGTGACCGTAAAGTCCACGGTGATGGTCTGGGCCACCGTGCCGGTGTTGACCGTGGTTGGGGCGACAGCGGATGTGGCGACGACGGGCGCAGCCGCATCGATCTGCCCGGTGTTTGCCACAGTGAAGTTGGCGTCGGCAGGCACCGGAAACGGATTGCCACCGAAGCCACCGCCGTAACTGCGGCTGTTTCCCACGCCATCGGAGAGGTAAACATCCACCCGCCAGGTGCCGGGCGCGGAGTAGAGCGGCACCGTCACGTTGACTGAGTAAACGCCACTGAGCGGGGTGCCGGAAATCCGCTCGGCCGCAGTGATCGAGCCGGATTTGATGTAATGTCCGGCTTGGTTGTAGAAATACAAGTAAGCGTTGGCCAGCCCGCTCTCATCGTCGGTGATCGCGAGCGTGAGGGTGAGCGGCTGGGCCGCGACGGAAACATCCACCGGATCAGGACTAATCCCAATCGAGCTGAGTTGAGGGGCGATGGTGTCAGCGGCAAGCGCCGGTGTGGCGACCAGCCACAGGCAGGACGAAACGAGGGCGATAAGCATTTTCATTGCGGTAATGATTTGGATGATGTGGTTGGGCTGGAACGTACGGAAACCTCTCTGTACGGCGGCGCGAAACAGTCAATGACTCTCTCCGCAGCACGCCAATCTACCCATTTCCGCGCCGCTGTAAAATAAATTCCTTACTTTTTTTCAGTAATTCCGCAGGTCGTCGCCACGATTGCCGTCCCCATCCGCCACTTCGTCATCGCCATCCAGCACCCTGCCAGCACCCACCGTCCACCATGAACCGAGCGCCTGCCACCCCCGTTTCCAGTGCCTAGGTCCGGACGGCACCGGTGGAGGCCAGCGCTTCTGCTATCAACGCTGCCCGCCCCGCACCCGGGTGCGGATTCACGGCGGGAACCATCCCGTGCCGTCGGTCCTTGGCGCACCTTGAACATCCCTTCGCTTCTCATGCGCACCAACCGTGAAAAGCAATTTGCTGGCGATCAAATTCACGAGGCTGGTTTTGCCGATGCCGGGAGCGCCGGAGATCAGGAGCTTGCTAGAATACCAGAATGGATTAGCCGCAAAAGAACACAAAGAAGACAAAAGGGAAGACTTGAGAGAGGTTCGGCCAGTGATGAAACTCGAACTGATTGGGGTTCGACGTGTTTCCATAAAGCAGGACGGGACGAAACAGGAAATCTGAAACCTAAGCACAGACCAAGCTCTGGCATCACACCCACGGGGGAAGAATGCGACGGTCATCGGCACCGGCTCAACCTGTATCTCAGCTCTGACATCACGCCCACGGGGGAAAAGTGCGACTTTTCCCGCAGGGGAAAAGTAGTCATAGACGCGCCGCTACAGGCTGCGGCATCACCGGCCTCCTTTCGGCTGCGCATCCGCATGAGCATGTCGGCGATGGCCAGCGCGCCCTTGCGATAGACTACCACGGCGAGCAGTTCCCCATCGACATACACGGCCCAGAACCGGGTGTGGCGGTATTTGCGGATTTCGCGGATCCCGATGCCGTATTTGGCGGCGGTCGCCTCCGGGTTGCCGTAGCGGCGGAAGTGGCGTTTCACCAAGTTCCAGTCCGGCTCGGCGGCGGGTTCCGACAGCGCGGCGAGAGGGATCGAAGCGGGTGACGGGGGCCGGTTCCCCGGCGGGTGCCTGTTCGAGTGCGGCGAGGCGGCGCAGGATTGGCTGCGATTCACAATCCTCGATCTGCGAACCGACAATGCCGGAAAATGACATGGCACTCTTCCTTCCGACAAGCGTTGGGGTATGACGGCCCAAAACCACCACGGATTACGGGATTACGCAGATTACACGGATTGAAGAAATGCCTTATGTAATTCGTCGGACCGAAGTATCAGTCGTTTATTTCTCCCGATCCATCCCCCCAAGTCCCGCCTTCATCCCATCCCTAATTCTTAAGCCGTGCAATCCGTGTAATCCTCTTCATCCGTGGTCATCTTCGTCCCGCATTACCATTCAAGCCCGGGAACCGCGCGCAAATGTGCCAAATCATTTTCCACCGAGATCAGGAACTGTGAGGTGAGCTTTTCCAATTCCCGCAGTCTCACGCCGCCGAACACGGCAACCGCGAAGCCGACGGCGCAACCCGGCGAGGTGCCCTCCGCAGAGCGCAGCAGGGCCGCCGCCGCCTCGGGGGCAAGGCATTGAATCTCGGTGTCGCGCGACTGGCGCACCGGTTCAAGCGCGTCGATGACGTCAACCCGGCACCAGGTCCATGGTGGTGCCGCAGCCCATCTCCAAAGGACGCCAAAGATGATTTGCGAGGCTCGCCGCACGGATGGCGACCGGGTCGCAAGCGGCGCGTCAATCTCCGGTGCCGTGACGTCGGCCAGCATCCGGTCGCGCAATCCGGCGAGGGTGTTGTTGAGGGCCTGCCGGTATCCGCGCAAGGTACTCGTGTGCGGCGGTTCGGGTGAGGTGCCACGTGCGGATGCGTTTGCCGGTGCCGCTGAGCGAGGCGGGGATGGTGAGTTTCCAGCGGTTTCTGGTTTTGTCGAATGTCGGTGGGGTGGCGGTTTTTGGTGGCATGTGTGAGAGGGTTGAATGTGTGCCCGATTGTGCCCTGAATTGCTGAGTGCCACTGCGATCTGCCAGCGGTCCACATCGCCGTGGATGAGTTCCGCCGCCCCGTGCTCGAGGTTCGTGGTGAGGAGGTGTGAAGTCCGCGCTTGCGTCCGGCCCGGTCCCGGCTCATACTGGCGGCCATGTTTACGCCGAAGTGGAAGAAGGAAGCCAAGTTGCTCGCCAAGGGCGGGTTGAAATTTCTCAATTACAAGAGCGATTTGCTCAAGCCGGAGCGCGTCGATGAGATCCAGTCCCGGCGTCTCGACCTGCTGGCCGCGATCAAGGCGGATGACCGCGCCCAAGCCGACGAGGCCGCCAAGCAACTGCGTGCGACCTGCGAGAACGCCTTGCCTCACGACAGCCCGCTCAACTGGCTGGAGGAGAACATCGAAGTGATGTTCGTCGCCATCGTCATTGCGCTGGGCTTGCGGGCGTACTACCTGCAGCCGTTCCGGATTCCAACCGGTTCGATGATGCCCACCCTCAACGGCATCATCGGCAAGAAAACCCCGGAAGCCTCGTGGCCCGGCCTGCTCACCCGCCTGCAGGAAAAAGTCCTGCGCGGTCGCAGCTACGTCAAGATCGTCAACGACCGCGACCGGAAGGTCCGCTTCAACAAGGGGAGCGTCCCCGCTCTTGATGACTATTATTGGGCGCATTTTTTCAGCCGTTCCCAGCTCCAGTTTCTGGATTCCGCGTTGCTGGACTTGCCGGCGCCGGTCGCCGTGATGACGCAAATCGGCCTCGACGATGCCATCCAAAGTGCCAGGGACAATGACGGCATGCTGAAAAAGGGCACCGTCATTTGCGAAGGCACCATTGACAGCGGCGACCTGGTCCTGGTGAACAAGTTTTCCTATCATTTCCGTCGGCCCGAGCGCGGCGAGGTGTTTGTGTTCGATACCATCGACATCCGCGGGATTCATCAGGCGGCCGGCGAACAGGCGGCCGGCTCCCACTACATCAAACGCCTCTGCGGCCTGCCCGGTGACGAGCTTTCCATCGTGTCCCCCAACCTGCTGAACCACGGGAAAATCGTGCAAGCGCCCGGCATCCTGCGGGTCAGTGAGGCCAAGGGGCCCTATGCCATGAACCCAAGCGGTTACGGGTTGGCGGATTCCCGGCATCCGAGCGCCCGCATTGTCCAACTCGGCCAGACCCTGAAGTTGGAGGACCACGCCCGCCCCGGCATGCGCGAATACGCCGCCCTCGGCGACAACACGCGCAACTCTCTCGATTCGCGCTACTGGGGACCGGTCAAGGAGTTCAACCTCGTCGGTCCCGCGCTCATCGCGCTGTGGCCCATCACCACCGGGCATTGGGGACTCATCGACTGACACCGTGTCCGCCGCCTCGGAAATCACCCGGCGGGCGAAGTCGAATCTGGCCTTCGCTCTGAACATCCTGCCCAAGGAACGGCGCGATGACACGCGGGTTTTCTACGCCTTCTGCCGCACCATGGATGATCTGGCCGATGCGCCGGGACTCCCGCCCGAGCAACGCCAGGCCGCGCTGGAAGCCTGGCAATGCGGCTTGCGCGACGGGTTTGCCGCGCCGGATGAATTCCAGCAGGAACTGGTCTCCCTGCGCGAGCGCCACCAAGTTCCCAATGCGCTCCTGCTCGCCATCATCGATGGCTGCCTGATGGACCTGCACCCGCAGCGCTTTGCCACCCGGGATGACCTTTCCAACTACATCTGGAAAGTCGCCGGTGCCGTCGGGCTGGTGTCCATCCGCCTGTTTGGTTGCCAGGATCCGGCCTCCGAGCACTACGCCATCACCCTGGGCCATGCCCTGCAACTCACCAACATCCTCCGTGACATCGGCGAGGATCTCGCCAACGGCTCGCGCATCTATCTGCCCCTCGCCGACCTGGCCCGCTTTCAATACCGCGAGCAGGATTTGCTCGCCCGCGTTTACGACGAGCGCTTCCTGGCGCTGATGGCCGAGCAAGCGGCACTGGCCGCCGGGCTGTTCGGCGAAGCGGCCGCCTGTTTGCCTGCCGCCGACCGCGCCGCCCTGCTTCCGGCCCGCATCATGGGGGAGATCTATCAAGTGTTGCTGCGCCAGATGCAACGCGACGGGTTCCGCGTCTTTGAAAAGCGATACCGTGTGTCCACCGCCCGCAAGCTGGCCATTTTTTCCAAGCATCTGATTGCATAATCCTGCGGTGTTGAATAGGCTTTGCCATCCCCACGTCCCATGCTCATGACTCTACGAATCCTCCTTCCCGGCCTGGTCTGCAGTGCCGTGCTTCTATCCTGCAGCTCCCGGCCACCGCACGATTACTTGGCCATGTACGGCAGTCACGGCGGGATGGCCGACGCTGCCAATGACGACTATGGCAGCGACGGAACCCAAATGGCTCCACCCCAGCCCAACGACCGCAGCCAGGACGGCAATTCTTATGGCCCGCAAGCGCCCGCACCCCCGCTCACCCCAAGCGCCCCGCTCACCCCAAGCGCCCCGCTCACCCCGCCTGCCGCAGTCGCCCCGCCCGCCGCAGTCGCCCCGCCTGCCGCAGTCACCCCGCCCGCTGCGGTCACTCCGCCTGCCGCAGTCACCCCGCCCGCCGCAGTCACTCCGCCTGCCGCAGTCACTCCGCCTGCCGCGACTGCACGGCCAAGCGCCAAGGTCAACTACCCGCTCGCCAGGCGGACGGGCAATCCCAACGAAGTCATCAGTCCCTTTGCGCCCCACGATCCCATTGACATCACCGGGTTCCATTCCGGCCAGCTTGCGCGGGACCCCGTAAGCAAGCAAATCTTCCGGATTCCCTGATGGCTGACAAAAGCCGGCGATTCATGGTTCGAGCTTGAATTCCGTCGGCTTGATGCTTGAGTGGCGGGCGTGAACCGTTGGTATTTGCTGGTGCTGCTCTTGGGGTTTGGTGCTTGCGCCGGGCAAAATGATCTCCTGGAGGTCAAGCTGTTCAAGTTGAAGGATCAGAAAGACGAGGTCATTGGCGATCCGATGATTCGCTGTGAAAAGCAGCGCCGCTTGCACGGGGCGGTCAGCGTGGCCGAGCGCAACGCCCGGCTCGGTGCCTACTACACCATCCTGTGGAACGACCCCCGGGGACTTGGCAGCGGCGAGGTGGAGGTGCTCTTTGAGTACCAGCAAGGCGCCACTGCCAGCGAGGTCAAGCGCATGGCGAAGCGCTTCGGCAGCACCGAGTCATCCGGCAAGGTCGAATTCGCCATCATCGGCGATGACTTTCTCAAACATGGCCGCGTCCTGGCATGGCGAGCCACCCTCAGTCGGGGCGGGCGGAACCTGGCCACCAAGACCTCACTCCTCTGGCAGTGAGACTACCTGCCTGGAGCTTGGAATCAATGGGCTGGATCCGCAATTTCCCGGCCCTGCGGCGGTGACGGCAGCCCCCCCAACCAAGCAGCCAGCCAGCACCACGGGTCCGGTGTCGGCGGCCGAAAAGGGTCTTCGGGAAACGGTGGGAACCGAGAAATTCCTTGCTGGGGCGGCCGCGTCAAGTTTAGCGTGGTGCCGTTCAGCAGCCCAATGGAATCATCAACGAATATGAGAATCATCACCCCCCGTCGCCTGACAACCCTGGTTGTCGCCATCACCGCCATGTCCAGTGCTCACCTCGTCGCAGAACCGCTGCCGGTGCCGCCGGATCTAACGCAGAACCCGACGCTTGACCGCAAGCTGACCTACAACCTGGGCGCCACCGGACTGCGCGGCTGGATTTTCACCAAGCCGGCGAATTACCTCGATAGTTTGCAGGGGCGGACCACGCTGGCCAGCCGCCAGATTCTGGTCACCCATGTCGGGGCAAAATCGCCGGCGGATGGCGTGATGCAAGTGGACGACGTGATCCTGGGGGTGGCCGGCCAGCCGTTCAGCGATGACGCCCGCAAGAGCTTCGCGGCGGCGATCCAGGAAGCCGAGAAGGAGGCTAACAACGGCATCCTCAAGCTGACCCGCTGGCGTGCGGGCAAGGCCGAGGAGGTGCAGCTCAAGCTGCGGGTGATGGGAACCTACAGCGCCACCGCGCCCTACGCTTGCCCGAAGTCCAAGCGCATCTTCGAGGATGCCTGCAAGGTGCTCGAAAAAGAACCGCTGAGCGATAGCTGGCATGGCGCGGTCAACGGCCTCGCCCTGCTGGCGACCGGCAATCCCGAGTACCTGCCCAAGCTGCGGGACTTCGCCCACAAAATGGGGCCGCGCACGCTGAAGCTGGAATTGAAAGACGGCATGGTCATCTGGGACTGGGGCTACCGCAACCTCTTCCTGTGCGAGTATTACCTGCTCACCAACGACAAGGAAGTGCTCCATGCCATCAATGAATACACGCTCACCCTCGCCAAGGGGCAGAGCATGTATGGCACCTTCGGCCATGGCATTTCCCGCCTCACCCCCGAGGGCAAGTTACATGGCTCGATCCCGCCCTACGGCCCAGTGAACATGGCCGGACTGCCGGCCAATCTCTCCATCGTGATGGGCCGGAAATGCGGGGTGAAAGATCCCGAGGTCGATGCCGCCATCCAGCGTGCCTCCGGCTTCTTCGGCTACTTCGTGGACAAAGGTGCCATTCCTTACGGCGAACACGAGCCATGGCCGTACCATGAGAACAATGGCAAGAATTCCATCTCCGCCCTGTTGTTCTCGCTGCAGGACACCAAGATCAGGGAAGCCCAATTCTTCGCCAAGATGGCCACCGCCGGCTTCCGCAGCCGCGAATGCGGCCATACCGGCCAGGGTTTCAGTTACTTGTGGAGTGCCCTGGGGGCCAACGTCGGCGGCCCGGCCGCGGCGGCGGCCTTCATCAGGGAAGCGTCCTGGCACCTCGACCTGGTGCGGCGCTGCGACGGCTCGTTCACCTATGACGGCGGCGAGCAATACGGCGCCGGCCAGACCGACGACAACACCTACTACGGCAACAGTAGCTACGACGGACTCAGCCCGACGGCCACCTACGTACTGACCTATGCCATGCCCCTGAAAAAACTCTGCATCACCGGCAAGGACGCCAAGCCGACAAGTTGGCTGACCCCGCAGCAAGTGGCGGCCGCCATTGCCTCCGGCCGATTCGATTTGGACCGCAAACAGATGAGCGTGCCGGAACTCGTGGCGGCGTTCGGCGATTGGTCACCCATCGTGCGCGGCTGGGCGGCGGAAGAACTGGCCCAGCGCCCCGAGGCGAAGACCATGGTGCCCGCACTGCTCACCATGGCGCAGGGTAAGGATGCCCATGTCAGCCAAGGCGCCTGCGAGGCACTCGGCTTCATCAAGAACGAACAGGCGCTCCCCGTGTTGGTCCGCCTGCTCTCCCATGAGGACCGCTGGGTGCGCTACAAGGCGGCACAGGCCATCAAGAAGATGGGCGGCCTGGCCACCCCTGCCATCCCCGACATTCTCAAGGCGCTGGTCCAAACCGCGGAACCCTCCCAGCCTATCAACTGGGCCGATTCCATCCAGTTCACCCATGGCCAACTGGCCTCCGCGTTGTTTGCCGGAGGACTCACCGGCGCCCTCAAGGACGCCGATCCGAAACTGCTCTATCCGGCGATCCGCATCGTATCGCGCAACGCTGACGGCATGGCCCGGGCCACCCTGCGGGATTATTTTGAAAACAAGCTGACCCTTGAGGACGTGCAGGCGCTGGCGCCGGATCTCATTGTCGCGGTCAGGACGCTGTGCCCGGCGGACACCATGTTTGGTGCCGAGATCCGCATGGGGGCCTTCAGGGCCTTGACCAAGTATCACTATCAGGAAGCCATCGAAGCCGGCATCGTCTTCGCGAAAACCCAAGGCGGCCACGGCAGCGAAAGCCGCACCGGGCAAATCATGCAGGAGATCGTGGGCTTTGGCTCGGCCGCCCGCGCTGCGATCCCGGGGCTCAAGGAGGTGATCGTCACCTTGAACGATCAATGCCAGCGCGGCGAGTTTCCCGCCGGCGAACTCAACAACCGGAGAACCGGTGCCGTCGAAGCCGCCATCAAGGCCATCGAAGCCGCCAAGGATCATCCCGAGTTGCGCAGCATCTCAGGCACCGGCTGGGGAAGGTAAGGCCGGAGTGCCAGTCCGCACCGCCCCCGGTGCGGACTGCCCAAGGCGTTCAAGGTGCTTGGGCATGAACCCCCGAGAGCCCTTGGATGCAGCAAGGAAAACGGGTGGTGATCGGAAGGTCCCGCGTCGTCCGCCGACCACCCTCAGCAACGTCCTCTGCGCCAACGGCGTGATCTGAACCCGTGGCGCGCGCATGCTGCCCGCCGCCCTTGATTCCGGGCAACCGACCCGGACCCCCGCAAGAATTCATTCGCCACGGCAGGTGATTGCTGTCATGCTGACGGCGGAAGGTTCCAACGATTCTTATGGAAGGCCCAATTCTGCTGCTGATTCTGCTGCTCCTCTGGCTCATCATCGGACCGATCATCGCCCTGGTCAAAGCGAACCTTGCCAGATCCGAGGCCAGGGAAACGCAGGCACACTCGCGGAAACTTGCAACACGAGTCCATCAGTTGGAGCGGGAACTGGTGCTCATGAAGCACCTGAGCGCCACCGCCGAGCCCCAGCCACAAGCCGCCCAGCCGGCGACCGAGGTTCCCGACCGGCCCAGCCTGCCGGACCGGCCCGACCTGCCGGACCTGCCGGACCTGTCCGCCCTGTCGGAGCTGCCGGCCGCAACCGCCGGCCTCCAGCAAGTTGTTGTGCCCGTTCCCCCGCCGCCCATCCCGCAGCGGGAACCGCAAGCCCCACCCGCAGTGCCCGCCAGGCCGGCACCCCCGCCGGCATTCCCTGCCCCGTTGCCTCCGGAGGCAGCGCCTGCCGCTCCATTCTCCCTGGAGCAGTTCATGGGCGTGAAGTTGTTTGCGTGGCTCGGTGGGATTGCGTTGTTCTTCGGCGTCATCTTCTTTGTGAAGTATGCGTTTGAGAAAGAACTCATCCCGCAGGCGGTGCGGATCGCCTTGGGTTATGTGACGGGCACCGGCCTGTTGGTCGGCGGGTTGATGCTGCATCGCAAGCAGACCTATCAAGTGTTGGCCCAGGCGTTTTGCGCCACCGGCGTGCTGATTCTCTACGGCGTCACCTATGCGGCGCATGCGCTCTATCGTTTTCCGGCCTTCGGCGATGGGCTCACCTTTGCCCTGATGGCGCTCATCACGGTGGCCGCCTTCCTCATCGCCGTGCGGCTCAACGCGCTGGTGGTGGCGGTGCTCGGCATGCTCGGCGGTTTCCTAACACCCGTGCTGGTCAGCACCGGCAGGGACAATCCGCTCGGTCTGTTCGGCTACCTCGCCTTGCTGGTCATCGGGCTGCTGGCGGTCTCGCGGCACCGGCGCTGGGGCTTTCTCGTCACTGCCGCGGCCGTTGGCACGGTGCTGATGCAACTCGCCTGGTGCGGCGAGTTCTTCATCAAGGGCCACTATGCCGAAGGCTCGAAAACCCTGATCCCGATCGGCATTCTGGTCTTCTTCAAGGCCTTGTTTCTGACCGCCGCCTGGCTTGAAAAGCGCCGCCAGGAGCCCCTGCTCCATGCGGCGGGCTCGGCCCTTGGCCTCTGCGCGGTATCCATGGTTTTCGCGTTTGCCATGCTGGACTTCGCCACGGTGGCCACCCGCATGCCGCTGCTCTATGGCTTCATCCTGCTAGAGAACCTGGCCGTGCTGGCGCTGGTCTGGCTGCAACCCCGACTCATGGCCGCCCAAGGGATCAACGCCCTGCTGACCTTTCTGCATCTGGCCTTGTGGACCGGAGGATACTTGAAACCGGAGCGGCTCGGCCTCGCGCTGGCGGCTTATCTGGTCTTTGGTGCGTTCCATGCGGTGGCCCCCGTGGCACTGGAGCGCCTGCGGCCGGCCGGCCCGGCTGTCTTGCCGCCGAAACTCTGGCCATGGGCGGCACCACTCAGCTTGCTGCTGATCCTGCTGCCGATCATCAATCTGCCGGCCACCTCGCTGCTGGTCTGGCCCGCAGTGCTGCTGCTCGACTTGTTAGTGATGGTGCTGGCGGTGAGCACTGGCGCGATGCTGCCGGTCATCGCCTCGCTGCTCCTCACCCTCGTGCTGGCCGCCGCATGGCTGTCGCAAGCACCGGTGCAGATGAACGCGCTGACCCCCTTCCTGTTCATCATCATCGGGTGCTCCGCCGTGTTCACCGTGGCCGGCCGATGGCTGGTTGGCAAACCCGCCTTGGCAACTGGCGCGGAAGATGGCAAACCCAGCCTGGACCAGCAAGTGGCGGAGGCCTTGCCCATGCTCTCAGGGACCCTGCCCTTTGCGCTGTTGATGCTGGCCATCGTGCAACTGCCGATCGCCAATCCGTCGCCGGTGTTCGGGGTCGGTCTGCTGCTGGTGCTGCTGTTGTTAGGGCTGGCGCTGCTCAAGCGTCAATCCGCGTTGGTACCCACCGCGCTGGCCTGCATCCTCGCCGTGGAGTTCGTGTGGCATGGCCACCGTTTCAATCCGGACTTTCCTAACATTCCGCTCGGCTGGTATCTGGGATTTTACGCGCTGTTTCTGGTCTTTCCCTTCGTGTTTCACCAGGTTTGCGCTGCCCGCGTCTGGCCGTGGATCGCCAGCGCGGTGGCCGGCGTCGGCCATTTCCTGCTGGTCCATCATCTGGTCGGCCGGGCGTTTCCGCGGATGGACGACAGGATGGGCCTGCTGCCAGCCGCCTTTGCCATTCCCAGCCTGGTGGCGCTCGTCGCCGTGGTGCGCATGGTCTCCACCCAGGATGAGGTCAGGCGCAACAAGCTCGCCTGGTTCGGGGGCGTGGCCTTGTTGTTCATCACGTTGATTTTCCCGATCCAGTACGACCGGCAATGGCTGACTGTTAGCTGGGCTTTGGAAGGGGCGCTGCTGTTGTGGTTGTTCCGCCGCGTGCCCCATCCGGGCCTGCAACTCACCGGGCTCGGGCTGTTAGTGATTGCCTTCGTCCGCCTGGCCATCAATCCGGCGGTGTTCGCCGACTACCCGCGCAGCGGCACCGCCATCTTCAACTGGCATTTGTATGTTTATGGCATCGTCGCCGCCGCGCAGTTTCTCGGGGCGTGGTGGTTCACCGACCCCGCAGACCGCTTCCGCTCGCTCGACCCGCGGATCAACCCGCGTGGCGTGTTGCTTGCCTTTGGCGGCGTGCTGTTGTTCCTGTTGATGAACATCGAGATCGCCGACTTCTTCACCCCGCCCGGCAACCTCTGTGTGGCCTTCAGCTTCGGCATGAACTTCGCCCGCGACATGACCTACAGCATCGCCTGGGGCCTGTTCGCACTCGGCTTGCTCATCCTCGGCATCTGGCGACATGCCGGACCCGCCCGGTATGCCGCCATCGGTTTGCTGGTCCTCACCCTGCTCAAGCTGTTCCTGCATGACCTTGCCGCCATCGGCAGCATCTTCCGCATCGGCGCGCTCATCGGGGTCGCCGTGATCGCCTTCGCCGCCTCCTTCCTCTATCAACAATTCTTCAACCGCTCCAAGCTGCCATGAAATCACCCGGCGTGTTCCTACTCCTAACCGGCGGCATGCTCGCGGTCGCCCCGGCTGCCACGCACCCCGCCTGGCAATGGGAACAAGCCGTCCAAGTCCCCGCCGCCGGCATGGTCCGGCTCGACCTGCCACCGCCGACCCTCAATGCGTCCCGGCCCGATCTGGCCGACCTCCGCCTGCTGTCACCGACCGGGGTGGAAACGCCCTATCTGATGGAAGTCCCGGAGTCCGCCGCCCCCCGCGAGATGAAGGCGGTCGATTTCAAAGCCACCCTGGTGGAACCCGCGCCGGCCACCGCCGCCGCCACGGTGTTAGAAGTTGGCACCGGAACCGGCGAGCCAATTGCAGCCGTCACCCTGGAAACTCCGGCCCGCGAGTTCATCAAGTCCGTCACCATCGAAGGCCGCCGCGAGGGGACCGACTGGCAAGCCCTCGCCACCCGCGAAGTCATCTTCCGCCAAGCGGGCGGTGCCGAGCGCCTGCGCCTTCCACTGCCCGCCGTCGGCTGGCAACGCTTGCGTTTCACCGTCTCCGACGCCCGTTCCGGCCCCGTCGCGTTCACGGGGGTTGGCATCCTGCTGGCCGACTCCAGGAAACCGGAAACCGTCGGGCATCCGGTGGGCCTCGATCCAGTTATGGAATCGTCAGGCACCACCAAGCTCGGGATGGCTCTCCTGGTCGCCAATCTCCACCTGGCGGATCTCAAACTCGAAGTCACCGACCCGGTTTTCAGCCGTCATTACTCATTGGGAGTCATCGAAAACAGCGCCGATGACCCACCTGCGATCAAGCCTCTGGCCGAAGGTACCCTCTATCGGGTGTTAGGCGAGCAAGGCTCCTCCGCCGAGCAACTCGTCATCCCCATCCACCAGCGGATACCAGGCAGACAGCTCCGGTTGACCCTGCAAAACGGCGACAGCCCGCCACTCAGCATCACCAGCGCCAGTGCCCGCCGCTACCCGACCACGCTTGCCTATTACGCCCCGCAACCCGGCACCTGGAAACTGCTCACCGGCAATTCCATGGCCGAGACCCCCCGCTACGACCTGGCACCCCTGCGCGGTGAACTGACCAAAGCCGACGGCCAACGGCTCAGCCCCGGTCCGCTGCAAGCCAAGGCGGATTTCCAAGTGCCACCCGCGTTGCCCGGCGTGGACCCCGCCGGTGCCAGCATCGACCTAACAGAATGGGGGTTCCGCCGTGCCGTGCAAGCCCCGGCCACTGGCGTGATCCGCATCGAACTGGATCCGCCCGCGTTGGCCCACTCGAACACCAGTCTCAGTGACCTGCGCCTCGTGCAGGACGGGCGCCAGCTTCCCTACTTGCTAGAAAGCGACCCCATCCTGCGCACCATCCAGCCCGCCAGCGCCGCGCACGCGGACCCGCAGCGCCCGAACGTCTCGCGCTGGCAGCTCACCCTGCCGCTGGACAACCTGCCGGTGACGGACTTGCTCGCGGATTCAGCATCCCCGCTGTTCACCCGCACCTTCGTTGCCACGGCGGAACGCAAAGACTCGTTGGGCAATGCCTGGACCCAGACGCTTGGCACGGCGACCTGGACCAGGACTGCCAGCCCCGGCGGCCAGCCTAACAGCCTGATGCTCGGCCTGGCCAACACCCGGTTGCCGGCGACCTTCTGGTTAGAAACCGCCAATGGCGACAATCCGCCCATCACCGTGGACAACATCCGCATCCGCTACGCCGCGCCATTGCTCGCCGCCAAACTCGTTTCCGCCGCCCCGCTCTTCCTCTACTATGGCAACCCGGAGGCCTCCACCCCGGCTTATGACCTGCGGCTCGTCCGCGCCGAACTGCTCGCTGCGGATAAACTAAGCGCCACTCTCGCCGCCGAGGAAACCCTGCGCCCGGAGCGCCGGCGCAACGATGAAGTCAGCCCCGGCTCCCCGTGGCTATGGGCCGCACTCGCCCTGGTCGTCGTCGTCCTGCTCGTCGTGGTTGCCAGAATGCTGCCAAAGCCGGTGGCATAGGCACCGCCGCATGGAGTGCGGCGACTCGGTGCCGCTTTGAGGGTGTGGACTGGTCCACCGGGGTGCGGAGCTTGTTACGGTTTGAGGGGCGCCAGAGCAAAGGCGGCAAGGGCTGCTCCCGTCAACATCAGGAGCCTGCTCCCATCCCAACTCAACCGGAAAGGTTTTTCCGAGCCCCCCGCTCATTCAGGAAACACCAACCCCGGCGCAGGAATTGCGCTTGGCATCTTGGCGATGGCATTTTAGCGATTGACTGCGGGCGGGTGGCATCTCAGCGTCGCCGGGCAAGACCTTCCATCACCAACTTATGAATAATCCCATTACCATCTCCATCACGGGTGCCGCTGGCCAAATCGGCTATGCGCTGCTGTTCCGTATCGCTTCTGGCGCCGTTTTCGGCGCGGATCAACCGGTCAATCTCCGCCTGATCGAAATCGAGCCCGTGCTGCCCGCCCTGAACGGGGTGGTGATGGAACTCGCTGACTGCGCCTTCCCGCTGCTCAATGAAGTGGTCCCGACCGCCGATTTGAACGAAGGTTTCCGTGGCACCAACTGGGCGCTGCTGGTCGGCTCCATTCCCCGCAAGGCCGGCATGGAACGCGGCGATCTGCTCGGCATCAACGGCAAGATCTTCACCGGCCAAGGCCAGGCCATCGCCCGCAATGCCGCCAGGGACGTGCGGGTGCTGGTGGTGGGCAACCCCTGCAACACCAACGCCTTGATCGCCATGAACAACGCCGAGGGCGTGCCCAAGGACCGCTTCTTCGCCATGACCCGCCTCGATGAGAACCGCGCGAAAGGCCAGCTCGCGAACAAGGCCGGTGTCCACCCATCCAAGGTCACCAACGTCTGCATCTGGGGCAATCACTCGGCCACCCAATACCCGGATTTCACCAATGCCAAAATCCACGGTCGCCCGGTCACGGAGGTGATCTCTCATGTGGAATGGCTCAAGGGCGAGTTCATCAGCACCGTCCAACAACGCGGCTCCGCCATCATCAAGGCCCGCGGCGCATCGTCCGCCGCCTCTGCCGCCAATGCCGCCATCGATACGGTCAAGAGTCTGCTCACGCCGACCCCGGCGGGCGACTGGCACTCGGTGGCCGTGTGCTCCGACGGCTCCTACGGCATCGCCAATGGCCTCATCGCCTCCATGCCGATCCGCACCCTCGAGGGCGGCAAGTGGGAGGTCGTCCAAGGCCTGCCCATCGACGCCTTCAGCCGCGAGAAAATCGATGCTTCCATCGCCGAACTCCTTGAGGAACGCGATGCCGTCAAGGATTTGATCACCCCTCCTCCCCCCGCGCCGAGGTCGCTGGAGGAATATGAAAGACAACTTTGAAGAGCGCGACGCCATCAAGGACCTGATCCCCGGCTGAGCATCCGCCGGGATGTCGCTCTCTAACAAAATCCCCGGCACTGCCTGCGGCGGGGATTTTTTTTTCTGACGGGACGAGGGTGGATTTGTTAGGCGGGATCACCGCAAACCGGCTGGAAGGGCGAGTGACGGAAGTGCCAACCGCTGCGGAACTGCCCCCGCCGGACGCCCCGGAGGTGCGTCCCTGCCAGCGGCGTCCCTGCCACGGGTTTTCGCGTCCTAAATTGGATTTTTTTACCACTAGGATTGGACTGAGGCGAAAAGCTCGTCGGGCACGCCTAACAACTTGAGGGTCGCCCGCTGGCGTTTGGCCACCTCGGAGATGAGCACCGCGCCGGTCGCATAGGACACGGAC
>JAPLUI010000387.1 GCA_026397725.1 Verrucomicrobiota bacterium | reverse complement strand
TGTGGTGGCTCCTTATCGCGCCCACGTTACTCCCGGTGCCACACCCGCCCACCGGGCTCTGATGCTGAGAACGGGAACGCCGAATCCTGGTGACGACCCGGAAGATGTTTGGGCCGCAGTGAGCGCCGGGACTTAACCACACCGCTGTGGCTCAACCGGGAGAGCTGCAGCTACACCATTCCATATTCCGAAGATTTCAACATTCAACTTCCAGCATTCAACTTCCAACATTCAACATTCAATGATCAAGTAAGAGCAAGACATGACCCCGCATCGGCACTGCTGCCACCCGAAGCCCATGCGCGGATGATTCACGAATTCGTCTGAAACGCCAACAAGTGCCAACTCATTTTCCGCCGGGATCAGGAACTGTGCCATTCTTCACGCCGAAGATTTCAACATTCAACATTCAACATTCAACTTCCAACTTCCAATGATCAAGTAAGACCAAGAATTGTCACAGCCGCGTCCATTCTTATTTGAATGTTGAAACCGCATGGGTGTGCGTGGCCGACCGTCTCAGGGCTTGCGCAGGCGGTAGAACCCTCTGCCGAGGGGTGGGGCGGCATCGGTGAACTCCACCATCCCCGCGGCATCGGCGGTGACCGCGGCGAGGATCGTCCAGACCGTCAGGTCCGTGGTTCGCTCAACCAGATAGCGGCCATCCGGAAAGCCTTGGAACGAGATGCACACCCGGCCATCCGGGAGCAGGACCAGCGCGGGAGGGGTCTCACTGATGCCGGTGAGATTCAACTCAAACTGGCCTTCGTCCGGATCGTCGTTAGATAGCCGGAGCGCCGCGTGGCGGAGGCCGGCACCTGCCGGATTGAATGTCAAAGTCCAGATGGCTTGCGCGCCGGGCGCGAGGCTGGCTGGCAAGCCGTTGGCCGGCAGGAAATCACCGGCGTTGGCACCGGTCAGCGTCACCCTGCCAAGGTTGAGTGAATGGTTGCCGAGATTGCGGACCGTGACCACCGCAGGGATGGTGCCGCCAGGCGGGCCCGAGCCGAAGTTGAGCATCGCCCACGAGGTGAGTTCCGTGCCGTCCGCCAATTCCATTGCGATCTCGCCGCTCCCGCCGCCGGTACCAGTTAGACCGATCAAGAATGGCGACTCGTCCAGAGCATTGGAGATGATTCGGATGGCCGCAGTTGACGGGCCCAGGACCTGCGGTGAAAAAGTCACGCTAAAGGTGGCGCTCACCCCCGGTGCCAACGAGGTGGTTGCGAGCGGCCCGGCCATGAACCCGGCGGCGGCGGCACCGCTCCCGTCCAGCGTGAGACCGGTGAGGTCGGCTGACCCGCGATTGCGGATGGTGAAAGTGAGCGTGGTGGCGTCGCCGATAGGGTGACTGCCAAAGGCGGACGGTGAACCCGCGTTGGTCAGTTCCGTGCCGGCGGGATCCTCCACGGCGAGATCCGCAACGTCGCCTGCACCGAACGCCACGACTTGCTCGATGAGCGAGGAGTTCACCCCATCGCTGCTCCTTCCTCGCGCCCGCAGCCATCCGCCCGTGGGCAGATGCAGACCCGCGGCACGCCAACCACCCGCGATGCGAAGCGCCGCAGCCTGGATCTCCCAAGCGGCGCCGTTCCAAAGCTCAAAGGTGACTTGCTCGACTTCCGGGGCCGCCCCGTCACGCATCCAGTCGAGCTGGGTGGTGCCCGTGGCGGCCAAGCTCCCGGCAGCCATTGTGTTGTTAGGAATGCTGGCGAAGCCGCTACAGGTCACCCCGCCCAAGGTGCTGAAGTCGCCACCCGCCAGGATCCGACCGTCGGTCCGCAGGGCGAGGCTCATGACGTCGCCGTTTGCGGTTGGGTCAAAGGCGGCGTCCAAGTTGCCGTCGGCATGCAACCGGGCAAGGTGCTTGCGAGGCACCTTGCCCACGGTGATGAATTGTCCGCCAACGAGAATTGCGCCATTGGTCTGCAGGGCCATGCTGTTCACTGCCGCGCCCACATTGGGATTGAATGATCCGTCCAGGGAGCCGTCGGGATTGAGCCGGGCCAGGCGCTTGCGGGCCACGCTGCCGACGGTGGTGAAATCACCTCCGAGGAGGACGCTGCCATCGGGTTGAATGGCCAGACTGCGGACCGTGTTATCGACATTGGGATTCATGGTGCCATCCAATGTGCCGTCGGCATTCAGGCGGGCGAGGCGGCTGCGGGCCACTCCTCCCATGGTGGTGAATGAGCCACCGGCCAGGATTCGATCGTCAGCTTGCACGGCGAGGCAATGGATGGGAAAGCCGGCGTTGGGATTGAACGCGGAGTCCAGCGTGCCGTCGGCATTCAAGCGGGCCAGGCGGTTGCGCGTCACGCCGCCCATCGTGGTGAAATTTCCGCCGAGGAGGATCTTGCCGTCGGTTGGTATGGCGGCACACCAGACACTATCGTTAGCCTCGGGATCGAATGATGCGTCCAAGGCGCCATTTTCCAACAATCTGGCAACCCGGTTGCGCGGCACGCCGCCCACTGCGGTGAAATATCCTCCGATGACGATTTTGCCGTCGGTTTGCACGGCAACACAGGCGATTGCCCCGTTGACCACGTTGGGATCGAAGCTGGTGTCCACACTGCCATCACCATTCAGGCGGACCAGGCAACTGTGCGACTCGCCAGCCACGTTGGTGAAGTCCCCGCCAACCAGGACCTTGCCATCGGGTTGGCTGGCGATACAGGCAACCGCCCCGTTGATGGTGGGACTGAAGTCATGATCCTGATAGATGCTGGTGCCGGTCACGCTGAAGGTGAACGGGCTGGCGTTGCCGGCATTGCTGGCGATTGAAACCACCGCCGCACGATCACCGCCACCCAACGGCACCAAGCTGGTGCTGAAGGTCGTGCTGGCACCCGGCGCAAGGGTGGTGGAACCGAGGTTGCCGATGCTGAAATCCGCGGCATTCAATTCACCCACGCTTATTGTTAGTCCGGTCAGCGGGGCGTTGCCCTGATTGCCGATGGTGAAGGTCCTACTAACAGGGGTGGTGTTCCAGACGGTGGTTCCAAAAGCCACCGTGGAGTGCCCGGAGGTGAGGTTGATGCCGGGTTCCGCCTGCACCACAATATTCGGCAGCACCCCGGAGCCATACGCAGCGCTTTGAGTTACGGCAAACGTGCTGGCGTTGCCGCCTCCCGCATGGTTCCACCCGTTGGCCCGCACCCACGAGGTGTCTAACAGAGCAAGCCCGGCCAGACGCCACCCGCCGACGACGCGGACGGCCGCGCCTTGGTTCACCCACCTGCTGCCGTCCCAAGTCTCAAAGGTGACTTGCCCGACCTCCGAGGCGCTGCCCTCGCGCTGCCAGTCAATCTGGCTGGCGTTGGTCACGGTTAGAGTTTGGGTGGCGGCGAGATTGTTAGGCAAGCGGGCGATGCGGCTGCGAGGCACGCCACCCACGGCCGTGAAGTCTCCCCCGACGAGGATGCTGCCATCCGCTTGCAGAGCCAGGCCGGTGACCTGGTTGTCGGCATTCGGATCGAAAGCAGGATCCACCCTGCCGCTTGGCAGCAGGCGGGCGAGCCGGTTGCGGGCGGTTCCTCCCAGGGTGATGAAGACGCCGCCGGTGAGGATGCCGCCATCCGCTTGGATGACCAGGCTGGAGACGGTGGTATTGGCGTCCGGGTTGAAGTCAGGGTCGAGGGTTCCAGCGGCATTCAAGCGGGCAATCCGATTGCGAACGATACCACCCACCGTGGTGAAACTTCCGCCAATCACCACGCGGTCATCAGACTGGATGGCGAGGCAGGTGACGAGACCGTTGGCATTGGGATTGAAGCCCAAGTCGAGCTTGCCGGCGGCATCCACGCGGGCGATCCGGTTGCGCGTGACGCCCCCCACCGTGGTAAAGTCCCCGGCCAGCAGCAGTTTGCCGTCCGTTTGCACCACGATTCGCCACACGGTGCCGGACGCATTGGGATTGAAGCTGGGGTCAACCGAGCCATCGGCATTCAAGCGGGCCACATATTTGGGTCCGCCGGAACCCACGCCGGTGAAGGCGCCCGCCATGAGGATTGTGCCATCAGGTTGCACGACCAGGCAATTCACGCTGCCGGCTGCATTGGGGTCGAAATCCGGATCCACGGTGCCATCGGCGTTCAAGCGGGCAATATGATTGCGGGACACTCCGCCCACGGTGGTGAAGGCACCGCCAATGATGATCCCGCCATCACGCTGCACGGCGAGGCAGCTCACGGAGTCATTCGCATTGGGATCGAAGCTGGCGTCCAAAGTGCCATCGCCATTCAAGCGGGCGATCCGGTTGCGGGCGGTCCCGTTCACCGTGGTGAAAGTCCCGCCTATCACAAGCCTCCCATCGGCTTGCAAGGCAAGCCCAACGACCGTGCCGTTCGCCTCTGGATTGAAGCCCGGATCCTGATGGCGGCAGTATCCTGTTAGAGAAACGCGGAACGGGCTTTCAATCAGGTCGTTGCTGCTGATCAAAACGGCGGCCGAACGGGTGCCGCTGCCCTTGGGTGAAAAGCTCACGCTGAGGGTGGTGCTGGCACCCGGGGCCAGACTGGTTGCGCCGGGGCCGGCCCACGCGAAATCCGCCGCGTTCTCGCCGCCGAGACTCAGGGTCAATCCGGTGAGCGGAGCCCCGCCGGTGTTGGTTAGGGTTAGGATCGCGGGTGGCGAGGTGGTGTTCCAATCCCGGGTGCCAAAGTCCACGCTGGCGGTGCCAGACGCCAACCCGGCGCCGTTTGCATCACTCACTGTTAGATTCGGAAAGCTGCCGCTGCCCTGCAAAACCACCTGCTCGATCATGGAGCCGTCCGTGCCATCGCTGCTGACGTGGCCGCGAACCCGCAGCCATGTGCTGTTAGACAGGCTCAGCCCCGTCATGTGCCAACCGTCCGCCACGCGGGTGGCGGCACCTAGGTTGAGCCACTCGCCGGCGTGCCAGGTTTCAACGCTGACCTGAGCGACTTCCGGGGTGCTGCCGCCGCGCGTCCAATCGAGCTGATCGCCGGTCACGGCCAGGGTGCTGACGGCGCTGATGTTGTTAGGCAGACGGACCAGGTAGTTGCGCTCGATTCCGCCGATGGCCTTGAATACCCCGCCGGCGAGCACCTTGCCGTCGCGCTGCAAGGCAAGGCAGCGGATTTCAGCATCCGCGTTGGGGTCGAAGCCGCTGTCTAACGAGCCATCGGCATTCAAGCGGGCAAGCCGGTTGCGGTTGGTGCCGCCGATGGCGGTGAAGGTGCCGCCTAGCAGAATCCGCCCGTCGGCTTGCGTGGCGAGACAGTTGATCTTGTTGTTAGAATCGGGATTGAAGCTGGCATCAAGCGTGGCGTCGGCATGCAAGCGGGCGATGCGGTTGTGGGTGACGCCGCCCGCCGTGATGAAATCACCGGCGATGAGAATCCCGCCGTCGGCTTGCACTGCGAGGCAGAGAATCCCGGCTGCCGTGCTGGAATTGAAACTGGAATCCAGTGAGCCGTCGGCATTCAGGCGGGCCAAGCCAGTCCTCGCCACCCCGCCCACCGTGGCGAAGTAGCCGCCTATCAGAAGCTGCCCGGTGGGTAGCGGCAGGATACAACAAACCGTGCTGCTCGCATTCGGATTGAAGGCAGGGTCCACTGTGCCATCGGCGTTCAAGCGCGCGATCCGGTTGCGGGTCGTGCCGCCGATGGTGGTGAAGCTGCCCCCGACCAGAATTTTTCCATCGGGCTGCACCGCGATGGCGTTGACCATGTTATTGGCACCGGGGTTGAAGGCGGCATCCACGGAGCCATCCGCATTCAAGCGTGCAATCGAATTGCGGGATAAGCCACTCACGCTGGTAAGGTCACCACCTAACAAAATCTTCCCGTCAGCCTGGATGGCGAGGCAGGACACCGTGCCGACGGAGCCTTCCACGCCGGACTTGAAGCCCGCATCGAGCGAGCCGTCCGCATTGAGGCGCGCGAGGTGCCTGCGCGTCGCCCCATCAGCCGTGGTGAAATAGCCCCCAACGACGGCTTTGCCATCGGGCTGCATGGCAAGGCAGATGGCCCCGGCGGTCAAGACCGGGTCATAACCGGGCTCCCGCTGCACGCCGTAGCCAGTTAGGTTAACGGTGAACGGCTGTTCAGCGGGATCGTTGCTGGCGATCCGGAGCGCAGCCGAACGGTTGTTTGTTCCCGTGGGCGAGAAACTCGCGGTGAAGGTTGTGCTGGCACCGGGCGCAAGGGTGGGGGAGTCCAGGTTGCCTAACACAAAATCCGCCGGTGCCGAACCTGCCAGGCTAACCGCCAGGCCGGCGAGTGCTGCGCTGCCGGCATTGGTGATGGTAAAGGTCTTTGACGGGCCAAGGGTGTTCCAGTCCTGGATTCCAAAGTCCACCGTGGATGTTCCGGCGTTGAGAACACCACCCGCGGCGTCCCGCACCACGAGTTTGGGCAAGGTTCCGGCGCCATAACTAACAGTTCTCTCGTGGAGTGAATAGTTCACTCCGTTGCCGGCGCTGCCACGGGCGCGCAGCCACGCGCTGACCGGCAAGTTGAGGCCGCTTGCCTGCCAACCATCCGCCACGCGGACGCCCGCGCCCAGGACTTCCCACGCGTTGCCGTTCCAGTTCTCGAACGTGACTTGCGCGAACTCCGGCAGGCTGCCGCCACAGTTCCAGTCGAGTTGACCGGGAACTGTGACCGTTAGGGATGAGGTCGCGGATATATTGTTAGGAAGCCGCGCGAATTTGTTGCGGGCCACGCCGCCAAAGACGGAAAAATATCCTCCCACCAGAATCCCGCCATCCGCTTGCAGGCCGAGGCAGATCGGGGCCACCTCTGAGTTGATGGCGGGATCCAGCGTGCCATCGGCAGTCAAGCGGGCAAAGCCGTGGCGGGTGACGCCGCCAATGGCAGTGAAATTTCCAGCGATGAGAATCCTGCCATCGGCCTGCACCGCGAGGGTTGTCACCGAGGAGTTAGGGGTGGCGATGAAGCTGGTATCCACGCTGCCATCGGGGTTGAGGCGGGCGATCTTGTTACGGCTCAACCCACCCACAGTGGTGAAGTCACCACAGATATAGATCCTGCCGTCGGGCAGCAGCGCCATCGCGCTGATCGACTGATCCGCCTGAGTGACAAAGCCCGCATCCACGCTCCCATCGGCATTCAAGCGGGCCAGCTTGTTGTGTGGCATCCCGGAGACCTTGCTGAACAGCCCACCTAACAGAATCCTGCCATCCGGCTGCAGGACCAGGCATTGCACAAGAACATTCGGATCGGCGCTGAAGCCGGGGTCCACGGCACCGTCGGAGTTCAAGCGGGCGACATACTTCCGCGCCACGCCGTTGACCGTGGTGAAACCTCCGCCGACGAGGATTTTCCCATCGTTCTGTGAGACCATGCATTGGACGTCGTTATTTGCATCGGCCCTGAAGCCGGGATCCACGGAGCCGTCCGGATTGAGCCGGGCAAGGCGGTTGCGAACCAAGCCACCCACCGCGGAGAAAGATCCTCCTATCAGGATTTTCCCGTCAGGCAACACGCTCAGACATGAAACCCTGCCATTGGCGTTAGGATCAAAGCCCATATCAACAGAGCCGTCGGCACTCACCCGCGCGATCCAGTTGCGGGTCACTCCACCCACTCGGTAGAAGTCGCCACCGATGAGGATTTTCCCGTCGGGCTGGACCGCCACGCTGTAAACGGCGCTGCTCACATTGGGATTGAAGCCCGGATCCTGATGGATGCCCATGCCCGTTAGCCCGAACGTGAATGGATGCTCATCCACGTCGTTGCAGGTGATCGAAACGGCTGCCGTCCGTTGGCCATACCCCATCGGCGAGAAGTCCGCGGTGAAGGTCGTGCTGGCACCGGGCACGAGCACGGTGTTGTCCAAAGTCCCCAGCGAGAAGCAGGCGGTTCCCTCGCCCTTGAGAGCGAGGGCAAGTCCGGTTAGATCCGCAGTGCCCTCGTTGGAAATGGTAAAGGTCTTTCGCACAGTGCCGTCCCAATCCTGATTGCCATAATCCACGGTCGTGGTGCCGGAGATCAAGCTGGTGGTCGCGGACTCGCGTACCGCGATTTCCGGAACAGGACCCGTGCCGTGCAACACGACTTGCGCAATCAGGGATGGACCGCCACTCGCACGTCCCACCGCCCGCAACCAGGTGCCGGCGGGCACGCTGGCCCCGGTCATTCGCCAGCCATTGGCCGTGCGAACCGCCGGACCAAGGCTGGTCCAACTGTTGCCGGTCCAGATTTCAAAGGTGACTTGATCAACCTCGGCCGCACTGCCGCTGCGTTTCCAATCAATGTCGCCGCCGGTGACGCTTAGCGTTTGATAGGCGGCGAGGGGATTGCGCAGGCGGGCCATGCCGCTGCAGTAGCCGTCGTTCACCATCGTGAAGTTTCCACCTAGCAGGATTTTGCCATTGGCCTGCAGCGCGAGGCCGCTGACCGTCGTGTCCACATCGGTGAAAAGTTCTTGGTCCGGCGACCCGTCGGGGTTCACGCGGGCGAGGCATCTATGGGAGTCGCCACCGACCGTGGAAAAATCGCCGCCTATCAACACCTGCCCGTTGGTCTGCAAGGCAAGGCTCTTGACGCCGGTAATGCCGGATGGCGCGACGTTGGGGTTGAAGTTGGCATCCAGGGTTCCGTCGGCATGCAACCGCGCAAGGCACGAACGCGGCGTGCCGCCCAGCGTGGTGAACGCGCCACCGACAACGATCATGCCGTCGGGTTGCACCACGAAACAGGCGACCGAGCCGCTGGCATTGGGATTGAAGCTCGCGTCCAGGGTGCCGTCGGCATTCAAGCGGGCGATGCGGTTGCGGGCCACGCCGTTGACAGTGGTGAAGGCACCGCCTAACAAAATCATGCCGTCGGGTTGAACCGCAATGGTGCTGACGGAGTTGTTGGCACTCGGGACAAAGGTTGCGTCTGGTGTGCCATCGACATGGAGTCGGGCGAGGCGGCTGTGAGCAATCCCACCGACGGTGGTGAACGTGCCACCGATAAGGATTTTGCCGTCGGCTTGAAGGGCGATGCTGGCGACGGGGTTATCGATGTCGAGATTGAACGCGGGGTCGATCATGCCATCGGAAGTGAGGCGGAGGAGCCGGTAACGCGGTTTGCCGCTCAAGACGCCGAAGGGGCCAGCGACGAGGATTTTATCGTCTGCCTGCACCGCGAGACAAGCGATGGTTCCGCCCTTGGCGTCGGTCGTGAATCCAACGTCCGTGGAGCCATCGGCATTCATCCGATAGAGGTTGTTGCCGAGGGCGACCGCGAGAATCCTGCCGTCCGCCTGCACCGCGAGCGGAGTCACATTGGCCGCCTTGGGACTGAACACATCCGAGGATCCGTCTGCATTCAGGCGCTCGAGCCGATCGCGTTGTTGCGTGTTGCAGATCAAGGTGAAATCTCCGCCGACGAGGACTTTGCCGTTGTCTAGCAGGGCGAGGCAGCGGACAACACCGTCCGGATTGGGATTGAATGCCGCGTCGCGCGTGCCATTGGCAGTTAGACGCGCCAGGCGCTTGCAGGTGGCTCCGCCCATGGTGGTGAAGCTGCCGCCGGTTAGAATCCCGCCGTCCGGGGGCACGGCGAGGGTCAGGATTTCACCGTTGGCGTCCGGGTTGAAGTCGGCATCGAGCGTGCCGTCCGCATGCAGCCGGGCCAGGTGGTTACGGGTTGTTCCACCCACGATGGTGAAGCTGCCGCCAAGGAGGATTTTACCGTCGGGTTGCACGGCGAGGCAGCCGACGGCACCGTTGGCGGTGGCTTTGAAGGTCGGCTCGGGGCTGCCGTCGGACTTGAGGCGTGCCAGGCCGCTGTGCGAGGCACCGCCGACCACGGTGAAGTCGCCACCAAGGAGAATCGCGCCATCGGATTGCACGGTCAAACAGCGGACCTTGCTGTTGCAGTTCGGATTGAAAGCAACGTCCGGGGAGCCATCGGCATGCAACCTTGCAAGGTGGTTGCGGGCGGCGCCGCCGATCATGGTAAAGCCGCCGCCGACCAGGACTTTGCCGTCCGCTTGCACCGCCAGGCTGAGAACCTGCCCGTCGGTCTCGGCATTGAAGTCGGGGTCGAGGGTGCCGTCCGCATTCAGACGGGCAAGATGGCGGCGGGCGAAACCACCCACGATGGTAAAATCCCCCCCGATGATGACTTTGCCATCCGCTTGCAAGGCGATGCTGTGTACTGTGCCGTTCGCGCCCTGATCACAGCCGGCGTCAGCGTTGCCATCGGCATTCAAGCGGGCGATCCGGTTGCGGGTGGCACCGCCCACCGTGGCGAAATCACCGCCGATGACGACCTTGCCATCCGCTTGCAGGGCGAGGCATCGGACCGGGGCATCGGCGGCGGGGTCAAACCCGTCCCAGGTTTGGGCGCGAGCGACGCCTAACAGCGTCAGCAACAAGCCGCAGGTAGCGAGGATACCATGAATGGATTGCATGGCAAGCGAGGAATGCAATGCCGCACGGCCAACCAGAAGGCCACGCATGGCATCAGCAGACAAAGACTCGGGAAGCAGCTTCATGACTTGCAGTGGGTTGGATTGACTCCCAAACCCGGCATTACGATTGGCAGGCCCGCAGGCAATCACAAGACAAACCCGCGACAACCTCGCCACAGCAGAGCGAGGCAAATGACCGGTTGCAAGCCAAGGTAATGGACGCCCGTTCCGACGGCCTCGACAACCAGATCCTGGTACGATGCCAGGGACCTCCATGCCGCCCACACCCGGAAAGTGCCCGTCCTCACCCGTCGCCGGTCCTCCCAGGCCATTCACGCCTTCGGCTGGGACACCGCTCCCGGCGCCACCCGCAAGGCCGACCTCAATGCCGGCGTCGTCATGGCTGCCACCCCCTTGCCGTCCGGCACCCGCGAGACCTGCGGCGTCTTCCGTTTCCAGGCTCGCGCCTTCCGGCTCCATCCCGTGTGGGCGGTGGAGGCCCTGGGACAATCCGCCGCCGAACTCTCCGGCATCATTCACCGTGCTCACCAACGCTTCGGCTTCCGCCACATCGCCTTCGATCCCGGCGATGGCGGCGCATGGGTGCAGCAGAAACTCTGGCACGACGACCCGTTCTTCGATGGCAAAACCCACCGTGTCACCGGCCTCTGCACCCCCGAGACCGCCCATCTCTATCCGCAGGCCCACCGCTCTCCGACCATTACCGGAAAGTTAATAAATTAATTGACTGGGATCCAAGCCCGTGGGTTGAACCGGGCACTGCAGTGGTGTTTCTCATTCACGATGGGTTTTGAATCAGCATGCTGCTCCATGCGGCTAGCGTCGGCGAGTTGTCCAAGCTGCCCCCGCTGACCACCTTCTGCCACTCCAGACAAGATGTCATGCGGGTGGATTCGATAACAATGAGGCGCTCCGTGTGCAGTTGCTTCGCTTCAAAGACGTCGTGAGTGACAAGGATCACGGCACAGCCATGCTCAGTGGCCCATGCATGCACCATGCCTAGCAGCTCGCCTTTCAGCACGAAGTCGAGCGACTGGAAAGGCTCGTCGAGCAAAAGGGCGCGAGGCTGGCTCATGAGGGCGGCACCCAGGGCGACCCGCTGCTGTTCACCGCCGGATAGAGTGCCGGGTTTGCGTTTGGCGTGAGGTGAGAGGCCAAGGCGATCAAGCAGGGACGCGGCGGCGGCAAGATGCTCGGCGTTACTGCGGCCACCCGGACGCGGGGTGAGCAGCAGATGCTGCAGGACGGAGAGCGTGGGCCACAGACCGAGGTCCTGAAGCACCATGCTGATGCCACGCCGGTGGGGCGGCAGCGGGTGGCTTCCGGGGAGCGAAGCGGCACGGCCATCGAGATGAATTTCCCCCGCAGCAAGTGGTTCCAGTCCGGCGATGACGCGAAGCAGTGTGGACTTCCCCGCGCCGGAGGGTCCGGCGATGACCACGCGCTCGCCTGGCTGCACGCTCAGACTGACATTATCTAACAGCGTATGCCGGCCGTGGCTGACGGTGAGGTTTCGGCACTGGATGACGGGTGACGGGCTCAAGGCCTTTGGAGGGACGGGTGGGCGTTGAGGTGCAGGGGGTTGAGGAAGCGGGAAATCCTCCAGCGGGTGGCAGTCGTTGCCAGGAGCAGCAGCAACCCGAGCATCAGCGGCATGAGGAGCAAGGCCACGCAGAGGGATGCAACGATGATTTCCATGGAGTTGTCCATCACCGCAAAGACGTGCGAGGTAAAGGCGGTGCGGCCCGGCGGTTGCAGCAGCATGAGGCTGGTCACGTCCGCTAGCACGAGCAGCGCGCAGGATAGCGCGGCGATGCCCAGCCACGGCGCGAGCACCGGCAGGAGCACGCGCAGCGTATAGGGCAGTCGCGCCATGCCAGTGAGGCGGCGGCGGTCGTTCCATGATGACGGCACCGCGGCAAAGGCCGGGGCTAACAACAGCGCCGCCAGCGGCATCCATTGCACGCCTAACACGAATGCCACGCCCGGCTCCCCGCTCAGCAGCACTCTAACCACCGGCCAGTGCGCACCGGCGCTCGCCCAGCCCAGCGAGCGCAATGACGAGGGCACGGCAAGGGCTAGCAGGAACAAGGCGATCCAGCGGGCCTGGCCCGCACACCGGGCCGCGAGGATGGCACCCCCCGCAGTGGCAACCGCGCCGCCCCCCACAGCATACCACAGGGTCGGACCGAGGCTGCTTTTCCACAGCACGAAGGCCTCCAGAAGATAGTATTCGCCGCGGCCTTTGCTCAGCGGCGTGGCGAGTCCGCCCGCAGGCAGTCCGAGGGCTATCAGTGCGGTCAGAGCCAGTGCCATGGTTGGCATCCAGTTGAGGCGAATGCAGTCCGGCATGCCGCCATGCCTCAGGACGCTTTGAGAGGTCTGGCGGTGCGCCCATGCCGTCACCAGCAGCCATGCCGCGACGGCGGCCAGCGGCAGGAGCAGGACCATACCGGCGAGAGCTTTGGTGGCGGCCTCGGCAAGGTCCTGCCGGGTGGCAAGGGAAACGAGCACGTCCCCCGCCATCCCATGCCAACCCATGATTTGTCCCGCGCCGGCATCTGCGGTTCCCAGCAGAGCGGCAAGTGCCGCAGCTCCCGCTGCGGCCGGCCATGCCCGGCGTGCCGCCACCCACCGCGTGCGCCATTTGCCGCAGCGGGTCAGGCAAAACTCCCACTGCGCCCGCGGAACCGCACTGACGGCGGCGCTGGCCGCGAGCACCACCAGCGGTACTGCGGCGGCGAGCCCGGCGCAGAGCATCCCCCAGCGTCCGTCAAAAAGCGCGTACCACGCCCGCGGTGCCCGGCATTGGAGAAAAGACCAGCCAATCGCCCACAGGAACGGCGGCAGCAGCAGTGGCAGGGCGCACAGTGCCTGAATCGGCCAGCGCCAGCCGCGTGGCGAGAGTCCTGTTAGGACGCCCGGCAGCCAGCCGGCGACGAACGCGATCGTCGCGACCATGCCCGCTTGCTCCAGGGTGTGGCGTGCGGCGATTTGCCATGCGCGTTGCTCCACCCACCAACGCACGCCGCGACCATTGCCTGCCGCCATTTCATACGTTAGGAAGACGAATGGGAAGAGCCATAGGGCGATGACCAGGAACGCCGGGTGGCAGACGAATTGGCGAGCCGCTTTCATCGCTGCTGATCCACCCATGTTGTCAGGAATCCACTCAGCAGTCCTTCCATGATCGTATCCAACTCCTGCCATGATGAGGCATTCAACTGCGCAGGCACCGCCATTCCTCGAAATTTCAGCGGCGGCTCTAGCCCGCTGCGCACCGGCCAGTGAGCGGCCTCGCTGGATGCCAAGAGTTTTTCCACCTGCGCTCCGGAGAGCCACGAGGCCAGGCGCTTGGCCTCTGCGGCATGCGGCGCGCCTTTGATCAGGACTGCCGCAGAGGGCAGCAGCAGGCCGCCATCCTCGGGCCTGACCGGGATGATTCCATCCACCGGCTTGCCGTCGAGCCATGCGACGTGCAGATCGTCACTGTCGGTCAGACCGAAGGCAAACTCGCCCGAGCCCACGCGCCGCTTGACCTCGCCGTTGCTGGCGAGCATTTTTCCGCCGTTGCGTGCGAAGTCCTCGAAGAACTTCCGCGCCCGTGTTTCGCCCCAGGTATTGAAGAGCGCCGCCGCATGGACTGCGGTGGTTCCGAACAGTGGATTCGCCAGGCAGGAACGTGGCGCGAATTCCGGTTTCGCGAGATCCTCCACCGACTGCGGTCGGGGTTTGTCAGACGGCGCGAGTTCACGGTGGATCATGATTACCCTTGCCCTGGCGGCGGTGGCGATGATGCGGCCTTCCGCGAGGCGTGCCGCTGCCGGCAAGGTATCCGCGCCGTCCGGCGTGAACGCTTCCAGCATCCCCGCCCGGTCCAGTGCCAGCGCCCGCGCCACATCGCCGCTCCAGAAGACGTCCGCAACCGGCTGCGTTTTCTCCGCCATGAGCCGCATCACCAGGCCGGTGCTCTTCGCGGCTTCGGTGTCGTTTACCAGCTTCACTCTGATCCCTGTTTCCTTCTCAAACGCCTCCGCAGCCCGCCGCGCGTAAGTTTCATCGATGCTTGCGTAGAGCACGACTTCGCGGGCCGATTTCCGTTCACAACCGCACAAGGAAACCATGCAGGCAAGCGCCGCAAGCAGGCAATCATTGCCGCGAAGCATGGAAAACTGGCCGAACATCCGTCTGGTAGCATGGTATATCATGGCATCGTTACTTTCACTCTTCCGTGGCGGTGGCTTCTTCCGCTGAGGGTCACGCTGTCCGCGACTCTAACGAGTTCCCAGCCCCCGCCGAGGTTGGTAATCACCGGCATGCCCGAGGCCGTGCTCCACGCGGAGAGGTCATCCGAGAACAGCGGCGTATAAATGAGGTCGCTGTTCTGGCGCCGCAAGTACTCCAGTACCAGCCGCGCTTCGGCCCCTGTGCCCTCGGTCAACGCAAGCGGCAGCCGCCCGCTGGAACCCGCGCCAGACGGGCGGGACCCCGTGGTGGGATCGAGATTGAACGCAAACTCCACGAGGTTGGAGAGTGTGTCCCGGTCAAAATCCGCGAGCGGCGCGGCGTTGGCACCCGTCAGGCCGAACTGCGTTTGCCACTGTTGATAGGCGCTTGTCGCGGGCGGCGGCAGACCGGTCAGTTCATCCAGCCACACCCCTGAGAACGGATAGGAACTGCTGGTCTGCGTCACTTCCCAGCGGATAACGTGCGGGGAGTTGTCCACCGTGGTGGAGACCTGCGCCCATGCCGACGCCGCCGACCCGTTGAGCGTCGTGATATACACTCCGTCCACCAGCAGGCGCACCGTGCGACCGGAGTCGGCACGCCACCAGAACTTCACCAATGTGGCTCCCTGGATCGTCGTCTCCAGCCAGCTCTGGTTCCCGTCTGCGGGAGAGCGAATCAGCACTGCGTCCGTGCCGTCATGTGCCGTGGCGGTTTGGACCCCGCTGGCTGGCGTGATCGCTGGACCGGTTGACCAGATGGGTCCCGACACATCCATCGCCACGCCAAGCGGATAGTTGCCATAGGCGGTGAAATTCACCTGGTCCACCCATGCCCGGTTACTGCCAGTCAGAACGCTGGAGTTGGTACTGTAATTCCACTCAAATGAATGCCGTCCGTCTGGCACCGGCACCGCGATTTGCTGCCAGGCAAGCGCCCCACTCATAGAGTTAAACTGGGTTCCGTCGGCAATAAACCTCAAATAGTCACCACCGGGTTGTGAGGAGACCTTTGCCCAATACGTGAGCAAGCCGGGTCCATTCAGATAGGTGCCCATCCATGAGGCCTGACTGTTGAGCAGCGTGCCGGATTGCGCCGCGTCCGAACCGTCGTGGCGCTCCGCCGTCTGGCGATCCCACAGGCTGTTGCCACCGGTAACATATATCAATGAAGGGTCGTCCAGAGCGTCACCCAGCGGTGGATTGGCGGCGGCTGAGAACACCACATGATCCAGCGCGGCCAGTCCCTGGCCGGGAGAACTGGTGGAATTCTTATGGTGAGTCCAGCGCACCTGATGGGTGCCGGCCGGAATGACAAGCCGCCGCGTTTCCCATCCTGCTGTCAGGGATCCGACGATGTTACCCCAGCCTTCGCCGTCAAGAGTTAGCGCGAGGCTATCTCCGGAATAACTCGAAAGCGACCAATCGAAACTCAGGGTGCCCGGGCCGGTGAAATTGGCCTCCAGCCAGGCGGCTCCGGCCGTGGTGGCGATGCCCGATACTGCCATGTCGTTGACGCCTCCCGCCGCAACCAGTCCCTGCCACGGCAGATCCCCCCCGGACGTCCAAGCCACGCCGGAAGTGTCAAGCGCGGTGGCGAAGGAGACTCCTGGCAGGAAGACCACCTGATCGACCCATGCCGCATCGCTACCCGATGCAACTGAACTGTCTTTTGCATACCTCCACTGGCAGCGGTGCGTACCGGCGGGAATGAGGATGGTCTGCATCTGCCATGCCACATCACCTGAGAGTTCGTTTTTCTGATCCACTCCATCGAGGAAGAACCGAAGGTAATCGCGACCGGATTCGGAAGAAACCTTGCACCAGTAGGTCAGGGTCCCGGGGCCGGTGAACACCGCTTCCATTGAAGAAGACTCACTGTTACCGATGACACCACTTTGAGCCGCATCACTGGCATCGTGCGTATTCGATATTTCGCGTGCCCAGGTAGCGGCTCCACTGCTGGTTAGAACCGTTGCCGCCGGTTGGTCAATCGCATCCGCCAGGGCCGGCAGCGAAGCCGCGGTGAATACCAGTTGATCGACATATCCTTGGTCGGCTGCGGAGGACGAGTATGGACCTTTCTGAAACGTCCAGCGCACGGTATGGGTGCCGCCTCCAAGGGTGCGAGACATTGCTTGCCATGCGGTCTCCCCGGTGAGCGCTGCAATCTCTTCACCATCCACACTGAAACGCAGGAAGTCATAATTGTCATAGCATGAGGCTTTCCAGAAAAACGATAGGGTGCCGGCCCCGTTCACGGTCGCTTCCATCCATGATTCCTGACCGTTGCTGACGGCACCGGAAGCCCCCAGGTCAATTCCATCATGGGATAACACGGTGGCCGCCTGCCCTTCCCAGGCTGATCCGCCCGTGGTGAGTGCCAGGGTGGTGTCGAGTGCGGTCGCCAAGGGGATCGGCGGAACCACGGTTAGTTGATCCACCCATGCGGCATCCCGGCCGCCAACCACGCTGCCGTTTTTCGAATAGCTCCATAGAACGGGGTGCTCGCCGGGGCCGACAATCCCCTCGAATTTTGTCCAGCCCACTTCGCCACTGGCACTGAATCTTGGAATATGATCCAACCAGAAGGCCAGATAATCGTAACTCTTTTCCGAGGATACCTGATACCAAAAACTCAGGACCCCCGCGCCGAATACAGTCGTCTCAAATGTTGCATCCTTGTTGTTGGCCAGAACCGGTGAACGCAGGGCATCAACACCATCATGGGAATCGGCGCTTTGCGCCGCCCACGCGGCCCCTCCGGTGGTGCCTCCCAGGGTGAATGGACTTGCCGCCGGAATATCCAGCGCGGCAGCCATCGCCGCGTTGCTCGCGGGAGTAAAGACCACCTGATCGATCCACGCCTTCGTGGTGCTGCCGGCGGTCGATGAATACTTGTCAAACCGCCAACTGCAGAAGTACTTGCCAGCCGGGAAAGTCCGGCTTAGTTGCACCCAGCCCGTACTCCCGGAAATTGAAGTAATCTGGGAGGTGTCTTCATAATAATACAAGCGATCGCTGGTAGTGGCATCAATTTTCCACCAGAAGGTCAGGGTGCCGGGCCCGGTTACCATACCGCCGAGTTGGGATGATTGATTTTGAGCAACCACCCCCGATTGTGCCGCGTCGATGCCGTCGTGTGTTACTGCCGTTTGTTTAAACCAGGGGGCTGCGAGATTTGAGTGCCATGACCACGCGGTGTTGTCGATCGCGTCGGCCAGCGGCGGCACCGCCGACGGCGTGAACACGACCTGGTCCAGGAAGGCGGCATCATCCCCGACAGAGTAGGATCCGTCTTTTTGATAGACCCAGCGGATGGTATGAGGCCCTGCGCTGAGTTCCGTAACAAACGGTTCCCACCCAACCTCTCCGCTGCGCTTCGATATCTGATAGCCATCCACATAGTATTGTCCGGTGTCGCTGTACGCCTCCGAGGAGATGCGCCACCAGAAGCTCAGGGTGCCGGGACCGTTGACTGTGGTCTCGATCCATGATGATTCGCCGTCGGCGAGATGTGGCGAGGCGAGCATATCGGATCCGTCATGCGACGAGGTGGCGGTGAAGCCACTCCAAGTGCCATGGCCGCCGGTGCGCCAGGTGAGGCTGCTGCCGCTGTCCGCAGCTTGGTCTAGCGGCACGGTCGCTGAGGCCACGAAGCTGATGCCATCGAGCCACGCGGAATTGCTGGGGACCGAGCTGTTTGGCCTAACAAACTCCCACGTCAGCAGTTGCGGACCGGGCTGCAACTGCCGGATCACCTGAACCCATTCCTGCGTCCCGCTGATGCGATCCGTCAGGGCTCCATTGACCGCCATCCGGACTCCCTGGCTGGTGTCCGAAGTGGAGGCGCAGGAACATTTCCACCAGTATCTCAGCACGCCGGGGCCGGTCACCGTGGTCTCCATGCGGGCCGTCTGTCCTGCGGTCGCGAATGGTCCGGCCTGAGCCGAGTCCGAACCATCGCGGATCGTCGTGGTATTGCGTTCCCAAAACGCGTCGCCGGATCCGGTCCACGCGAGGGTGGGGGCATCCACGGCATTCGCAAGCGGTGGCGGATTCGCCGCAGACCAGACGATTTCATCGAGGTAAGCGGTATCGGAATTGGAATATCCGGAGCTGTCCTTCACGTAACTCCAGCGCACCTTATGGCTGCCGGACGGTACTGTCTGCATGACGTGGTTCCACCCCGGAGTGCCGCTGATGCGGCGGCAGACGGAGCCGTCCAGCAGCAACTGAAGATAGTCCGCGGTGCTGGATGAGACATTCCACCAAAAGCTGATCGTGCCGGGACCGGTGACGGTGGTTTCCAGCCACGACTGCTGATTGTCCCCAATCGGGCCGCTTTGCGCGAAGTCGTTTCCGTCATGGGACCCGGTGGAGGTACCCACAGACATCCAGGGTGCCGCCGGGTTGGTGGCATACGCCAGCGAGTTGTTATCCACCGCCGCCGGCAGCGTCGGGGATGGCGTGAAGGAAACCTGGTCCAGCCAAGCGGCGTCCGCTCCGGCAGTTTCAGTGGCATTTTTCGAATAGCGCCATTTCAACAAGTGCTCGGTACCGTTGAGATAGAGTTCCACATAGGTCCAATCCGCTTCATCATACTCCCATTGTTTGGCCACCCCATCGACGGTGAAATCCATGTAGTCGGCGCTGGAAAGCTTCCACCAGAACCGCAGCACTCCCGGTCCCACCACCGTGGTCTGGAGCCATGCCTCCTCAGCGTCCAGAATCGCGGGGCTCTGCAACGCATCGGCCCCATCATGGGTCACGGCGGTCTGGCGTGCCCACAAGCCCGCCCCGCTGGCGGTGAGGGTCAGGTTTCCGGACAATTCGATGGCATCCGCCAGCGGTGTCGGGGATGCCAGCGCAACGGCCACCTTGTCCAGCCAGGCCATGTCATCCCCGGAAGTCACACTGGCGTCTTTCGCATACACCCAGCGAATCGCGTGGTTGCCGGAGCTGATCGTGCGGGCCACCGGTTGCCATAACGGTTGCCAGCCGCTGATGGCGTGGACCTCCTCCCCGTCGATGTAGCAACGCAGCCAGTCCCCCGGCTGACTGGAGTTTGAGTCACATGATACTTTCCACCACCACGAGACCGTCCCGGGACCGGCGACGGTGGTTTCGATCCAACTTTCCTGACCGTGGGTGATCTGCCCGGAATGGACCAGATTGGTTCCATCCGGCACCGACTGTTCGCCCTCACCCAGCCACGGCAGACTCCCGCCTGAGGTCCAAATGAAATTCCCCTGCGCCACCGCCGTGGCCAGCGCCGCCGGCTGATAGAACCCGGCCGCCAGCGACCGGTCCCAATACATTGTCAGCGTCAGTGACGGCAGAAAGCTGGTGAAATCCCCCGTCCATTCGCGGAACTGCCAACCGGTCGCCGGCTCGGCCTGCAGCGTCACCCGTGTTCCTGTCGCATAGCGCCCCGTCGCACTCGCCGGGCTGACAGTCACCCGCCCGTTGATCGCCGACACGGTGAGCCGGTAATATCGCGAGGCGCTGCTATTGGCATTCGTGCCGTCTTCGAATTCCTCGGCATTGGTCACCCCGTCGCCGTCCGTGTCCTGATTCCCGAGCTTGGCCAGGCTGCCAAACTGCGCCATCTCCCAGGAATCCCCGAGCCCATCGCCGTCCGAGTCGATGTAGAGGTGTACGCTCGTGCTGTTCAGCGTGCCGGACGGAGTCGTCACCGTCACCGAATAATCCGCCTCATCGGTCGTACCGACCGCCGCCAGGCTGAACGCGTCGCCGGTCTGGCCGGTCGCCACGCCGCCCTTCTTCCAGACTGCTGTATCCCCTAAGCGCTTGGCCCAAAAGGCCGACAAGCGAGCCGCCGCGCCCGACTTGACCACCAGGCGCGAAGGCAGAATCGTCACGCCGCTTGCCGGCACCACGGCGGAGATTTCGCGGAGATTGCCCGCAACATCGGATTGCAGGGAACTCTGGCCGCAGGCCATCCCTGTTAGGAGGAGGAAGGAGGCGTACAGCGTGCGGCAGCGGATGGTTTTCCAGGTCATGACAGGTTCTTTATGTTAGATGTGGAAACGGGACGGGTGGTGGAGATAGGTAATCAGTTCCGGTGTTCTTGGCGGCAGGCCAGGCAAGCGGCGGCCAGGGTTTCAAAATGGCGGGTGGCGGCCGGGAAATTCTGTACTTTCGTCGCGCAACCATCGAGCATCGCCGCCGCAGGTCCGCGGTGCTTGCCGTGATGACAGTGGATGAAGATTTTGCCGGGGTCTTCCTTCAACACGTTGCTCAAGGCCGCCTGCGTTTCCTGCGGCACGCCATCGTAGCTGATCGGCAGGTGGATGGATCCCATCCCGAGCTTCTTGGCCGCCGCCACATCCGGCTTCGCGCCATCGACGCTGACGATGAGTTTGATGCCTTGATCCTTGAGAAAAACGAAGTCTTCCGGAACCACTGGCTGGCTCACACTGAGAATCCGCCCAGGAAAGGGTGTGAAGACTTCGAGAGTTTGGGCTGGGAAGACGCTTGGAGTAACCGTCTGCCCCGTCACCGCCGTCAATCCTTTCTTCCAGATCACCGTATCCCCGGGCTGCTTCGCCCAAGACGCCGAAAACCACGCGGCTTCTCCCGGCTTCGCCACCTGCCGTGATGGCAGGACTGTCACGCCGGTGACAGGCACGGCGAAAACATCATCAACAGCGCGGGAGGAGTCGGATTGCAGGGACGGCTGCCCTGCGGCAATGGAGACACCCAGGCAGAACGCCAACCACGGACTAATTGGGTTCTTATTCATGACGTGTTTTCATCAATTGCTTTCGAAATAAGGAGAAAAGCCAAGTAACTTCCAATAATCATAACCCAAACACTTCAAAATAAGCATCGTTCAGCAGTTTATCCTGTTGCTTGTAAATCTCTGGAGTTATATCCAGGGTTCTTTCTTCCCCATGAGCATCCGACTTGCTATGCTTCTTGCCATTGGGTGAATTCGGATCGTAACTTATGGGATTTCCGTTCGAATCGGTGTGCATCGGACTATATTGATCCATGATAGTATGCAATGCTTGACCCAAAAGATTCATTGCTTCGGAACGGTTGCCAGAACCACATGCATCTTTCGCATTACTTATTGTGTCGTCTATGGATTTCTTGCAGGCAGCCTTCGCATCCAGAATTGTCTGGCCTTTTGTCCCCATACAATGCATATTTGAATATTTCTCTTGAAATGTTAGAACGTCAAAGCCCGCACTAGCCCATTTGAGTATATCAATCTCTCTTTGAGGTATTTTCCCCTCAAATGCATGCTGTAACAATGCATCGTGAGCTTGTGGACTCCAAAGCCCCAAGGGATCAAATCTGTTGATAGGATTGTTGTCGGCGTATCCATATAAATTCATTCCCCCATTTTCCGCAACCGGATCTCTGGATAGCCATCTTCCATGCATCACCGAATACACTCTGTAGGGCGCGAGATGCAACCCTGAGCGTCCGTGCCAGAAGTGGCCGGTGAAGGCGAAGCTGGAGAGCGGTGTCGCGTTGGAGAACGTCGGTTTGCCCCAGGCGTCGTAGCTGATGCGTTCCTTGATCGTACCGGCGGTGTCGGTAATTTCCCGGATGCTGCCGAGGTGATCCCTGGTGTAGAGATGAATTCCCGCAGGTGTGCCGGTCACGCCCTGGAAGCCTTGGGCGAAGTAGCGTTGCTGGACGATGCCGCCGGTGGCGTCGCGGCGTTCGCAGATTGCCAGCCCGGCCCAAAGATAGCTGGTCGTGGAAGTGATGGTGCCGCTGGTTTTCTCGGTGATTTTCACCCGGCGGCCGAGGCCGTCATAGGTGAATTCCGTGCGGGCGGCTCCCTGGTTGACGGCAGTTAGGCGGTTCTCTGCATCCCATTCGTAGGTGGCCGGGGTGAGCGTGCTGCTCACATGGGTCATTTCGTTGAGCGTGTTGTAGCTGAAGTTGGTGGCGGTTCCGTTGACGGTTTCCTTGGTGCGGTTGGAAGCGGTATCGTATTCCCAGGCGGAGGATTTCAGCGTAGCGACTCCTTGCTTGACCACAGCGGCGGCGAGCTGGTCCGCGTTGTCATAACTCAAGTCCCAGGTCTGCGCGGTGGTGCTGTCATTCTGCTGCGACCAGGTTTTGATGCGTCCCGCCGCATCATAGGTGTAATTGAACGTGGAGAGTGCGGCACCGCCTGGCTTGCTATTGCTGATGCCGGAAAGCCTGCGGTCATGTGCATTGTCCCAGTATGAGAAAGCCGTGCTCGGGCCGCCGGAGCGGGCGGCGCTGGCGAGCCGGAAGGTGTTGGGCACATAGGTGTAATTGAAGGTGCCGAGCGGGTTAATCACGGTGGTCGGTCGTCCGGTGGCATCGAAGGCGACAGTTTCCGGGGTGCCATTGATGCTGCGGGTGGTCGGACGCCCGAGTTTGTCATAAACATAGGTGATGGTGTCATTGGCCCATGGCCCGTCCACGCTGGCCGGCAGTCCGGCGCCGATGGCGGCTCCGCCGGTGATCGGGTGGTAGGCATAGGTGGTGGTCCCGATCCCGTCCGTCATCGTTGCGATACGCTTGAAGATGGAATCGTAAGTATAGCTCACCGTCGGCGTTGCGACGGTGGCATCCGGATAGGCCACGGTGCGCAGCGTGTTGTCGATGTTGTAGCTGTAGAGGGTCGTTTGGTTCTTCTCGTCGATGCGCTGGGCGAGTCGGCTGGTCTGCGGCTCGTATCGGTAACCGACCCTTGACCCGTCGGCATAGATCTTCGCGGTGACGCGCCCTTGGACGTCGCGGACCCAGCGGGTGGTGCGGCCCAGCGGATCGGTGATGCCCGCCAAGTCGCCGCACTTGCACCAGTCGAAGGTCACGGCGCGTTCTTCCGGATCCGTGACCTTCACGAGTTGGCGGATTTTGTTGTAGGCATAGACAGTCATTCGTCCGAACCGGTCAAAGCGGCCGATCCGGTCGAGCAGGTCGTAATCGAACTGTTCGAAGGTGGCGTCCGGATAGGTGATTTTCTTGACGCGGTCGAAGCTGTCGTAGGTATAAGTCAGGGCATACCCATCGGGGCCGGTGACGGTTCGGGGCAGCCCGTTGCTGGTGCTGTCGTAGGTGAGGAGGGTCCGGTCACCGGTACCGGCGAGCGGGCCGTCGATGGTGGTGAGGAAGCCATCGGCGTCGTAGGTGAAGGTGGTGACTTCGTTGTTGGGATTGGTGACCGTGAGCGTCTGACCGCGGGCGTTGTAGGTGAAGGTGGTGACCTGCCCGGCGGCATCCGTGGCGGTGAGCGGCAGGTGCTGGCTGTTGTAGGTGACGGCGGTTAGGCGCTGGCTGGCGCCGCCGGTGGTCTGCCGCGCTTCGGTTAGATCCAACCCGTTGGCGGCGTAGGTGAACTCGGTGGTCCGGCCCAGCGGATCAATGGTCTTGGTGGGCAATCCCAGCGGGTTATGCGTCATTTGGACAATTTGCGGGCTGCCGTCGGCCAGCACCCGCAGGATTTTGTCAGGCCGGGCGCCCTTGCCCGGGTAATTCGGGTAGCCGTTGACATCGGTCGTGCGGGCACCGCTCATGCCCGGATAATTGAACCACACCGGATCTTCGAGCGGTTCGCGGATGGACTCCAGGATGGGTTGCACCTTGGCGTTCTTATTGGAGAGCCAGCGGTAATTCCGCGCCGCCTTGATGTCGTCCGGGGCCATCGCCATGGCAATCTTTCCCCAATAGAAACTGTTCCGGAACTGCAGCCGGGCGGTTTCCGCGAAAAAGTCCACCTTCTGACCGCCGACGAACGCCGTGCGCGGCGGGAAGCTGGTTGGAGTGATGCCGGTTGCGCCGGAGTCAACGTCCCGAAACAGCACCTTTTCCCGGTCGCCCTGCGGATCGGTCACCGTGACGGAGCGCTCGGAGGAGCCGTTGCCGGTGGTCAGCGAGCCGGTCACCGCAAAGGTGGTGGTGCCGTAGGGCGTCTGCAGCGTCTGAATGGAATCACCGGAAACCCCATAGGTGAACACCGATTGGAGGTTGATCACATCGGTCACGCTTTTGAGCTGGCCGGCGGCATTGTATGCGAGCGTGGCGGTCCGGTTGAACCGATCGACGACCCGGGTGATCAAGAGGCTGCTCGGCCCGAGGTCGTAGTAGAGGTGCGTCTGTTTGCCGGCGGCATCCGTCACCAGATCGAGGCGCAGGAGCGAGTCATAATGGAAGACCAGCGCGTTTCCCTGCGGATCCCGATACTCCGAGAGCATGATCAGCGTGGGATTGGCGGCGTTGCCGGGAGCCGCGTAAATTTCCATGCTGCCATCCGGAAGGCTGCGTTCATAGCGGGTCGCGCTGATTTTCCGGCTGGTGGAAAAATGCCGGTCGTGGGGGCCGAACTTCTGTGACGAGGTGCTGTAGGTTTCGTTGACGGTGCCGCCCCCCATGATCCGGATTTTGAGGATGCTGGCATTGGTCAGGGTGCCGGTGGGCGGCACCACCCACGAGATCCAGTTCACATTCCACATCCGGCCGGCGTTGCTGAAGGCCGGCGAGGTCGGGTGGTCTTCATCCTGATCGTGGTAGGTCAGGGTAAACCGGACCTCAGGGCCGAACGGCGGAGAGTAACCCACCGGCTTGTCCATCAGCCGGAAGGCCGCCAACTGCGGGAGGAAGGTGTAGCGGGCCATGCCGCAGCTGCCCCCGTCGTCGCCGCCCGCAGTGGGTCCGCCGGCGACGCTTTCGCCGGTGTTGCCAACGCCGTGGGCACCATCCCGGCCAAAGAGGTTGCGGCCCTCGCTTTCACTGAGGGATTGATAGCCGGCGGGCATGGCCCCGGCGGCGATGACAAAGTTCCCGCTACTCAGCCGGTCCACTGCGTCGCGGCTCACCCAACCGGCGAAATCCAGGCCGCGGTCCTCGAGGAAATACTGTCCCTTTTCCTCGTCCGCCGCGAGGATGGCGGCGTAGTGGCCCGCCTGCGCGTGGAGCACCGCAGGAACCGGGATGGGAGCGGCCTGGTTCGTCCGGCGGACCATCTGCGCGGCCCAGCCCAGTTTGCCGGCAAAAGCTTGCACTTCCGTCATCGGTAGCCCGGTGGCGATGTAATCTCCGGTGATCTTGTCCAGCCGGATCGGGGTGTAATCCGCCCGCTGATAGTCCAGAATGGCGTTCAGCGCCCGCGGTCCGCAGGCGACATTCTGGGCTCCGGTGTGGCCCAGCAGCCAGGCCGCCTGCGCGGCCCGCATCAACTTGCCTTCCAGGGAGCCATGATAGGGCCGGCCGTCGTTTTCGACCACGAGCCGCCGCAATTCCTCCGCATCTCCGCGTCCGATCCCCAGATCGAGCAGCCTCGCCGCCGCTTGGTCCGCGATGAGCACGGCATTGACGTCCCGCCGCTCCCGCAAGCGCTTCCATAGCTGCGCGGACAGCTCCCGGCTTTCCTCAAAAAACCCCTGCGCGAACCACCCGGCCGACAACTCGAGTTGCAAGGCTGGCTGCCACCGCTCCGGTGCCCGCTTCACGAACTGTTGCAGGCTTTCCCATGCTGCATCCGGGCCGAGTTTCCGGTACTCGCGGAGGAAGGTTGCCATGGCAGCGTTTTGCCGGGCTTTCTCGTCAGCACTCAACGCAGCGTCATCAACGGGCAGCAAGGCGGCAGAAAAGGCGCGACTGGCGGCAATGCCGGCATCGTCAGGCGCGGCGGCGAGGACGGGCAGGCCATCGTCATCCACCGCGGGTGGTGGCGCGGGGGGCGAGCTTCCGACAGGAGCGGGTTTTTGCCATTCCGCACGCCAGGCTTCATTCCCTGCTTGCGCTTTATCCCGGCGCAGCCAGAGGACGGCGCAGAAAACGGCGATCGAGGCAAGGCCCGCCACGCAGGCAATTCGTGTTTGTTGTGATGTCATGGGGTAATATCCGTTTGATAACTCGACCCGACCACCGTGCCGTTCGAGGACACTCCGTAGGCAACGCCTTCCGGCCAATCCGGGTCGCTCCCGTCGCTCGAATAGATGGCAGGAGCCGCATCATCCATGCACAGGCCTGCGCAATACAAGGACCAGCCCGCTCCGCTCCAGATCAGAAGGCGGCCAGCAAGTTGATACCTGCCAGGACTCTGCTGGCGACCGCGCATGAGAAAACCCAAGTGCGGCCCGGAGACCGGGAGATGAGATGAAATGGGGGAACCCCGCCGGATGCCTGTGGCAACCAGATTCCTTGCGGTGGATTTCCGAAGGGCAAGAGGGTTTGAAGCGAAACTCATGGTGGCATGGTTTGGAGGTGCCCTGCGGCGAGAATACCCATCCGCTCTGTAGCGTCGAGAAATCTTTTGAGGATCTTGGGGGGAGGCAGGGGCAGGTTGGAGTTTCCGGTGATGGTTTGAGCTGGCTCTTGCATACATGTCCGTGAGGATGTCAGGTGCGCAAGGTCGGCGTTGCCAGCATGCTGCTCTCGGCGGAGGGCTCGGACCAAACATGCCAAGGCCCGCACACAACGTAAGCACGCACCTGATTTCGCACCAAATAGCTGACCACACTGCCAGCACTCAGGTCATAGTCCAATTCGTAATAAGCAGATGGATCATCCGTCAGTGTCGTTGCATCCACCAATTCCCAGAGGTCAGGCGAGTCCAGAAGGGCGCACGACCTCAGCAAGAGCACCGGGGTGTCAGCCGGGCCGTGAATGGACACTTCAGGAAGCCCCAGAGAGTCCTGAATCGACAAACGGAACGGAGGCGCCTGGGTCGCCATTTCCGACAGGCCGCCAATGGAAATGAGTAGTGTCAGGACGGACAACAAGTATCATGGTCTTTTCATTTGATTGATTTTCCGTTGATCAGGGAAATTGCCGGGACTGTGGAGTGAGCGCATTTTTCGAAAATCATGGGCCAGGAGAGGGGGACTCCCTGCCGGAATCGCACCGAGATGAGCGCCACCCGCAGGA
>JAPLUI010000488.1 GCA_026397725.1 Verrucomicrobiota bacterium | reverse complement strand
GTACCAACACTTCAAGATCAATCCGAGTGGCAAGCTCCTTTATCAGCCGGTGGGAGCAGTCACCGGCACCATCGCCCAGAGTTCGGGGTCGGTGAACAACGGCCAATGGCGGCAGGTGGTCGCGGTGCTGAACAGCCCGACGGTGAATCTGTACATCGATGGTGCGCCCGATGGCAGCGGAACCCTCGGCGGCTCGATGACAAGTTTGCATACCGAATTCGGCTCCATGCGTGCGTTTGGCAACCCGCTCTATCAACCGTACACGGGCTTGATGGACGACGTGGCGGTCTGGAACACGGCCCTAACGGCCGGAAAGGTCAGATCACTGAGCACGATCACTGCGGTGCTGGGCGACTACTCCGCCAGCAAGATGGACAAGCTGTTTCAGGTGTACGACGGTACGCTGGGCTCGTACAACGACGGCACGCGGACGTGGCAGAAGGTCACGGGCCTGACCGAACACAGCGCTGGCGAGGCGTGGACAGACGGCAGCACCTGCCACGTGCAATTCGACGCGGCCGGTGCCGGCGTTTCGAGCAGCGGCGGATCGGCCTACGCCTCCTGGGCCGCCACCAACGGCGCTTCCGGCCAGACGCTGGCCCAAGATCACGACCACGACGGGGTGGCCAACGGCATCGAGTATTTCCTGGGCGGTCCCAACGGCAACACCACCGGCTTCACCCCGCTGCCCGGGGTGGTCAATACCGCAGGCACGCGCAGCGTCACCTGGACCCATGCCGCCGACTACGCCGGAGTGCATGGCACCGATTATGTGGTCCAAACCTCCGCCACGCTGGCAGACGGCAGTTGGACGGACGAAACTCTCGGAGTCACCGTGACCATCTCCGGCAACCATCTGACCTACACCTTCCCCGCCGGCGATGAGAGGACATTCGCCCGCCTGATGGTGACGGGTCCGTAAGCCTAACAACAGACACCCGAACCGATGCCACGCACCGCTGCCTTGACCCGCACCCTCCGCTCAATCCCATTGCTCGCGGCCAACCCGAAAAAGCAATTCCTTTTCAATGAAAGTTTGAAGAGAGGACTTTTCGGGTTGGCTGCGGTACTAAGCATCTGCAGTGCGTGGACCGCGGCCGGAGCGGACGAAAGCAAGGCCCCGCCGGCCGAGCGCATGGCGTGGTGGCGGGAGGCCCGCTTCGGGATGTTCATCCACTGGGGCATTTATTCCGTGCCCGCTCGTGGTGAGTGGTATATGAACAACTCTAGTATTCCAAGGGCCGATTATGAGAAATATGCACAGCAATTCAATCCTGTGAAGTATGATGCCAAAAAGTGGGTGAGCCTTGCCAAAGAGGCCGGGATGAAGTACCTGGTTATCACCTCGAAGCACCACGACGGCTTCTGCATGTTCAATACCAAAGCAACGGATTACAACGTGGTGAGCGCCACGCCCTGGAAACACGATCCCCTGCAGGATCTGTCCGAGGAGTGCCGCCAGCAGGGCCTCAGGTTCTGCGTCTATTACTCGATCATGGACTGGCATCATCCCGACCAGTTGCAGGCCAACGACGATCCGGTAAAGCCTGTCTACAATGACAACAGGATGGCTCCCGGCAGGAAGGAACATTATGTCCAGCACATGAAGACCCAGTTGCAGGAGCTGATCACCCAGTATCAGCCTGCCGTGATCTGGTTTGACGGCCAGTGGCCCGGTTGGTGGGAGAATCCGGACGGGTCTGAGCTTTACCAGTGGCTGCGCAAGCAGGATCCGAATCTCATCATCAGTGATCGCGTGAAGGGCGGCGGTGATTTCGGCACGCCGGAACAGAACGTTCCGGCCACCGGGTTGCCGGGCGACTGGGAAACCTGCATGACCATGAGCAAGACGTGGGGTTACGATGCGGCCGACAAGGATTATCAGCCTGCCCGGACGCTGCTGCGCAACGTCATTGATATTGCCAGCAAGGGCGGAAACTACCTTCTGAATGTCGGACCCACGGCCGAGGGCATCATTCCGGAGCAGCAGGCCGAACGATTGGAGATGATAGGGAAATGGATGCAAGTGAATGGCGAGGCCATTTATGGCACCACCGCCAGCCCGTTCAAGCATCTGGCCTGGGGCCGCTGTTCAAAGAAGCTCACCGCAGCAGGAGCCATTCTTTATCTCATGGTCTTTGACTGGCCGACTGATGGACAGCTATTTGTTCCGGGTCTGCGGAACAAAGTGGGTTCTGCAATATTGTTGTCAGAGAATAAGAACCTTGATGCGAACTGCGGAGAAGATGGCATCACGATTTCTGTGCCATCGAAGGCACCTGACGCCAACTGTTCGGTCATCAAGTTGATTGTTCAAGGCCAGCCGGAGGTTGGCCCGGAAGTGGTCAGGCCATGGAATGACGGGACGTTTGTCTTGGATACGGCCACGGCAACATTCAATGGCGCCGGACTGCGTATGTATCCAGACAGCAGGTATCCGAATGGCATTGTCGGAGACTGGTGGAACGGGAAAGCTTCGGTCGACTGGCTCGTGCGGATCCCGAAGCCCGGCACATACGTTGTTGCTGCCGAAGTTGCAAGGCCGGGCGACCCTGTCCCCATCGTTGTAGCGGTCGGCGAACAGAAACTGGATGCCAAGGTGCCCAACACGGGAAATTTCCACACCTACCAGAAGACGGAGCTTGGAACCGTCACGATCGCCGCCGCCGGGGTGACAAGCATCAGGATTTGCGCGGTTGAGCAGGGCTGGGCGCCGATCAACCTGGCGACGGTGACGCTTGCCGCCGCCGGCATTTCCGCGCCCGCCGCCGAACCGGTGGACATGAAGAAACGCGCAGAGGAGTTGAAGAGCCTCAAGTGGGGCATGTTCATCTGCTGGAGCTTCAGCACCTTCTCGGGCAGTGAATGGACGGAGGGATCGAATGATGTTGCGTTCTTCAAAGCCACGGAGGTGGATACCGACCAGTGGGCGAAGACGGCCAAGGAGGCGGGGATGGGTTACATCCTGTTCCTGACCAAGCACGTGGACGGCTTCTGCCTCTGGGATACGCAGACCACCGAACACAAGGTCACCAAGGCGCCGCTTGGCAAGGATGTCCTGAAGCTTGTGAGGGAGTCGTGCGACAAGTACGGAATCAAGCTTGCGCTGTACTATTGTGAGGCCGACATTTTCGGCAAGCGGCCGGAGATCAAGAAGGCACAGTTGAAGGAGTTGCTCACCCGTTACGGCCCGCTTGAATTCCTGTGGCTGGATCACGGGTACAACAGCAACGACGGCGGGCTTAGCCACGAGGAAACGACAAAATGGTGCCACGAATGTCAGCCCGCGACTCTCGTTGGATACAACTCCGGCCAACCTTCGGGCGAGATCAGCCTGAGGGAATGCGGCAAGGCCGGACCCTTGGGGGATGCGGGCGTGGCCGGCTACAATCACGCCAACGAAAGCAAGTTCCAAGGCTACCTGCTGGCGGAATTCACCTACCCTATCCTGCCGGATCACCAGGGCGGGGCCATGTGGTTCTATTCGCTGCCGAAACACGACGGGCTTTGCCATCCGGCCGAGAAGTTGTACCAGGATTATCTTGGCGCGGTGAAGTTCGGCAACATATTTTCCATTGACGTGGGCCCGGACTACCGCGGCCGGCTCCGCGAGATCGACGTGAAAACTCTGTGCAAGGTGGGCGAGATGATAAAATCAGGAACTGCTGTTTCCCCAAAGGAGGTACCAAAATGAATCGATATATTGCAATGTTGAAGAACCTGCCAATCCGACCGAGCTCGGCCGGGTCACACAAAGAGAATATCATGTGCCGTCTGCTGACGTTGTTCGCGACGGTGACGCTTGCCGCCGCCGGCATTTCCGCGCCCGCCGCCGAACCGGTGGACATGAAGAAACGCGCGGAGGAGTTGAAGAGCCTCAAGTGGGGCATGTTCGTCTGCTGGAGCTTCAGCACCTTTTCGGGCAAGGAGTGGTCGCCGGGCGTCAAGGACGTCGCCTTCTTCAAGGCGACGGAAGTCGACACCGACCAGTGGGCGCGGACGGCCAAGGAAGCCGGGATGGGATATATCGATTTCCTCACGAAACACCACGACGGGTTCTGCCTCTGGGACACCAAGACGACGCAGCGCAAGGTGACCAAGACCCCGCTGGGCAAGGACGTGCTCGGGCTCCTGAGGAAATCCTGCGACAAGTATGGCATCAAGCTCGCACTGTATTTTTCCGAGAACGAGTTCGACGACAACAAGGACTATCATCCCGGCGGCTACTCGGTCGAGATGAAGAAAGCCCAGATCAAGGAACTGCTGACGGAATACGGGCCGATCGAATACATCTGGTTCGACCATGCTATGGGCGACGCCGGGCTGAGCCACGACGAGACGACCAAGTGGTGCAAGCAGTTCCAGCCCGGCTGTTTCGTGGGCTACAACGGCGGCCAGGCTTCAGGCGACATCCGCATCGGCGAGGAGGGGCATCCGGCTACGCTGGAAGATGCGTCCGGGGGAGGGCTGGCCGCACATGACATGGTGGGATACAAAGGCTATCTGGTGGCGGAGTTCACCTATCCTATCCTGCCGACCAAGCACGAGGGCGGCGCGTATTATTTCTACTCGCTGCCCAAGCATGACGGCCTGTGCAAATCGGCCGAGAGTCTTTACAAGGATTACCTCGGCGCGGTGAAGTACGGCAACATCTTTTCCATTGACGTGGGCCCCGACTACGCCGGCCGGCTCCGCGAGATTGACGTGAAGACGCTGCGCCAGGTGGGCGAGATGATCCGCAATCCGCCGCTGAGCGAAGGCAAAGCGGCCCGTGCCTCGTCCACCTGGGGTAACGGCTACGAGGCCAACATGGCCTTCGACGCCGACGACGTGACCCGCTGGAGCGCAGCGCCCGACTCGCGAAGCGGATGGATTGAAATCGATCTCGGCAAACCCGCCACCGTGGGCCGCGTGGTGGTCAAGGAATTGAACTTCCATCCTACCCAACAGTTCGCCATCGAATATAAGGACGGTGAGGCATGGAAGACTGTTGTCACGGGCACGACCATCGTTGGGGAGAAGACTCTTAGGTTTCCTGCCGTGCAGGCCCAGATCTTCCGCCTGAATATCGTCAAGGCCAACGCAGTGCCGACTATCGAAGAATTCCAGTTGTTCGCCCCGTGAGAACTTCCGCCAAAATAGTTCTGCTCCCTGTGTCCCCCATCCGTTCTCTGAGGCACCCTATGACCCATTCCCCAAAATTCACGGCCTTGGCCGTACTGCTTGCGACAAGCTCCCCGCTGGCACATGCCGGGCCACAGCCGACGAATGAAACTCCTGCCTGGCTTGCTCCCTACAACATCGTATGGACAGAGCCCGGCACGAAGGCGCTCCATTCCATGCCACTCGGCGGCGGCAACATCGCGCTCAATGTCTGGACGACCAAGGACGACCTGCTGTTTTATATCGCCTCGCCCGACAGTTGGAACGGCCAGACCCAAGTCAAGATGGGTCGAGTGCGGGTGCATTTCTCACCCAATCCGTTCGTTGGCGAGTTCCGCCAGGAACTCGATTTGGCCACCGACACGGTGCATGTTCGTGGTAAAGCCGATGACGGAACGACGGTGAACCTGCGCGTCTGGGTTGACGCATTTCAGCCGATCGTGCGCGTCGAGGGCACTGCCAGCAAGCCCGTCGATGCTACCGCGTCGATCGAACTCATCGGTCCCGCGGAGGCCCGCTTCGACGGCGACTCCGCAGTCTGGCACTTCCGCATGGACGGACCATCGCCGCAGCGGGCGCAGGAAATCGTGAAGAACACGATTGAGGCCATTGCCGTCGCAGTGCCCGACCCGATGCGGAATCACACCTGGGGTGGGCGCCTCACTGGAGTCGGCCTCGTCGCCGACAACAGCGGCGAAGTGACCCACGAGGGGCTCAAGGGTCCTTTCCTCCGGATCAAGACCCGTCAGCCCGTTAGCCGAATCGACCTCCAGGCGACGTTACGGATTTCCCAGGATGTCACGCTGGGCGCATGGGAACAGGCGACAGCGGAACTGGAGCGCGACACCATGACGACCTCCCAGCGCAAGCGCCTGGCCACCGAGGCATGGTGGCGGCAGTTCTGGGACCGCAGCCACATCGTCGTCAACCCGGGTAAGAATGCCGATGACCCGGCTTGGGAGGCGGGGCGGAACTATCAGTTGTTCCGCGCCATGCTGGCTGCCAACCACAGCGGGCACATGCCGACTCTGTTCAACGGCGGCCCGTTTCTATTCGAGGCCAATCCGAACGAACGCCAATGGGGTCATGCCGGTTTCATGGCGCAAAACCAGCGCCTCGTGTATTGGCCGATGCTCAAGAGCGGCGACTCCGATTTGCTCAAGGTTGGCCTGGATTTCTACACCGGGCGCCACCAACTGGCCACGGCCTGGGCGAAACACTTCTGGAACATCGAAGGTGCGGTCTTCACCGAGGACATCAATCTGTTCGGCCTGCCGAGTTATGGTGCGGACGCGAGTGGCCACACCACACCCGCCTGCCTGCGCTACCACTATGTCAGCGGCATTGAGTTCGCCCTGATGATGCTTCAGAGCGGCAGCTACTTCGGCTCGGACCTGCGGCATTACCTGCCCGTCGCCGATGGCATGCTCCGTTTCTTCGACCAGTTCTACCGAAACAAATGCAAGGATGCCACCGGACAGGAACTCGATAAGGACGGCCGTCTGGTGATTTTCCCGGGAAATGCGCTCGAGTTCCTCAGCGGCACCACCAACGACGCGCCGACCGTGGCAGGGCTGATCGCCCTCTCGGACGCCCTGCTGGCGCTGCCCGGTGGCCTCGGGACGGTCGGACAGCGGGCGTTCTGGAAAGCCTTCCGCGACCGCTTGCCTCCGATTCCAGTCCGCGCATTGAAAGGCAGGAAGTCCCTCGCCCCGGCCGATGCATGGCAGGGGCAGCGGCCTGATGTCAACATGGAGCTGCCCCACCTCTATCCGGTCTTCCCGTTCCGTCTTTACGGTGTCGGTCTGCCCGACCTCGATGTGGCGCGCAACGCGTGGTATGACGGCGACACCTGCCCGGCCAAACAGAAAAACCATTTCTGCTGGTATCAGGGGGGCATCTTCGCCGCCGGACTCGGACTCACCGAGGTGGCGCGGGAGTATGCCCTGGCTAAGTTCCTGCACCCGCGCCTGCCGGATCCTGTCGAGCACAACGGATGGCAAACCCAGCGATCCATGACTCCGTGGGAACTGTGCTGGACCCGCAAGGACTGGGAACTCCCGCGTTACCCCGCGTTCTGGGATGGAATGATCTGGGACGGACGCCCGGACATGGACCACGGTGGCGCGGCCATGGTCCAGCTCCAGGACATGCTGCTGCAAACCCCGGGCGACCAACTTGTGCTCTTCCCCGCATGGCCGAAGGACTGGGACGTGGATTTCAAACTCCATGCCCCGCGCCAAACCGTGGTTGAAGGCGTGCTCCGCGACGGCAAGCTGCTATCCCTCAAGATCACGCCGGAATCCCGCCGCCGGAACCTTGTCAACTGGCTCGATCACACGCCGCCCCCGCCTGAACCCGTCCTGCTCAGTGCCCGCAAACCCATCGTCGCTTCCAGCAACTACGCACAACCGGGCTACGACGCCGCCAAGGCCAACGATAACGATCTGATGACCCGCTGGGCCTCGGCCGGCGATGCCCGGGAGGGTACGCTCGCCGTCGATCTTGGCGAGGAGCGGGAAATCGGGAGCGTGTGGCTGGCCGAAATCGACTATGCGCTTACGCGTGCATTCGCTATCGAGGTGCGACAAGACTCTGATTGGAAGGAAGTTGCCCGCGGCACCACCATTGGCACCGACCGCATGGTGAAATTTCCACCGATCAAGGGCCGCCATGTCCGCCTTCATGTCCTCAAGGCCGATGGCCCGATCAACCTCAACGAGTTCCAGGTTTTCCAACCCGCAAAATGAAATCCGTAACTTCAAACAAACAAAAGACATGAAAACATCCGCTGACAAACTCGGAAAACAGGCCGCCCACTTGGATGATGGATCGAACAGCAAGCGTTTTTCAAGAGTCTTGAGGGGGATTCATCACGGGTCGGCCTGTCTGCGTGCGGATGCGCACAGACAGGGGTTGATCCAATGACTTTTTCCAATTCTGAAATGATTCTGCCATAAATGATTCTGCCATACCTGAGTAGTAACGATGATAGCAACAATTTTCCGGGCGGCGGGCGCGATGCCCGCGGTCCATCCCGCGCATCCGTGGTGATCGACAAGGATCACCGGAACCCACAACACCAAGCATTAGAACAACAAACCATCGACGATCATGACAAAGCAACAATTCCTTCTGCGTCCTCTGGCCTCCCCTGCGGCGGCCCTCGGGTTGCTACTGGCTGCGGTGCAGCCAGCAGCGGCTGACTTGACTTCTAGCAACTCAAACCGTGCCGACGGTTTCACCATCCTGACGTTTACCGCTGGCAGCGGCAATTGGACCGTTCCCGAAGGTGTCACTTCCGTGGAAGTGCTGGCCGTCGGCGGCGGCGGCAGCGGCCGTTCCGGCGGCGCTTGGAGTGGTCCGGGTGGCGGCCCGGGTGGACTGTGGTACGCCGCCAGCCATCCCGTGGTTCCGAGCAGTTCAGTGCTCGTGACCGTTGGTGCCGGTGGTGCATCCGTAGTGCCGGGCAATACGAACGGGAATCCCGGTGAAACCTCCCAGTTCGGAACCATCCTTGCATACGGTGGGCAGGGCGGCACCCATTACACGGCCCCCAATGTCCGCGGTGCGAATCAAGGTGACAGCACCGACGGGGTCACCATCAAGTATGGGAGAGTGGGTGGCACCTCCACGGAACAAAATGCGGTCGGCAGTGCCGGAGACAGCACGAACGGTTTGGGTGGGGCTTGGGGCGAGAGAGCTGGTGGTAACGGGAGCGCCTATTCCATTACGGGCTCTTCCGTTTACTATGCCGGCGGGGGCGGCTGGGGGTATAATCAATCGCGAGGCGGACTGGGCGGAGGCGGTGCCGGCGGACCGCAAGGTCAGCCCGGTGTTGCGGGCGCTCCCAATACCGGCGGTGGCGGCGGTGGTACGTATGACGCGGGAAATTCCGGCGCCGGCGGCTCGGGCGTCGTGATCGTGGCCTACCCCAGCAGTGCCACCACCTGGACGGTGACCTTTGACAGCAACGGCGGTTCGGCGGTGCCGAGCCAGATCGTGGTGAGCGGCGCCACGGCCACCGCACCAACCCCGTCCCCAACCAACCCCGGCTACACGTTTGATGGATGGTTTTCCGACAGCGGACTAACAACTCTCTTCAATTTCTCCACTCCCATCACGGCGCACACGACGCTTTATGCAAAGTGGCTTGTCAATTACACGGTCACTTTCCAGAGCAACGGAGGCTCGACGGTGCCAAGCCAGACGGTGGGTTCCGGCAACACGGCCACGCAACCGGCCAACCCGACCAGGACCGGCTATACGTTTGTCGAGTGGTGTTCCGATCTTGAACTCACCACGTCCTTCAACTTCGGCACCCCCATCATCGCGGACACGATGCTGTATGCGAATTGGCAGATCAATAGCTACACCTTGACCTATGGCGCTGGCGCGGGCGGTTGGATTGACGGCACCACACTGCAGACGGTCGAGTACGGCGCCAGTGGCACTGCGGTGACCGCCGTGCCGGACTCCGGCTATCAGTTTGTCAAGTGGAGCGACCAGTCGTGGACGAATCCGCGCACCGACAGCAACGTGACCGCCGACATTGGCGTCACGGCGATTTTCGAGCTGATCCCAACCGGACCGATCATCCCGACAACGGTCACGACCCGCGAAGACGGCTACACTGTAGCCAGTTTCACCTCCGGGAGTGGTGTATGGACCGTTCCCGATGGTGTCACCTCCGTGGAAGTGCTGGTCGTCGGCGGCGGCGGCAGTGGCCGCACCGGCGGCGCTTGGGATGGTCCCGGTGGCGGCCCGGGTGGACTGTGGTATGCAACCAGTTACGCAGTGGTCCCGAATGGTCCGGTGACGGTGGTCGTCGGTGCCGGTGGGGCCTCCGTGGTGCCTGCGAGGACGAACGGGAATTATGGGGAAAGATCGCAGTTTGGAACCATCCTCGCATACGGCGGCCAAGGCGGCACCTATTACCCATATCCCGGCGTGGGATATTCCCAAGGAGCGAAGCAAGGTGAAAGCAGCGACGGCGTCACCATCAAGCCCGGCAAAGTCGGTGGCACCACCACGGACAGTAACGGCTGGACTTACAACGCGGTGGGTAGCGCCGGAGATAGCACGAACGGCTTGAATGGCGGTTGGGGTCCGCAAACCGGTGGTGCCGGGAGCGCGATTTCCATCACCGGTGCTCCGGTTTACTATGCCGGCGGCGGTGGTTGGGGTTATGGGCAATCGCCTGGTGGACTGGGCGGTGGCGGTGCCGGTGGGCCGCAGGGTCGCCCCGGTGTTGCGGGCGTTCCCAATACCGGCGGTGGCGGCGGTGGCACGTATGACGCCGGAACTTCCGGCGCGGGCGGCTCCGGCGTCGTGATCGTGGCGTATCAGATCGGTGGCCAACCCCCCTACCAAGCATGGGCGGCAAGAACCTTCGCAAATGCCTTCACCGATACCGATCCGGCCCACGACCCGGACGGCGACGGCCTGACCAACCAACAGGAATTCGCGTTCGGGCTGGATCCGACCACCGGCGCGTCGGTCAATCCGATCACCGCGCCGCTCGACAAGCCCAGCCACAAGTTCCGTTACACCCGCTTTAAGGACAGCGGTCTGACATATACCGTCTGGGTTTCCACGGACTTGCAGGATTGGGGCACCGCGCCGGCCGCCGCGAGCGAGGCAGTCGTCACCACGGTCAACGACATCGAGACGGTGGAAGTCACACTCACTTCGCCGCCGGATAGCGCCAAGCTCTTCGTGCGGGTGCGGGCGCAATGAGGAAAGCGCGGCAATGCAGTCCGGCCTCTTTTGTTAGATGAGCGAATCAAACCGACCCTCGAAGGCAACCCCTTTCTTCCCGTGATAGAACCAGTGCTCAACGATGCCTGCTTGGTGCCGCGAATCCGTTCGCGAACAGTTGCGGTTTCCTGCCGCAAGCCAGCCGCACTCCCGCAGGCAAGCTGGTCTTGAAGTTCCTCTGCCTGAAGCCCGCCAAACGCGGGACGGCTGCGCTCTCGGTCGAGTACAGCAAGGACCTCGGTCTAACGGATCCGTGGCGCACCCACCAGGTGGCGGTGCCCGACTCTTCATTGAGCCGTGGCGGCATCACCTTTACCATCGCCGAAACCGCTCCCGTCTCGGACTACTACGAAGTCACTGCGGAAATCACGGAGGAGGCCGCTCCGCCCGAATGTCTTCGCGGCCGTGCGCAACTTCCTCCGCTGTGGCGACCGTGGCTGCGGCGTCCCGCCGCAGGCCGTGGACGGCGCGTCTCGCGCCGCGAATTTACGGTAGAGCGCGGGCATCTATCAATCCCAACGGGATGGTGTCCGGCAGCCCGGGGTTGCGCGGAACGTGCTGCCATGGGTCAGGTGCCGTATGAATTCCCAACCCCACCGGGCATGCGCGTCAAGTTAAGGGAAATGTGATCCCTGTTCACAGTTCCTGATCTCGGTGGAAAATGATTTGGCACATTTGCACGCGGTTCCCGGGCTTGAATGGTAATGCGGGACGAAGATGACCACGGATGAAGAGGATTACAGTAGAGTAGAGAGCAGCGGGCG
>JAPLUI010000179.1 GCA_026397725.1 Verrucomicrobiota bacterium | reverse complement strand
CGCGTCCCGCGGCAGGCCGTGCTGGCGGCGTCCCGCCGCCAGGGATCTAACGCCAATGCGCCGGGCGCTCCGAAATCTTGGATCCTGCAACTGCGCTCCAATGGCGCTGCGGCCAGAGGCACGCAGCCACGGCCTGCGGCCGGAGGCACGCAGCTACGATCTGCGATCCACCATCTATTCGGCCCGCCTCATTGCGCTTTCACCTTCACGAGGATTTTGCAATTGGCGGGCGGGTGGGTCACCGTGCTGCTAGGGAATTGCTTTTCGGGGCTGGTGTGCATGAGGGGCTAAAGAGAGGTTCGGAGAGCGGGAGAAAAGGGGTTGCGGGGAAAGGAGGGGGCGGGGAGGCGCATTCCGACGCTACAGATCGATACGAATGAAACGCCTTGCGTCGGTGAGGTGTGCCTTGTAGCGGCGCTCTGTGAGCGTCGATGCCAATGAGATGCTAAACCGCGGCGGTTCTTTCGCGTCTCTGTCGCCGGGAAATCAGCGACGGTCGCAGACCGCCGCTACAGATCGCGCGTTCCGGCGGGATGATCGGCTCGAAGGTCTCGAGGTCGAACGGCGGCTTTGGTGGCGGCGGGATGTCGATGACCGGTTGGAATAGACGCCGTAGTAGCGGACGGTGTGCCTGCATCTCACCCGTCTCTTTCCATGCTAACGGCCAGCGGCCTTGGGGCCGGCCAGGGTGGCGATCTCGGCGGCGGTCAAGGCGCGGTTGTAGAACCGCACTTCGTCCATGGTGCCGTGCCACAGGCGCATGCGGCCTTCCCAGCAGCCGACTTTCAGGTGGGCGAGATTGACGGCCCGCGGGGCTTCGACTCCAACGGCGGCCTCTTCCTGGCCGTTGACATACAACTTGAGGGCTTTGGCGGCGGCGTCATAGCTCAGGGCCACATGCACCCATTGGCCGAGTTGCTCCGGGGTGAACTCGAAGCGTGAATGCAACTCACCGATGCCGTTGAGATGCACGTTGAGCTTCCGGTTGTCGCGGCCGACGTTCCAGTGGATATCGCCCCAGTTCCAACCGTCACCATGCAGGACGGAAGCGAACTCGTCCTTGCCGTGTTCGGCCAGATTCAGCCACAAGGCGACGGTGAGCGCCGTCTGCAAGCCGAGGTCCGGCACTTGCAGATAACCCTTTGCGCCGTCCAGCGCCAAGGCCTTGCCCTGTTTGCCGGCGGCGCGGCTGGCACCGTTGACCAACTTGGCATCCTGATGGGCGGGGGAAGCATCCTTGGCGAGGTCCCCATCCTCTTCGAAGGAGTAAAACGCGAGCGCGTCGGTAGCCGCCGGACTGATCATGGTTAGACCGCGGAGCAATACCACTGGCGACGTGGTCGCGCCCTCCTGGCCAATGACGCCAAGGACAGCGACCTGGTTGCCGGCCGCGAGCTTTGGCAGCGGGGCGAAATGACCGACCAGCACCTTGATGGTGGCGGGGCCGTCGCTCAACGTGAACGCTTTGGCGTCGGGGGAAACGTCCCGCACCGTGCCTGCGAGTTTGACGGGGCGGCCGACGGCGGCCTGCAAGTTAGAGATCCTGGCGGGGCTGGCGGGAGCGGCTCGGGAGGCTCCCGAGGTTGGAGACGCGGTCAATTCAACGCAGCGTTCGCCGCCGGGCCTGGTCTTGAGAATTCCGGTTAGGCTGACGCAGACATCGGCGCGGCATTGGTCCTGGCCGGTCTTGCCGTCTTCGATGCGGATGCCGGATTGGCCGTCCAGATCCGCGACGTAGAAGAAGTCCGTGGCACGCTCCAAGCTCAGTGGGTCGGCTGCCGCCAGCGTGACGGGCTTGCCCATCAGCACCACCGGCGTGCCGTCCTTGAGTTGTTTGGCGGTGGCGATGGTTAGAAACATCTCGCGCTTGGCGAGCGCTGCGATTTCACTTCCCGAGAGCACCTTTTCGTAAAGACGGAACTCGTCCACTTCGCCACTGAAGCCCCGCGCTCCGGCTTCGGCATTACCGATGCGGGCGGGCCGGGTGAGTTTGAGCACGGGTGCCGCAGGAAGGGTTCTGGTGACATCAAGTTTGCCATCAATGTAAAAGGCGGCGGCCTTCGCCGCGGGGTCATAGGTGACTGCGACATGCCGCCACTCGCCGTTTTGTTCGGCGGTGAAGCGGAATTCGGAGCTGAGCTGGGCCAGGCCCTCGATGCCGAGTTGGATGGCGCCAGTGCCGTTGAGCACGAGCTTGAGTGAGCCCGGCCCGCTGCCGTCGGTGCAGAGCAGGCTCGCATCCGGGCGCAGGTGATGCGGATTGATCCAGGCCGCGATGGTGGCACGCTGCAACTCGCCGAGCGGCGAGATCGCGATGCAATCATCCGCGCCGTCGAGGTTGGCGGCCCGGCCACGCATGCCCATGCTGCGGGTGGCACCCTTGCGCAGCACGCCGGACTTGCCGTTGTCACTGTGATCGGTCACCACCGCGCCGCTGGCCTCGTCGAAATCGTAGGCGATGACGCGCTCGGTTGGCACCGGCAAGTTGATAGTTAGAGTTGCCTCGCCCTTGAGGCTGCCGTCATCGGCGGTTAGTTTCAGGACATAAGTGCCGGCCTGGTCCACCGTGACCCCCGTGCGGACGCGCTCGGGATGGGTGAAGGCGACCGCGCCGGGGCCACTGGCCTTGCTCCAGGCCACCTTCACCGGGCCGTTGGGCAGGCCGTCGTCGTGGACCGCCGCCTCCACGGTGAAGACCGGGTAGCGGAAGTTGAGATTGAGCGCCGGACCGAGGTCCACGCGGGGGGCCTGGTTGGGCTGGTCGATGCCATCATAGACCTTGAAGGCCCACAGGGCGGCCCATTGGTCGGGGCGGCCCGAGTTCTGGCCGAGCAGGGTTATCCTAACATAGCGGGCCCGAACGTCGGCCCGGTCGATCATGCCGCCGGGTTCCTTGTTTTGCGTGCGGTCGGCAAATGGCTGCCACGTCTTCGCGTCGTCCGAGTACTCGATGAGATAGCGGTTGGCCACCTGCGGGTACTGGAACTCCGTCTCGACACGCCGGACCGGTGAGGCTGTGCCCAGATCAACCTGCAGCCATTGCGGATAGGTCGGGTCGCCGGCTTTCCAGAGCGTGCCGTTGTTGTGGTCAACGGCGTATTCCGGGCGGAAGTCGGACCTCAGGAAGGAGGACGCGGTGACGCTCTTGCCAAGGGCGAGATTGGTATCGCGTTTGGTGGAAGGTGCCAGATAGCCGACCCCAAGATGCCCCGGTTGGACTTTTTCGATAGAGCCGTCCGCGTTGAAGTAAAGCTCCGAGATGCACGTCTGGCGGTGGGCGCCATCCGGATCGTGCGGGTTGTCATGGCGATGATAGACCATATATACCTTGGCGCCCTCCACCAGCAGCGAGTGGTGGCCGGGGCCATGCACGGTTTCATCGTCGGTGGTCTCCAGGATCGGGTTCTTGGCGGGATCGTAGTCGAACGGGCCGGTGGGTGCTCTGCTGGTCGAGTACTTGACGTTGTAGGTGGCGTCCTGGCAGAACGCGTCGGAGTACATCAGATAGTAAATGCCGTTGCGTTTGAACATGTAGGGCGCTTCCATGCAGCCGGTGACCAGGCCCTGTGGCGGATTCTGCAAGCCGTCGTGTTTGAAGTATTGGATCGGCTCGCCATCGAAACTGCGCAGATCCGGCTTGAGTTTGGCCACGGTGGGCCGCCACCAGGTGCTGTACCAAAGATAAGTCGCTTGGTCGTCGTCGATGAAGGCCTCCGCATCGAGCACGATGGTGCCTTTGGGCGTCTGGTCCGGGATCATCTCCTTGCCGTCCGCGCCCATCAGATTGGTCCAGGGGCCGAGCGGGCCGCTGGCGGAGGCCGCCCAGATCTGGCACGGCACGCTACTAAACATGTAGTACTTGTCCCTGACCTGCACCACCGACGGGGCCCACTTGAATTCAGTGGTGGGCCAGTTCATCGGGTGCCAGGTCCAATTGACATAGTCCTTGGAAGTCCAGACCCCGGCGGGGCCGCGGCCCACATCCCAGCCGTCCGGGGTGACGTAGAGGTAGTAGGTGTCGCCGAACTTGCGGCTGCACGGGTCGGCGAAGTAGCCCGGAATCACCGGGTTGCCGGCCTCCAGGGAATCCCACGCCGTTGCGGCCGCGGCGGGTGGGGCGGCCAAGAGCAGCAAGGCCCGGGCGGTGGCCAACGGAAAGCGCAGAGATCGACTGGTGATCATGGATGGCATCCTACGCCGGGCCGGCAGCCACAGTTTCAGGCGTTCGCATCTTGGTCAATCGGTTTCGCGGAATGAGCAGACAACGGCGTGGGCTGGGGCAGTACCACTTGCGACTGGGACATCCGCCGGGTCGGTCACCATCCCGGCCCGCACCGGACTGAGATCAATGGAGGCGGGCATTGTCCGCGCCGCGATGCCGTCCTCCACCAGCACGCTCTTGAACGCATCCTCCCACCACCCGCCGCTGCGCCCGTGCATGCGATTGAACCACTGCGTGAAGCGTTGCATGAAGCAATAGGCCAGCACCCGGCAGCCGGAGAAATTCTCATACATCCGCATGAAGGTTCGCAATTTCTCTTTCCCCTCCTGCCCAAAGGCAAAGCGCTGATCCACCACCCGGCTGAGGCAGTGGTAGATCACGGGATTTTCGGTCGAGTCCTTCCAGGGACCAGCCAGCGTGCGCGTCTCATCGGAGTAGGGAGATTTGGTTGTCGCAGTTGTGGGTGTGGCGGGGAGAAATCGGGGTCGCCGACAGAAGCTTGTCGCATTTCGGCGGAGAGTCACCGACAATCTTCATATGTTTTCAAGTCCCCCAATATGAAGAAATCTGTGGGCATCCCAATGAAGGAACACCGATGCCGGCCGGCCGGAACCGCGTTGCGGTTCGTGGTCATTTTCGCCAGCGTCCCAGGGTAGCCGTCTGGCGACGGCAACCCTGGGCTGGATGGCTTAACGCCTTTGGCGTATGGAACTCGGATCGAAGGCAGTTGCCCCTGCAAAAAACCGCAGTGACCTATTGCTGACATAGTTGTCCTGTACCCGATATTCTCCGCCTGCTAGGAAATGGCTTTGGGAGTGAAGGCCGTTGGAAGAGCCGGTCGCCAGACCGGAGGGTGGGGAAAAGAGGTTCTCTGCGGACTGAACATTCAACATTCAAGTATAGGAATGGAATGGACGCTGCGATGGCATTTCCTGCTCTTACTTGATTAATGGATGTTGGAAGTTGAATGTTGATTGTTGCTTTATCGTTTGGCATCCACGGCATCCTTGGATGCCAATGTCAGTGTTTGTCCCGGTTGGGTCGCGTGTTCGGTGAGCTTTCCGGTCCATGGATTGAGCAGGCGCAGGGGGCCGCCGACGGTGGAAGCAATCTCCAGTTGCGTGATGACACCGGCCTTTTGTTCGGCAGTGACGAGGAATCCGCCCTGGGCACGGAGGTGGGTGAAACGTCCGTCCTTGTCCTTCGGCCAGGCCGGGAAGACGCGGATGACCCCGCCAACACTTTGCAGGAACAGCTCGGACACTGCGGCGGAGACGGCGAATTGCTCGGTGAAATGCCCGCAGCCGTCGCCTGCCGCAAGGGTGATGGTTCCGTTAGGACGGGAGCGTTTGAGCATCTCGCGCTTCAGGTACTGCCACGCCTCCGGCAAACTCAGCCGGGCCCGGGCCATCGGCATGATGAGGCTCGAATTGTAACCATTCCATTGCAACCGGTCGAGCGTCCGGGTGAACAATTGTTTCTCCGCGTCGGTCGAGAACCAGGTGATTTGTTCACCGGGGAAAACGGGCACTGCGGGCACGGCGATGTTATAATTGGTGGGCGGGGCGTCTTCCACATCCACGACGATGGGCTCGGTCTCCTTGCTGAGCGGGTAATCGGGCAGGCGTGTGAGATCCGCGCGGAAGCGGGCTGCCAGATCCGCATCGCGGCCGAGGATGTCCGCAGCCTGTGCCGCGGCGAGCAAGGTGAACCGTACGAACGCGAGATCGGATGCGACATTCCGATTGCGTTCCATATTCGGTGTCCATCCCCAATGCTCGGGCGAAACGCTGGGTGCCAGGATGATCTTGCCGGAGGCGTTGGTCCGGCACTGGTCCATGAAGTCGGCATAAAAGAGCGCCACTTCACGCAATACCGGATAGGCGGTCTGTTCCAGATATGTGCGGTCGGGTTGATACTGATAGTGCCACCAGAGGTTTTGCGCGGCAAATCCCGAATTGCCGATGGTGTGAGCCCACGGGCTGGCCGCGTGGGCACGATGGTTCTGGCTACGGCACGCCTCCGGATCGGGCGGCTCGAAGGGATAGAGGTTGTGCGGATAGAACGCGCCCTTGCAATTGTAGGTCTGCTTCGCGAGCCATTGCGCCCGCGGCAGATAACCGCTGATCAATCGCTCGTAGGGGTCGGCCAGTTCGACGTGGTTGGTGACATAGGCGGACCAGTGGGTCTGCTCGGCATTGTAGTTGATCGTGTGGCCGCCATGCCAATTCGGATTGTCACTCACCAGCCCGGCATACAAGCCCACGGCGACGACCCCTGGCTTGCTGACGCAGCGATAGAAATACAGGTTCCGATACCACATGTTGCGCAAATCCGTATCGTCCACATCCAGTCCGCTGGCCGACCAGAATTTCTCCCAGACCGCCTCGTGATCCCGGATGAGTGGTACCGCATCCGCCCCGGCGGTCTCGCGCGCCAGTTGCACCGCATCCGCCACCACATCCTTGGATTCGAGTGAGGATATGATCGCGATCGCCTTGCCTTCCCCGTGGGATGCCAGCGCGACCGCATAACTCATTCCCGGCCAGTCCGGATCACCCGGGATTTGCTGGCGCAGCCATTTCACGCCATCAGTCTCGCCCTGTTCCGGTGCGGGGTGATAGGCTAACAGAATCGGTGAGAGGCTGGCCGTGGCGTCAGACTTGATGAGAAACACGTTGCGTTGCGCCAACGCTCTAACTGTAGCAGCCGTCCCGCCCCTGACGTGTGCCGCTGCACGGCGGAGATCCAACTGCGTCGAAATCACGGCCTGCCTGGCCACATTCTTCAGATCCACATCCAGCTTGCCAGCAGCCCCCGCCAGCGTCACGGACTCGAAACGATTCTCCGCCAGCCGCCCGTCGGTCGTCCAGGTGTAGAGCACCAGCTTGCCCGCATCCTTGCCCGCCGGCAACGCGAACTCTATTGCCCTGGCCACGGCGGGCGATGGAATCCATCCGCTTGCAAAGATGACTCCACCGTCGGACGAGAGCACATCGACATAGTATTTGGCGTTGGGTGTCCCGGATAGTTTCACCCGCAGCGTTGGATAGGCGGTGGTGGGGAAACGCACGGGTTCGCAGACATAGCCACACGATGCCTCGGCACGGCCTTCGATGCGCATGACCGCGCGGCCGTCTTGCCACAACCATTCATTGCTCGTGCCTTCCGCGCGGATTTGCCGCCAGGCAGGAACCGCGTGCTCTGGAGTGCCGAGGATGATTTGCGCACAGGCCCGCGGGCAGGGATACGGCTTGCCCCAACTCGACCAGGACCCGTCGCTGGCGCTCTTCTTCCAGGCGTTGATGTCGATGGTGGTTAGAGGGGGATCCTGCGAGGTGTCGATCCTGGCGTCCCACACGTCGTTCTTGGTCATCCGCAGCACCAATCCGTCACCTTGGGCATAGAGCAGCGCGTTGATGTCGCCGTTGCCAACGATGAGCGAATTCTCGTGGATGTTGTCCAGACGCTCCTGCGTCACTGCCGCCGCATCCAGCGCGGCTGGGTAGGGGATCATCTCCGCGGCACCCATGGCCAGCGCCCCCGCATACCCGGCCAATATGCATAACAGGACATGCCGATGAGTTATGACTATTGCTAAGAAATTGCTTTCCTGGGTGGCGTGCATGAGAGAGCGAAAGCGGGGCTCGCAGAGCGGGGAAAAGGGTGGGGAACGGCGGAAAAAACGCAGCAACGGAGCCTTCGGAGGCAGTGGTCCGGCTGGATCATGGCAGAAATTGGGCATGGTAGGTGAATTCATGGGAAATCCTCTTGAGCGCGAAATTAGCTCTTCGCATCACTTTGGCGAGAAAATTCTGCGAATCGCCTGAATTTTCGCGGCGGCGAGGTTTTAGTCTGAGTTGTGCAGCAGGGTTTCAGGTGGCTTCGAGCACCGGCGTACGCTCGTCGTCCAAGGGGATTTCGACCGGCTGCCAGGCGGGGTGGGGGCGCTGGTCCCAGCGGTCCGGCGACTCGTCATCGGGAATCCATTCCTTGATCGCCCGCCAGGGTGGGTCGATGGGTTCGAAGGTCTTCCTGACAATTGCGGACCGTGTGCTTGGATTTGGGCGGGATGTGGTCGATGACGGCAGCGAGGACATCGGTGGCTTCGAGGATCTCGAAGTTGCGCTTGGTGGTGTGGTGGCGCTATGATCGGCAGATGACGCGCAGGATTTTCGAGATGGTGAAAACGAACTGGCGATGCGGGACTTCGTGGCAGACGGATGCGTAGATCCAATCGGCGGTCTGTCGGACGCGGCGCTGATGGCAGGCGGGGCAAAGGTGGCCGGCGGCATGCGAACTCACGGGGCGAGACGCCCCGGAGACGGCCTGCGGCGGGACGCCGCAGCCACGGTCGCCAGCGGAGGAAGTTGCGGACGACCGCGAAGACATTCGGGCGGAGCGGTCCCATGGTGGCACGGTGGCATTTTTCGTAGCCGGCAACAAAGGCCTCCCAGGCGGCAGTGATGATTTGCCAGAGCGGCGAGGCTTGGGGGCGGCGGGGTTGGTAGATGGATGGCAGGAAGAATGTTCAAAAGAACATCTTCTATTCGATGCAAGCATTCGTGCGAAGGTTCGCTTTGGATCATGGCTGTCTGGTTGTTAGTTTCGTCGCCACGTCTGTTATGTCATTGGCTGGCTCTGCTCCGTGCCATCGCGCCGCCCATCCGGGCGGGCCCGTGGGCGTGCCGAGGCCGTCACGTCCTACCATGGCTTGGCCAGAACCTTGTGGTGTTCCCACGACAGGCGTTCGCTGCGCACGCGATACGGCACCCGACGCGACACGAAGGCGTAGTTCTCAACGATTGACGCAGGAACCACCAGCGAACGGACCATTCGGAAAACGGTCCCTGCCTTGGCCAACGCCGGGAAATGCCACAGACGCTTTCCCTCGAGCGGGACCGGCAGCCCTCGGCGCTCAGGGAGCCTTGGGAGCGGGGGTCACCGGAGCTGGAGCGGCAGGTGCCGGGGGCGTGGGTGCCGGGGCCGTAGGCGCAGGGGCCGTGGGGGCCGTTGGAGCCGGGGTCGTTGGAGCCGGAGCGGCGGTGGCGGGGACGGGATCGAGGGTGAGCGGGTCCACCAAGGTGGTGGCAGTGACTTCCTTGCCGGGGAGCGCCTTGAGGTGTTCGGCGGTGAGTTCCTCGGCGGTGACGGCCTGGCCGGCTTTCTTGCGGGCGGCGGAGGTTTGCATGGCGGCCTTGGCCATTTCGACGGTGATGACGTCGCCCTTGGTGTTGCCGAAGTGGTTGCGGATGTAGGTCATGATGCCGGCGAGTTCTTCCGGCGTCATGCCGATCCCTTGCGGAGTCATGACCCCATAGGTTTTCCCGTTGCTGGTCGGACCTTGCAGGCCGTTGAGGATGATCATGGAGAAGCGCTCGGTTTCACCGTTGGCCCAGGCGGAGCCCACCAGCGAGGGGTAGGTGGTGCCGTTGCCCTTGGCCTCCGGGCCGTGGCAGGTGATGCACTTGGCTTCGAACACCTTCTTGCCCCGCGCCAGGTAGGCCTCCAGCGCGGGCTTGGGCGGCAGCGGCGTGGCGGTGCTGCCCGGCGGCGAAGTGCGTTCATATCCGTCCCGGAACAGGGCGGCATAGGAAAACCGCTTGCCGCCATAGCCAAGGATGAATCCTGCCAGAATCAATACCGCCCCGCAGATCACGGTGGCCCACAGCGAAATGGGCTGGCTACCATTTTCCGGGATGCTCATTTCACGCGCCGCCGCTGCCTGGTCGCTGATGGTGTCGGTGGCATGGGCGGAGTCCTCAAGATCGGTCTTCTGGTTAGGCTCGGACATGATGAAATGGGAATTGAACTTGGAAAACAAGGCACTCAAGGGGCGGCGGCCTTGTCGGCAACCGGCGCGAAATTCAGGGCGGCGGGAGGCACCTGGTCCTTCTTCATGGCAAGCAGATAGGAAACCAACGCCTTGGCATCGGCGCTTGGCACCAGTTCCGTGGTCGCGGAGCCGCCAAAGGGCAGGGCGTCAGCCGAGGGTTGGCCTTTGATCTCGCGCTGGGTGAAGAGGTAGCGATGGGACGGGCAGGCGGAATTGCGCAATGCGGGCGTCCGCCGCGGGTCATACAGATGGGCGTAGAGCAACGCGGCGGGACTGCCACTGCCCGTGGCAACCACGGTCGCCTCCAGCCGCCGGGTCACGTTGGATAGATCGGGGCCCATGCGGGTGGTGCCGAGATGGGCGAAGGTCTCGCCCTCGAAGTCGTAGGCATTGGTTTCGCGGCGGGTATCACCCCGCTCGGGATCCTTGACGAGGCCACCCCAATCCGGCCGATAGAGGTCGTTGCCGGCGTAGGTGGGCCGCACCACCTGGGTGTGGCACAGGTAGCAACCGTTCTCACCATATACCTTGGCCCCATTGACGATGCGGCCGGCACGCTTGGGATAGAACACGCCGACAACCCCATCCAGCTCCTTGGAGAGCATGATCGGCTGCAGGTTGCGCATCTTGATGAAGGGAATGACGACAACCACCAGCCAGGCAAGACCAAAGCTGGCAGCAAGGCCGAGAATGAATTTGCGGAGCGACATGGGGGAGCGAAGATGGAGGATGGTGGATAGAGCAGCGCGGATCGAAGATGGAGGATGGCAGATAGAAGAAGGCAGAATTCAGGGGCTGGATTGGGTGCTGGATGCAGGGAAGTTATCAGGCGAATCCAGCAGGGTGGGCAGTGCCGCACGCCGCCCGCGGCGCATCCACATCAGCGCCAGGTGCAGGCAGAAGAAAATGTTGGAAAAAAGGATGACGCACCAGGCGAAGGTGGACACCGCCGCATAGGGACGCACGACAGCGGTGACACTTTCCCAGGGCTGGTTCCAGGCCTCCTGCGCGGACCCCTGCAACAAGCCGCCGAACAAGGCCCCGAAGGTGATGGCGACGATGCCATACGCCGAGAAGAAGAAATGCATGTTGATGAGTCGGCTCGATAGCCACTCGCGGCAGGTGATGCGGGGCACGATGAAATACACCGCCCCAAACATCATGAAGCTGAAGCACCCGTAGATGGCGAGGATGTCGAAGCCATAACCGGAAATGGAAAACTGGGTGAGCTGGAGTGACGAGCCCGGCAGGTTGAGCGCGATGCAGGCCACCGCCAGCACCAACAGGCCCATGAGACCCGCCAGGGTGAAGTGCAGGGCCGGGCTCTTGGGAAGTTGCTCCTCCGACGAGAAGATGGTGCGCAGGATGTTGACGCAAGCGGTGGCCAGCGGGACGGCCAGCAGCGCGGTGGCAGCAGCTCCCAGATAAGGCAGAAACACCGGAATCGGTGCCCCGGCCAGCTTCTGCATCCCGGCCCATGGCGCCACCACCGCCAGTGACCAGAAACCCAGGCGGGCAAGGGTGTGGCTGGGAATCGGCCGACCGGTGAGTTTGGGTGCCAGATAGTAGGCGCTACCCAGAGCCACCGGCACGAAAAAGAGAAAGATCAAAGCGGACTTGAACCAGGCATTGAGGCCGGCGGCCATCACGGGATGCCCAGTCGTGCAGTGAAGCAACGTGTTGGCGGTAACGAAGATCCACGGGAACCAGATCATGGCGGCCAGCAGATACCACTGCGAGACATAGGCCATATCGATGGCACGCACCCGGAACTGGATGAAGGACCAGACGACAATGGCGATATAACTCATCAGCAGCACCGGCCAGACAAAGGGGGGAAACTCCATCCACGGCATGCCGGTGCCCGCGCCGCCGAGAATGCCAACCGTGCCGAGCAGCACGCCGAGATTCCAGACATGACCTGCCGCAAGGATGGTTCCCGCGGCACGGCACTCCTGCCGCGACATGCGGGCCATCAGCCAGATGAGCACCCCGAACGCCGCCTGAAATCCCCAGCCATAAACCAAGGTATTGAGGTGGGCGGGAAACACCCGGCCATAGGTCGCACTCGCACAATCATCCATGAACTCCGGGTAATGCACCTTGACCGACGCAATGATCGCAAGCAGGATCGAGACCGCCAGCCAGGCGGCACCGCTGGTCAGGAAAAACATCACCGGATGCCGCAACGAACGGTCAATCCCGGCTCGCAGCGTGGCGTCCGATGGGGCGGTGGCAGCAGTGACGGATGACATTGGATTGTTAGATAAGGGCTTGGCTGCGTCAGGGTTGAACCGGAGTGCCGGTGGACGGACTCACTTCTGCAGGCGGAGTGACGACTGGTGCAGGCGCAGTGGGGCGGGCATCTTGCCCGCCCTCTTCTGCCGCAGGCACGGGCGCGGGCGTGGGGACCGGCGGTGACTCGCCGGGTGCAGCCGGCGCTCCGGTTGGCGCCGACTCGGCGGCCATCTTCAGCGCGGTGGGCGACCCGGGGACCACCTGCTCGGGTTTTTCAACGGCAGTCGGCAGGTCAGACAGTAACCCGGCGGCGACCTGCGGGATGGCGGCGGCGATTTCCGCGCCGGACAGGGCGGCGGCCTGGGCGGCGCTGACTTTGTCCCTGCTTGCGTAGCGTGCCACGGCGGCGGCGTCTTCGAGGTTGGTCGGCGGCTGGCGGTTGTAGATGATGATTCCGGCGAGCAGCACGGCGAAGCTGAGAAACGTCCACAGCGCCCACCAGAAGGTGTTGAAGCGGATGATCGGGTTGTCGCGGGTAGGGTCCATGTGGCGTGAGGGCAAAGAGTAATCTTCTGTCTGCTATCTGCTATCTGCAATCAGTTGGAGACATTGGCGGATTCGAGGATGCGGGGGTCGCGGTTGGGATAGAGCGAATGCTGGCCGAGGGCGCGCAGCAGGAAAAACAGGAAGGCGGCGCCGATGGTGATGAAGGCGAAGATGTCGCCCCAGAAGGCACCGGGGATGGACACCTGGATCGGCCCGAGGTCGGCGAAGGCGGGACCTTCGTGCATGGATTCGCCGCCCAGTGAGATGCCGCGCTCGGGGATGGTGATCAGATAGTGGTCGAGGGCGTGCATGCACAAGGAATAGACGGCGACGATCGAGAGCGCCTTGGGGTTTTTCTTCAGCCAGGCCTGGAGCAGGACGACGAAGGGGACCACGAAGTGGCCGAAGACCAGGGTGATCATGGCAGTGTTCCAATCGCCGGTGTTGCGGATGAGGAAGTAGGCGGTTTCCTCGGTTTGGTTGGAATACCAGATGAGGAAAAACTGTGAGAAGGTGACGTAGGCCCAGAACACCGTGAACGCCAGCAGGAGCTTGCCCATCAGGTGGAAATGCTCCGGCCCGGTCACGTGCTTGAGGTGGCCCTGGCGCTTGAGCCAGGTGCAAACAAGGATGATGACCGCCATTGAGTTGAGCGCGGACCCGGCAAACAGATAGACACCCCACATCGTGGAATACCACTTGTAGTCCAAGCCCATCAAAAAATCAAAGCCGGTGAAGGTGATGGTCAGGGCGAAGATGATCAGCGTGTAGGTGGAGTGGAACCGCGCCTTGAACAGGCGGGCGGTGCCGGGGTTCGGATCGGTGTCCTGATCGGTGGAGAGCTTGCGCAGGCCGTAGATGACCACACTGAGCCCGACGCCCCAGAAGATCACCCGTCCATACCAGAACGGCAGGTTCATGAACCAATACTTGTGATACAACAGGCTGGCTTCATGGTTGAGATAATCCTTGATCATAACTCCCCCGGCGGCCCCTCGATGGATATTCATCCATTCGTAGAGGTATTGTTGGACCTCGGGGCAAAGCAGCGGCAGGCCGAACAGAAACATCCACGGATAGGTCGAGCCGAGGTTCTCAAAGGTGCGCCGCACGGAGGTGCCCCAACCCGAGTTGGTGACATTGTGGAGCAGCGTCCAGAAGCAACCGCCGATGGACAAGGTCAGGAAAAAATAGAACGCGAAAAGCCAGGAGTAGGCAAACGGTGCCCGGATTTTCACCGGCGCCCAGTACAGGAGGTAAATGCTGGCCAGCGTGCCGAGCACGGCGATGCCCAGGGCAATGGACTTCACCTTCGAGACCTTGGAGGCATCAAGGTGATCGCCATGGATGGCGAGGTCGGCGGATGTGACGTGGTGGTGGGCCATCTCGATCAGGGGGGGATGCGGAAAATGTTAGCGGGTCTTGGGCTGGCTGGCTTTGGCGGCTTGCAGGGTGTGGATATAGGCGATGACGGCCCAGCGGTCCCGGACGGGAATGTTAGGACCGTAGGCACTCATCAACCCTTTGCCTTGGGTGATGGTGTTGAAGATGCGCCCATCCGGATAGATCGTCGGTGAGATCGAGTTGAGCTTGGCGTTCGGATTGGCGGCCACGGGGACGCCGTAGGTGGAGGTAATGCCCTGGCCATCTCCCGACGGGCCGTGGCAGAGGGCGCAATTGATGGTGAACACCGCCTGGCCGCGCCTGATGAGTGCCGTCGCGTGGTCCGCCGTGAGCGCGAGTTCTTCCGGCATGCCATTGCCAAAGTAATCGCCGATCTGCCCGGTGTAGTAGTAACCGGTGTCGCCGCTGAATTCATACTCGGGAATGCCGCCGAGTTCGCGCAGCCCGTCCTCGTTGAAGCCGCGCGGCTGGGTTTGCGGCACCGGCAGCCGACCCCCCTGGCCGTTGGCAAAGAACGCGTCCGGCTTCTGCGCGCGCAGCACATCCTGTTCATCCATGTCCGGAAAGATCCGGAGCGGCGGCTTGGCAAACTGCTGGCCGCGGAAGCCGAAGATGCCGACCACCAACACCGCGATGATCGCATATATCAGGAAAAAGTAGCGCATGGGAATTTGAGATTTGAGATTTCCGGGTCAGTCCTCCTCGGCGACGAGTTCGATGTTAGAGCCGCCGATCGCGGCCAGCAGTTCCCGGGTGCCGGTGGTGCTGAAGTTGTCATCGCGGGCCTCGATGGCGATGAAGAAGCCATCGTCGGTGGCACGCTGGAACTGGGTACTGGCAAACAAGGGATGATTGAGCCGCGGCAAGCGGATCAGGGACAGCAAGCCGAACAGCACGGTGAAGCCCGCAAAGAGAATCGTCAGCTCGAACATGATCGGGAAAAACGCCGGAATGGTGAAGATGTTGGCCGGCTTGCCCTGCACCACGGTCGGAAAAATCACCACCTGCGTGGAGTAGGCGAGCGTGAAGGCGGTGGCCGTGCCGGTCATCCCGCCGCAGAACACAAACCATGGCAGAATGGAGCGCTTGATGCCCATCGCATCATCGAGCCCGTGGATCGGATAGGGCGAATAGCAGTCCCATCGCTTGAAGCCGGCGTCGCGGACTTTTTCCGCAGCCGTGTAGAGGGCGGCAGCGCTCTTGAACTCGGCGAGGTAGCCGTAAACGCGTTTGCGGGTGGTGCTCACAGGAAGAAGTTGTCAGTTATTGGTGATGGGTTGTCAGGGTTTGGCCTGAACCAGTTCATGTTGATAGGCGGGCTCCCTGATGACGCCCGGATCGGGCGGTACGTGGTGCGCGTCATAATGCGGATCGGACTCGCGTTTGGCCCACTTCACCTCGGCGATGTTGATGCAGGGCAGGAAGCGCAGAAACAACAGGAACAGCGCGAGGAAGAAACCAATGGTGCCAATGAACAGGATCTGATCGGCCGCTGACGGCGAGTAGGTCTTCCAGTCGCCCGGCAGCCATGAGCGGGCGAGAGTGGTGACGATGATGACGAAGCGCTCGAACCACATGCCGACGTTGACAAACATCGCGACGAGCATGACAACCCACAGGTTCTCGCGGCAGGCGCGGAACCAGAACACCTGGGGCGCAATGACGTTGCAGGTCATCATGCACACATAGGCCCACCAGTAGGGACCCGCGATGCGGAACTTGAAGGCGTCCATTTCATAGGCCGCACCCGAGTAGAACGCCACGAACAGCTCCATCAGATAGGCATAACCGACGATGGTGCCGGTGAGCAGGATGATCTTGGCCATGTTATCAATGTGCTTCATGGTGATCAAATCCTGCAGGCCGTACACAAAGCGGGCCGGCACCATGATGGTGAGCACCATCGCGAAGCCACCAAAGATGGCACCGGCGACAAAGTAAGGCGGAAAGATCGTGGTGTGCCAACCGGGGACGATCGAGGTGGCAAAGTCAAAGGACACCACCGAGTGGACCGACAGCACCAGCGGCGTGGACAGCGCGGCCAATAACAGATAGGCCATTTCGTAATGGCTCCACTGGCGGTTGCCGCCGCGCCAGCCGAGCGAGAGGATGCCATAGATGACTCTGCGGATGCCCGGCTGGCAACGGTCGCGGATGGTCGCCAGATCCGGCACCATACCGAGAAACCAGAAAATCAGCGACACGGTGAAGTAGGTGGACACCGCGAACACGTCCCACAACAGCGGTGACTTGAAGTTCTGCCAGATGGCGTTGGCATTGGGCACCGGCGCGAGAAACCACGCCATCCACACCCGCCCGACGTGGAAGGCCGGGAAAATCCCCGCACACATCACCGCGAAGATGGTCATGGCCTCGGCCGCACGGTTGATCGACGTGCGCCAGTTCTGCCTGGTTAGGAACAGGATCGCGGAGATCAGCGTGCCGGCGTGGCCGATGCCGATCCAGAACACGAAGTTGACGATCGGCCAGCCCCACATCACGCGGTTGGTGTTGCCCCACACGCCGACGCCGGTGGCGACGAGATAGAACAAGCCGCCACCCACGCCGATGGCGGCGATCAGGGCGGCGGGAATGAACAGCAACCACCACAGGAACGGCTGCCGGTTCTCAAGAACACCGCAGATGCGCCCGGTAATCCAATGATAGGAGCGCCCGCTGAGAACGAGCGCTTCGCGCTCAAGCACCGGAAGTTTCGGCCCCAGGTGAGGAACCTCCGAGACATGCTGGGTGGGGGAAGCCATGAGTTGTTGAAATGCTGGAGTGAGGCGGGTTGCAGTGAGGAATCAAGCCATGTTGATGGTGGCCTTGCCGATGAATGGGGCATCCGGCAGGTCCGGATTCGGATTCTTGACCCGGGCCAGATAGCTGGTGCGCGGGCGGGTGCCGATGTAGTTGAGCAGATCGTAGCCGCGCTCAAGTTGCTTGGTGCGGCCGAGCGCGGACTGCTTCTCATCCAGCAAATTGCCGAAAGTGATGGCGGCGGCCGGGCAGGCGTCCTGACAGGCGGTTCTAACGGAATCGACCGGGATGCGCAAGGTTGCGGTGGTCACCGGCACTGCGGTGGACGGCTGGCCGGCGACGAGCGCCTCCTGCTGCTGGCCGCGCTTCTGGCGGATCACCGCATCCTTGAGCCGCTGCACGCAGTAGGTGCATTTTTCCATCACGCCGCGCATCCGGACAGTGACGTTCGGGTTGCGCTGGAGATGGGTGGCCTCGCCGACCTGCCGCTCGCCGAGCGGTCCCTTGTAAAGGTTGTGGGCAATGAGCGGATTGCGCTTGTTGTAATCGAAGAAATTGAAGCGGCGGACCTTGTAGGGGCAGTTGTTAGCACAATAGCGGGTGCCGACGCAACGGTTGTAGGCCATCGCGTTGAGACCGTCCTCGGTGTGAACGGTGGCATTGACGGGGCACACCGTTTCGCAGGGGGCGAGTTCGCATTGGAGGCAGGCGACCGGCTGCGGAACGAGCGCGGGATTGTCCGCATCGAACCCATTGTCCTGCTGGGTGGCGTAGTACCGGTCCAGGCGGATCCAGTGCATTTCGCGGCCTTTGGCGACCTGTTGTTTGCCGACGATGGGAATGTTGTTCTCCGCCTGGCAGGCGACGAGGCAGGCGTTGCAGCCCATGCAGGCGGATAGATCGATGGCCATCCCCCACTGGTGGAGCGTGTCCGTTAGAAAAGCGGGGGCCTTGCCGTCTTTGGTGGGATGCCAGGTGGCGGAGCCCTGTTGTTGATAGAGCGAGACGTTGGGCGGCGCGTGGGCGTCGTTGCCATGCCTTTTCACGTTGGCAAGCTGGCTTTCGAACGAGCCCTTTTCCTTATCCTCGAGTGTCGAGACTTCGCGGGCCAGGGCGCGGCCATACATGGCGCTGTGCTCCTGGGTGACGGCGACGGAATAGACTCCGCCGGTCTTGCTGGCGGTGGCGCCGGTGGCAAAATACGGGGCCTTGGCGCGGCGCAGCGGATAGGCGTTGAACCCGCGATTCACCCCGACGCGGCCGACGTGCGCGGCATGGGCCGTCGAGCGCTTGAGTTCGTCGTCGTCATCGCAGCCCTGGCCATAACCTAACGGGATGACGAGGGTGTTTTCCGCCTGGCCGAATGAAATCAGGACCGGGAGGTCCAGGTGGCTGCCATTGACCACCACGCGGAGCATCGGCGAGCGGCGGTGTTCGCCTTCGCCATCCGGATAGGACTTGCCATAGGTGCCCTCGATGCCCAGCACCTTGGTGACCGGCTCGGGGTTGATGATCAGGTCGTAGATGCCGAGGTTTTTCGCGGTCAGCGGGGCGATGAGCGCGGCGTTGTCCCAGGTGAGTTTGGAGATCGGATCGGGTGCTTCCTGGAGCCAGCCATTCTCGATCCAGCGGCCGTCATGGACCGAGGCGTCGGTGGCGAAGAGGATTTCGAGTGCCTCCGGCGTGGGGGCGGCGGCCTTGGCGGCGGCGATGTCGGCGGCGGCGGAATCGGCGATTTTCGGCATCACCGCCGGATAGGCGCAACCTTGATGGAAGCCCTCGCGCAGGAGCTTTTTCCATGCGGCATCCCCGGCCCCGGCCAGTGCGGTGAAGGTGGCACGGACGGCCCCATAGGCGGGCGACGCTTCGCCTTTGGGTCCTTCGCCGTTGAGCAACTTGCCATCGTCCGACAACAGGGCGAGCAGCAACTCGAACTCGGCCACACAATCCGGATAGAGCGGCAGCAGCATCGGCTGGACCGTCGTGTAGGTGCCGCGCGTGCTGCGAGCATCCGACCACGCTTCGAGATAATGGGCGGCGGGAACGTGCCAGGTGGCACCGTGCGCCGTGGCATCCGTGCGCATGCCGAGGTGGATGCTGGTCTTGAGCGCGGCGAAGGCCTCGTCGAACTTGAGATCGGGCAGTGCATCGTAGAGCGGATTGGACGGGGTGAGCAGGACGAGGATTTCGACGGCACCCGCCGCGATGTCCGCCGTGAGGGTGGATAGAGTGCCGAGGCCCGCGGTTTCGGTTTGCAGGGCGGCGAGCGGCTTGTCAGCGCCGAGGTTGCCCAGGACGAGATTGATGGCGAGGGCGAGGTGATGAACGGCGGCGGGTTGGCGCGAACCCGCCAGCACCATGGATTTCCCGGCGTGTGCCTTGAGATCGGCGATCACGCCCTGGACCCACGCGATTTGCCTGGCGTCCTTGAGCGGCTCAATTTGGGTGACCAGGTCGGTGTTGCTGACGATGCCGCGGGCGAGCTGGGCCGCAACGGTTAGGACCCGGCTCGGGGCCACCCGCAGGCGATGATCGGCCATCCCGCCGGTGAGGGTGTAGGCGGCTTCGACGGCATAGAGGCGGTTCATTTTCGCGGCCTCGGGCGTGGCCGCGTAGCCCTGGCCTTCCGGCTTGCGGCGCTCGAAAAACGCCGTCACCGGCCCTTGCGGATCGGTCCCGACAAAATCACAGTCTAACGACAATATCCGCTCCGCCCCGGCAAAATCCGCCACCATTTTCACCCCGTCGCCGAGGGCGGCCGCAGTCTCGCCGGTGAGCGCTTCGTATTGATAGAACTTGGCTGCGGTGAACTTCGCCGCGAGATCCTTGCGCAGCCGGGCCCGGGTCGGACTGTCGTCGGCCCCGAACAGAAAACCGATTTTCGCGGCCTTGTCGGTGGCCAGCGCGGCGAGGGCGGTCTCGAAGTCGGCACGTGCGGCCGTTTTTCCGGACTTGAGGAAATGGCGGGAGCGGGATGGCGAGTAGAGGTCCAGCACGGAGGCCTGGGCAAAGGCATCGGTGCCCTCGGCCTCCGGATGGAGGTGGTTCGGCGCAACCTTGGTCGGGCGGCCCTCGAAGGAGGTGACCACCAGCGGCGTGGCCCCGTGGGCACGTGGCATACTAGAAGCATAGTAGGTTGCCTTGCCGGGAATCACCCATTCGGGGGCCTTGGTGTAGGGGACGATATAGCTTTCCGGGCGGCGGCAGGCGGCCATGCCCAGGCCCGCCAGCGCGGTGGAGGCACCCATCAGTTTGAGGAACGAGCGGCGGGAAACTTCCGCGTCGTCGGCATCGGCCAGCTCGGCGGCCCCTTGCGGAAACTCGTGCTCCAGCCACTGGCGGAATTCGGCGCTGTCTTCAAGCTGCCCCGCGCTGCGCCAGGCGACGGTGGTTTCGGCGGCGGGAACTGCGGGGTGATTCCAAATGCGCTTGCTCATGTTAGACTGCGGGAAATGGGGGATTGAAAATCGGGTTGAAGGCGGAGGGCTCAATGGTGGCAGGTGGCACAGGTCGTCTTGGGAGCCACCATGAATTGCTCTTTGAGCATGAGCCCGAACTCGGCGGGCGTCGTGACCTCGGGCTGCGGGTGCGCCTTGAGGTACTGCGCCGCGTCGTATTTCATGTTGTACACTTCCTCGAGCGGGCGGAGTTGGGTTTCCGGCGCGCGGTGGCAGGTGAGGCACCAGCCCATCGAGTGGTTCTGGTCCTGGGCAATGACTTCCATTTGATCGACCGCGCCGTGGCAGCTCACGCAGGAAATCCCGCGGTTGACGTGTGCCGAGTGGTTGAACTTCACGTAATCCGGCGCCTTGTGAATGCGCACCCACTCGATCGGCTTGCCATCGTAGCCCGGAAAGGCCGGATCCATCGATTTCCGCAGCGGCGCCAGCTTCGGGCTTTCCCGCTGGATGTGCTGGTGGCAATTCCAGCAGGTGTTGCCCGTCGGCACGTTCGAATGCCCGGCCACCTCCACGAACGAATGGCAGTAGCGGCAATCCATGCCGATCTGATCGACGTGGAGCTTGTGCGAAAACGGCATCGGCTGGGATGGCTGGTAGCCCACCACCAGCGCTTTCGGGGTCGCGTAGTAGGTGAACGCGAGCACCACCCCACCCGCCACTGAAAGCACGCAAACGGCGATTTTCAGTGGCAGCAGGTTTGACCAGCGGGGAAAGATGTTTGCCATGGGAGGGCGGTGGGAAATTGGCTAGAGGGCGGAAATGGAGCACAGATAAATGCAATGGCAACCCGAACATTGCAGCGCTCGGGGATGCGCGAGGATGCAAACGAATGCCAACCTTGCAATCCAAAAAAATCGTTTTTTCCGCATGGCGGGAGGCGGCGGCTCAGGGTTTTGACCAATTCAGGCCGTGTTCCCGGCGCCAGCGGCGATAGGCACTGAATTGCTCGCTCTTGGGCAGCTTCCGCCGCGCCGGATCTTCCCCCAGGAAAGTCTCAAAGGCCCGGCCCCGCGAAGCATTACCGGCGGCGCTCGCTGGCGGTGCCGGCACCACCGGCAAGCTGCCGCCGTGCAGGTCCTCCAGCAAGCGCTCCACGCGCCGCCAGCCGCGACCGGCCCGCCGCACCGCCAGCCACAACAACAGCAGGAAACCCGCACACACGGCGAGCAGAATCACAATTGCCAAGGCTTGCATCTCCGACATGCCCGGACCCTGCCAAAACCCCCGCCCCTTGAGAAGCCCGAAGTGCGGGAATTATCCCCGCCTGCCGCCGCGACAGCCCGCAGCCTGCGGCAACCCGCCTAACAAAATCCGGTTTCCATCGGGTCCGTGGGGTCCCGCGTGCGGCTTCCGGCGGCGGGTGCTTAGCGTTTTGCCCGCGGTTTCCTGGGGGTGAAGTCAACCGCCTTTGGATCGAAGGCTTCGGGGTCATAGCCGGGATTCATCCATTCCGCGTCGCCGTGGAGCGCCCGCATGTAGGCAAAGGCACCCCCGGAATCCTCCGGCGGGCAGGCCCGCGATCCGTCCAACAACTCGGGCGGCCCGCTGCCCGCCACCCGCTTCTCAAACACCACCTCATGAATCCACTCGTCCGCAAAATCATAGCGGTAGAGCATCCGGATCGGCAGCTTCTTGCGCCCCAGAAACCCGGCCACCGTGAGCACCGCTTCATCCTGAAACTCCCCCGCCGTCTGGTCTTCCAAGCCGACCGGGCCGATCACATCCACGAGGCGCTTGCCCTTGCCGTGGCGGAACTCGTGCGGGTGCTTGTTATCCCAGCCCAGCGCCGCCTGCATCGCGTCGCTCAGGGCCACAAAGGTCACCTCCATCGAAATCGTGAAGCGCCGCCAAATCTGCGGCTGGATGCCGTAGAGGAACACTTTGATCGAGACCCGGGTTTCGTCTTTCGCTTTCGCCATGCCGGGAGAGTGCGGCAAGCCGGGGGTGGACGCAAGCGTTTTCATGAGGGCTCCAGCGAGTTCGCCACCGTGCATGAACGGGACTGCCGCGATTTCCGATGAAAACGAAAGTTCACAGCTTCACCGTGCCGCTGAATCGGGGTGCCAGCAAGGTGGGAAAGTCAGCCTGCGGCAAAGCGGTGACGAGTCACCGCTGGCCATGTCCCCCCGCTTCGGCGGGTTTTCGGGGATGCGATCTAGCAATCCAGCCGGTGCCCTGCCATTGGCTCCGCTTCAGCTCAGCAAACGTGCGATGACATCCTGCGCGCGGTAGGAATTCTGCCCGGGGTTGAGGAATCGAGCGACTGCCACCGCATCGTCGCCACCGGTCAGGAGCGGTCTTTCGGTGGTGCCATCCGCCAGCGACTGGCCCAAAGCCAGCGTGGAAATCAACCCGTTGCAGACGCATTGGCGGCCCACGGTGTCATCCAGGGCTCCGTCTTTACGCAGGTAATCGTCGATGGGTTCACTCGGGCAGCGGTAGCCGACGCCACCCTCGGGTTTGCGGTACAGATGGCGCAGGTAGCCCAGATCACAGACCCGGATGCGGCCTTCGCCACAGACCGGGATGGCGGTGGCCGCTCCGCCTTGAATGATTTTGAAGGGGAATCCGGTGGGCGAAGCCACCGGATCAGTGAACACGCGCAGCACCCCGCGGCGGCTGCCATCGAGCACCTTGTGCTTCAACTCCGGATCAATGCCGGATTCCTCGCAAAACGCAAAGGCCGTTCCCACCTGCACCCCAACCGCGCCGAGCGCTTGCGCTTCAGCGATTTTCCCCTGATCCCCGAATGACCCGGCCATCCAGTAGGGCAGGCCCAACGCGGCGATTTTCTCCAGATCCGGCAGATCACGCTCGCCGTAGATGGGTTCGCCTGCGGCATCGAGTTGCATGTGGCCACGCGGTGGCGCATTGTGGCCGCCGGCCGTCCAGCCTTCGACGATGAAGCCATCGACCCGCCCCGAGGATTTGCGGGCCAGGGCGATGGCCAAGGTGGCGGAGGAAACGATGGCCAGGAACTTTGGCCGATCCAGGCGCTGCTCCGGCGATTTCAAATAGGGAACGGGGTCAAATTCGGTGAAGTACTCCTCATCCGCCGCCGCACCTTGGACATCGATCTTCAAGCGGGCCGGCTGGCCTGCGGCGAGTTGGTCCAGAATGCCCGGAATCGCCCGCGGGATGCCTGCTCCCATCAGCACGTAATCCACGCCCGCCAGCATGGCACCAAACAACGAGGGCACGGTGGGAAGCTGGATTTTTTCCAACAAATTGATCCCGACCAGTCCGTGGTGACCGTGCTTGGCCAGATTCACTTCCACAAAATTCGCCAACACCGTCAAATCCACCAAATCCTGGGGGGGTTTGAGCGAGTGCATCGGCACGCCCAGAAACCGTTTCGCCACGGCCTTGCCGCCTTCCACAAAATAGCGCTTCCACACCCGCTCGACGATCGCGGGAAAAGGAAAGCGTGCGGCTGCGGCCGCCATGTGCCCGCCCGGATCGCCAAGCTGCAAGCGCCGCGTCAACAACAGGTCCAAGGCCGTCCCGCTCACCACCCCCAGGTGTCCCGTTTGCGAAACCGCCCGGGCCAATCGCCAATTCGACACTCCCACTCCCATTCCACCTTGAATTATTATCGGTTGCACCGTCATGCGTGGACTAACGTTGATGCAGTAACCCGGTAAAGCAACCCATTTCTCGCCTCATATTCTCGCAAATCCGGATAATTTCCCGCTGGCAGAGGCTCAGATGGGAGAATTGGCGGGTTTTCGGAGCCTCCCCTCCTCTGGCCTTTCGCCGCTGGCCTCCTCATGATAATGTCCCTTCGCCCTGCTCCTCTACGTCCATATTCCCTATTGCCATCGCGTTTGCCCGTATTGCTCGTTTTACAAGCACACCCCGGGCGGGACGCCGCTTGGGTCCTTCGTTGAGGCCCTCGCCGCCGAGGCCCGGCGGCGCATCCCGCAGTGTGCCGCGGCACCCCGCACGCTCTACCTCGGCGGTGGCACGCCCAGCATGCTCTCGCCCAAGCATCTCACCCGCTTGTTCACGGCCCTGCACGGGTTGTTGGATTTTGCCACGCTCGATGAGGTGACGCTCGAAGCCAATCCGGCCACCTTTGAGGTCGGCAAGGCCCGCTTGTTTCGCGAGTTGGGGGTCACCCGCGTGTCGCTCGGCATCCAGGCGTTCGCCCCGCAGGTGTTGGCAACCCTCGGCCGCGAACACACCGTGGCCCAGGCGGTGGCTTCCGTCGCGATCCTGCGGCAGGCCGGCATCCGCTCGGTCAATCTCGACCTCATGTTCTCCATCCCCGGACAATCCAGGGACGACTGGCAGGCCACGCTCGAGCAGGCGCTCGCGCTCACTCCCGAGCACATTTCCGCCTACAATCTCACCTATGAAGAAGACACCGCCTTCATCGAATCGCTGCGGCGGGGCGACCTGCGCGACGATGAGGACCACAACGCCGAGTTCTTCCACTTGGCCGACGCCATTCTAACCGAGGCCGGATTCGATCACTATGAAACCTCCAACTTCGCGCGTCCCGGCCATCATTCCGCACATAACTGCGGCTACTGGCGCGGCGAGGACTACCTTGGCCTGGGGCCGTCGGCGGTCTCCACCATCGAGCACATCCGTTCAAAGAACGTGTCCGACACGGCCCGCTACATCGCCCGAATCCAAACCGTCGGCCATGCCCTGGCCGAGGCCGAAACCCTCAATCCCGAGGCCCGGCGCTTGGAGCGCATCGCCTTGGGTCTGCGCACCCGCGAGGGCATCCCGCTGGCCCTGCTCAATCCGGACGCACTGACCCGCGCCACTCACCTCGCCGCCGAAGGTCTGTTGTGCCTAACAGAGGATCGCCTCATGCTCATTCACCACGGTCGCGCGCTGGTTGATCCGATCGCGGCGGAGTTGATCTGACCTCACGGGCACGAACCGCGCCGCGGCGGGTTTTTGCACAGCAGGATTTGGCTCGGGGTTTCCTATCCCAACGGTAAACTTCCCAAGGAAGCCGTCCTGCGACGGCAACCGTGGGACGGCGGACCTAACGCCTTTGGCATGATCGCCGCCAAACGTCACTGCACCGGCCACTCGCCACGATCTTCGAGGAGCTTGCGCAGGAAGACGCGATCCATGGCGTCTTTTTCGCGATGCGTCTGCTTGGTTTTCCACAGCAAGGTTGGCGAGGCAAAGGGGATGGTCACGCCTGCAATCTCAATCTCACTCACGAGATCCTTCGCGGCCGCATAGTCGTGCCCGCCAGCTTTGGCCATGAGGTCCACGGTGATCTCGTCGCACACCCGCACGACCACATAGTCGGCGATCTCACCCGGCTGCAATTCCTTGGCGGCCCCCTCCGGCAGCAATGCGAGCGCTTCCAAAACCTTTTGCTCGTTGCTCGGGGTGGTTTCAATGAGCAGGTCAATATCGTCGGTGTTGCGGGTGTAGCCATGGATGTTCACCGCCATGCCGCCGACAACGATGTAGTTGGCCTGCCGCACATTGAGCAGCCGGCAGAGTTCTACCAAGTCTGCGGTTACCGGCGGGCGGGTGAATTCCGCATCAGCAGGGTGGTCTTCCATGTTTCAAACTGTTCGTGGGTTTCGAAACGATGCACCCCCTGCGGAAACGGCAGCGAACCCCAGAGCCGTCCCATTTGCTGCTGAAGGCGGTCAAACCGCAGCATGCGCTGCTGGATTCCCTCCCCAGGCGGGCGGCGTTTGCCGACCACTTTGGTCTGCGGATCGCCAGCTTCGATGAGTTCGTTCATGGCCACAGGCTAGCCGGGGATTTGCCGATGACAAGGGGAATGTCGAGGGGAAGTCAGGAGGCTGGGGTCTTCCTTCCAAATAAGATCCGCATTGGAGGCAGCCCCATCCTCACCACAAATCCCGGCTTCGTGAAAAGGCTTTCCGTTGCTTCACCATGGGTGAAACCAAACAATGCCAGCGCCTGGACCACGTGCCGGGTGTTATCCGGATCACTGGCCATGCACCACGGTCGCGTGCTGGTTGACGCGATCATGGCGGAACTGGTTTGAGGTCCCGCAGATAGCGCTCCCACAGGTCCTGCTCGATATTGAGGATGAGGAGGACCCCCGGGCGGAGGCCGAAAAACTCCGTGTGATAGCGCTCACGGAGCAGGGGTTCCAGTTGCTCCTGCAGCTCGGAGTTGACGACGATGACGGGCGCGTCGGGACTGGCCGGGATGGCGCTCCAGTAGCCGACCCGGTTCAGCTTGCGCAGATAGTAGGGCAGCGGCCAATAGTCCGGCGTGATGAAATGAATCCGCATCGAGCGCCCGTCGGCATGCAGCGCGGCGATCTCGCTGATGCGGCGGGCCAGGCGGACCACATCCGGCACGGAATGGGCATAGACATAAGGGTTGCGCGGGTCGGCACAAAAGCTGGGGGAGATGGCCCGCGAGGCTTGGGCCGCGAGCTGCCTGGCACCCGCCAGCAGGAGCAACACCAGCACTGCACGCGCGCCGCAGCGGGGGAGGCAATGAAAAACCGTGCTGGCCCCAATCCCGGCCATCAGGATCAAGCCGTGCAGAAATCCGAGCATGTTCCATGGGGTTTTGTAAGGAATCAACGAGAAGGCAAGGGTCATGCAGAGCGTGTAAACCGCCAGCAACAACGCCAGATCGGGATGGATTGCACCGGGCACCCGTCGGCAGGCGGTGGCAATGAAGCCCACGGCAGCCAGCGCCAGAATGAACCCCTCGCTCCACCACGGACCGGGGGCATTCTTGGTATAGCACAACATTTTCAGATAGTAATACCAGGGCTGTTGATGCAGGGCCGCACTCCCATCGCCTCCGCTGCGATCAAAATAATGGCGGAAGGCCAACAGCGAATCCAACGGTCCGCGCGGATGGGAGAACAAGGACGAGTAAAACATCATGGCAACCATGGCGGCGGCCCCAACTGTCAACAGCAGGTGGCAGACCTGGCGGCGGCTGAGATTCCACAGGGGGCGGCCTTCGCGGTAGCGCCGGCGCAGGATGAGCCAGCCATAGGCGACACTCATCGCCGCGCAGAAGATGACGCTGGTTTCCTTGGTGGCATACATCAGCCCGATGGCCAGGCCCAACAGCAGGCTCCAAGGCCTGTGCGGCGTGCGAAAGTATCGCCACAATGCGCACAACGCGAGGCCGGCGAAGGCAACCAGCAACATCTCCTGGATGTAATAACGACTGTAATAGACCATCGCCGGCGAAACCGCGATCAAGACGGCGGCACTCACCATAACCACGCTGCCGGAATCCCTGCGCAGGGGCAAGAGCAGCAGGATCAGTCCCACCCCAAAGAGCACTGGCACCAGCCGGAAGTCGGCATCGGTGGCTTCGGCGAAACTCTTTGCCCCACTGAGTTTCAGCACCGGCAAGGTGAAATAGTACAGGCTGGGGCCGTGGAATTCCAGCGGGTTGTAGCGATACTGACCGCTGTCGTAAAGCTCGCCGGCCTTGACGGCCTGCACCGCCTCATCCACATGCAGGGGGCGCCGCGTTAGGGACCACCGCCAACCGCTTTCATCAGGAGCCTCATCCACATGCAGGGGGCGCCGCTCCAACTGCTGCAAACGAAACCCCAGCGCACCAACCGCGATCAGCAAGACCAGCACCACGCCTAGCACACCCTGCCGGGAACCAAGCCGCCGACACCACGACTTGCCCCCCATGGACAACGACTGTGCGGCAAGCGCCGCCGCATGGGGCTCCGGCTCCATCGGGGTTCATCCGCAGGTGCGATTCATTCCGGCCACTTGCCGTAAACCTCAACTTCGATGTAATGGTTCGCGTCGTTGGAGGTGTTGCCGTTGCTGAAAAGGCGGACGTAACGCCCCTTGGCGCCCTTTCCGTCGATCAGCTTTCCCTCATAGTTCTCGAGGTACTCCTGGTCCTTGCCCGCACCCAGTCCGGAGGAATTGTCGTCGTCGTTGTTGAACAGGGTGCTCACCCCGGTGATGAAATCCGGGTCCTCCGCAACCTGCACCACGACGTCGCGATAAACGCGCGCATCCTGATGATAGTGCCAGACGACCAGCGCGGCGAGCTGTGCCGGTTTGCCGAGGTCGATCTGCACATACTGTTTGCCCGGTGAGAGTTCCACGATGCTGGTGTCGCTCCCTTCCTTGTCCTTGTCGGTCACCAACTCCAAGCTGCCGATGATCGGGGCTTGATCGCTGCTGTCAACCTTCTTGCCCGCGGACAACAAGACCGTGCCGGCGGGCACCTGATAGATGGGGCGCTTGCCGGGGAGCGGCTTTTCCAGATTCTTGGACTTGATGTTCTTGGGCGTGCCGACGAACAAGGGCTTGGGCAGTCGGATCTCCAGCGCTTGCGTGCCCGGCGCGGCGGCCCTGGTCAGCGCCGCCGCGGAGTTGGCTTCCTCGGCTGCGGCGGGCAGCGCGAGGGCCATGCCCAGCACGGCGGTGGCAAAGCGTGGCAAGGTCTGGTTCGTTTTTGCGGATTGCGGGTGTCTCATTTGGTCATTCATGTTTGGTTCAAGTCTGGTGGTCTCTTGGCATTGAATATTTGCCGACCCGGGCATTCGATGGCACCGGCACAAATACCTTCCGCAAGGGCAGCTCCCCACTTTGGACGCGGCATGGGATCCCTTTGGAGAACCCATGCCGCCAGAGCACGAGAAACAGCTTGGATGCGGAGAGTTTCAGGGTCGTGCCGGGGCTACTTGCTGGCGCACGCCTGCAGGCCGCGCGTCGCGGCAGCCTTGGCCGCTTTGGACGGAGTGCTGGCGAGGATCTTCTCGTAAGTGGCTTTCGCGGCGACCTTGTTACCGGCGGCCAGGAGCGTTTCCGCGCATGCCATGGAGGCATCGGCGATGGCAGCCTTGGTCCCGGCATTTGGCTTGGTGACGACGAGGGCCTTGGCCGCCTCCAGCGAGCGGATAGCTCCCAAGCCGTATGCGGCGGCGGCGGCGACGCTCGGGTCGCTGTCAGCGAGCAGGGCTTGCAGCGGGGCGATTGCGGTCGCTTCGCCGCGGACCCCCAGCGATGCGAGGAGGCCGATCCTGAGCTTGGCGGAGACCTTCGGGAGCGCCTCGCGCATGGCCTGGCCGGCTTCCGGTTCGGGGATGCGTTCGAGCGCGTAACGGGCCATGTGGGAGAGCTTTTCATCCGCCAGCAACGCCGCCAGCGCCGGGACCGAGGCTGCCGTGCCGATGGTCTTGAGGGCGCGACACACGGCATCCTTGGCAGCGCGAGGCATCTCGGTCTTGAGCACCGCGATCAGACGGGCCTCCAGCTCCTTGCGGGCTGCGGCATCGCTGTGGGTCGCCACGATCGCTTCGTCGATGGGCTTGAGGACATTGGGATCCACTCCCCAGTCATAGGTCTTCAATGCGTCAAAAGCTTGGTCTAACATAATTCGGTGTCTTTCTTGATGGAGATTTTGTGATTTGAATGGAGCAGTGTCGGCTACAGTTGCCATGGTTCGCGGCGGGCCCGATCAAGGAAGCGGTTGGCTTCTTCGTCGCCGGTGAATTGTTGTCTTGCGGCGTCCCACTTCAGCGAGCGGCCCAAGGTGTAGGCGATGATGCAGAGATGACTGACCGCCACGGTATTGACGGCGAACTCGATGTCGCGGAACGGTCTTTCGCGGGTCTTGACGCAATGCGTGAAGTCGGAATAGATGCCGCCCTTGGCCTTGTATCCGGGCACCTCTTTGGCTGCCCGCTTCTCGCCCGGCGTGCCTTCCACCTCCAGATTGCCCTTGCCGGGCTTGTTGTGCGTCAGCACCACTCCGTTGGGATACTTGAGAGCAACGAATTTCTTGCCACCCTCTTCGACCAGGGAGACCTCGGCGGGCTGCAATTCCCGGATATCGACGGCGAAAGTGGCACCCCCAAAATGGTGTGCGCCCCAGTCGGTCATGCCGCCGCCGGAATAGTCGCTGTAGGACCGCCAACTGTTGCCGTTGCAGGAGAAATTGCCATCGCAGCGATTGCGATTGTACGGTGCCCAGGGTGCGGGCCCGAGCCACATTTCCCAGTCCATGTCATCGGGGCAGTTCTCCGCTGGCAGGTTGCACGGCTGGGATAGCGGATCGACGTTGACGTTGATGGATTTGATCGGCCCAAGCTCGCCGCCCCAACATTTGCGGACGATGTCGCGGTAGTCCTCGAACACGCGCTGGCTGCCACCGGAAACCACGCGGCCGTAACGGCGGGCGGCTTCCACCATGAGCGGACCCTCGCGCAAGGTGCGCGTCTCGGGTTTCTGGCAATACACGTCCTTGCCGGCGCGGCAGGCCTCGATCACCATGATGGCGTGCCAATGGTCCGGAGTGGCGATATGCACGGCATCGATGTCCTCGCGGGCCAGCAGTTCGCGGAAGTCGCCGTAGGCGGTGCAGTCCTTGTTGTTGTATTGCTTGTCCACCCGCTCCTTGGCTCCGTTGCGGGAGCCCTTGCGCACGTCGGAAACGGCGACGTACTGCACCTCATTGTTGCCGAGGAAATTGCCCAGATCGCCGCCGCCCATGTTGCCGATGCCGATGCCGCCCATGACGATGCGCTCACTGGGTGCCGGCGTGTTGCCCTTGCCAAGGGCACTGGCAGGAATGATGGTGGGAAAGCCAAATGCGGCGGCGGCCGTGCCCGTCGTCTTCAGGAAGTCACGACGTGTTGATTTCTTTTCGTCCACGGTACTCATCACGGGCAGGATAACGCTGCGGGAAGAGATCATCTTTCAGCACCCAGGCGGGAAATCGGTTTTTTGCAATTCGCGTCTTCCCATGCACGGGATCAAGCGTGGGGCAGCAGGGTGGCGTGGCGGGGCACGCCATTGAAGGCGGCATCCAGGCTGAGCCGGCGCGACATCTCCTCGACGGCCCGGCCCAGGAGATCCACGTCGCCCCGGGCATCGTGCCGGCGCATGGCCGTGTCCTGCAAGCCGAGGCGTGACTTCACATGGTCCAGGGAATGCCCGGTCCCACGGGTGTTGCCGAAGAGCATCTTCGAGATGTGAATCGAGTCGATGCACTGCGCCTCCCGCGTCGGCAGGCGGTGGCGCAGGCAGGTCGCCGCCAGAAATTTGCCATCGAAGCGCTTGCCGTTGTGTGCGATGAGGGTGGCGTCCCCAGCCCAGCGGGCAAAGCCGCACAGAACCTCTTCGGGCCGCGGCGCATCCCGCACATCGTCGTTGCTGATGCCCGTGTAGCTGGTGATGAACGACGAAATGCGCTGGCGGGGGCGGGCAAAGCTGAAGAACGTTTCCGCCGAACACACGCAACCCGCCCGCAATCTAACAGCGGCGATCTGGATGAACTCGTCGGCATCGGGATACAGGCCGGTCGTCTCGAGGTCGTAGATCACGAACGAATCCCCGGCGTGGAAGCAAGCGCTCCAGATGAAGGAGTGCCCGCAATTCGGGCAGGCATGGCGGCGTCCGAGCATGGCCTTGGGGCCGCTCAGGGGCAGGCCGCAGGATGGATTGGGGCAGGAAATCTTCATGACGATGACAACTCGGGCCGCCCCACCATGGAGCATCCCTTGACGGCAGCGTGAATTCCCCTTCCAAGAAGACCAGCGAAAAGTAAATTCATTCTTTTCCGGTTACCACTCAGGTTCCAAAGAATTCATGGCAGAATCATTTATGGCAGAATCATTTTTCAAGAGTCTTGAGGGGGATTCATCACTGGTCTGTCTGTCTGCGTGCGGATGCGCACAGACAGGGGTTGATCCAATGACTTTTTCCAATTCTGAAATGATTCTGCCATAAATGATTCTGCCATACCTGAGTAGTAACGAAAAAAAGCCGTTGGGCGATCACGCACCAGCACGAACCTCCGCAGCAATCAAAGATTGCGAGTGAGGCTGGCGGTTCGGTTCACGCCACGACAGTCCCATCCTTCGGACCCGCGCGAAGGAGCAAAGCTGTATCCGTTTCTCCTGTTGCTTGCATCAGGAGAGACCTGCGCCAACGAGCCGCTACTACTTCTTGATAGTGGCCTGCTTCTTCGCCTGGGAAGAGCTGCTGGCCTTGGCCTGCTTTTGGGTGGACTTCTTTTGGTTTGCCTTGGGGGATTTGTCGCCCATGATTTTGATTTGGTTGAGGTGGGTTGGGGTACCGACGGCGGACTGTTTTCCGCGTCGGCACCGCCATGGTGCTCCATCCGGCCGCCAATGTCAAGAAAGTGACAGGGTGAAAAAGCAAGAAATTTCAACCTGAAATCCGCAATCGAGAGCCGAGGTCCAAGGCTGCAACCGCGTCATCGGTGGCATGTTGGGGCTGGAGTTGCTCCGCTATTTCCGCCCGAAACCCTCCACCTTGAGCCACGAGGCACAGTCGCGCGTCCAGTCCAGCCATTTGCTCGGATCATCGGTGCCGCTGCCCAAGCCGAGGCCATGGCCGCCTTTTTCGTAGATGTGCAAATCGAAGCGCACGCCGGCGCGGCGCAGGGCGAGGGCGAAGTCCAGCGTGTTTTCCACCTTCACGGCGCTGTCCTCCCAGGTATGCCAGAGGAAGCACGGCGGAGTCTGCGGCGTGACTTGCAGTTCGTTGGAGAGCAGTTTCACCAGCTCGTCGGAAGGCGCGTCACCCAGCAGATTATGCTTTGAGCCTTGGTGGGTGTTCGGACCCATTGAAATGACCGCGTAGCACAAGATGCCAAGATCGGGGCGCGAACTCTGACGCTCGACGACATCGCTGGCCTTGGCGTCGCCAGCATCGAAATGGGTCAGTAAGGTCGCGGCCAGGTGCCCGCCGGCCGACGAGCCCATGATGCCGACGCGCTTGGGATCCACCTGCCACTCGGTGGCCCGGGCCCGGACCAGGCGCACGGCGCGAGCGGCGTCGCCGAGCATGACCGGATGTCGGTAGCCCGCACTGCCGAGACGGTACTTGAGGACGAACCCGGTGATGCCCTGTTCATTGAGCCACAGCGCGTAGTCCTTGCCTTCATGCCCCGCCAACCCGCCGTAGCCGCCGCCGGGACAGATCACCACCGCCGCGCCGGTGGCCTTGTCGGACTTGGCCGGATACGGGGTGAGCGTCGGAATGTCCTTGCCCTCGGTGCCCAGCGCACCGGGCGCGGCGGCAGACCACAGTTGAACGGGTTGAGCATCCTGGGCCGGAGCCTGGAAAGTCGCGAAGATTGCCATCGTCATGCCGATCGGGATTTTCATGGGCGGGCAGACTAAGCCGGGCCTTCCGGTTTTGGAAGGGCAAACCGATCTGACGCCTTGGAAACCCGGCCGGGTGAGGTTGCCACCTCGTTTCGAGCCGCGACGGTCTTCCGAACAATTCGCCTGGCAGTGGCAACTTTTCGGATCTGGCGGGTTTTTAGAATGAGATGATTCATCAAACCAGCCCCATATTACCATGAAACCAACACTCCATTGTTTGCAATTGTTTCCGGCGTTTGCCGCCGGGCTGATGCTGTTTCCCATGACCAGCCAGGCGCAGGATCAGGGCAGCCCACCCGCCCACCAGGAAGTCCAGCGCGAGGCACCCAATCCCGAACGGATTCGGGCCATGCTCCGCGAAATGCAGGAACTGCGCCGCGCCGGCAAGGTTGAGGAAGCTCGCGGCATTGCCGAGCGTCTCCATGCGCTCGCCAAGGACAATCCTCAACTTGCCGAGCGGATTAAGAACGCCATGAAACAGCCGGAACGGCCGAATCTCGAACGACCCAGTGGGCCGACCCAACCACAGCACCAGGCAATCCAGCCCAAGGCGGAAGGACCGCAACGTCCGATGGCCCAGCCAGGGCCAGCGGAACCACGGCACCAGGCAACCCAGCCCAAGGCGGAAGGACCGCAACGTCCGATGGCCCAGCCAGGGCCAGCGGAACCACGGCACCAGGCAGCCCAGCCCAAGGCGGAAAAACCGCAACGTCCGATGGCCCAGCCAGGGCCAGCGGAACCACGGCACCAGGTAGCCCAACCCAAGCCGGAAGGGCGGGAGCGTTCGATGGCCCGGCCTAACAGGCAGGGCGGTTGGGGCCCCCGGATGGCCCAACGCAACACGGCGGGACCGCAAAGGCCGATGGCCCGGCCCAACAGGCAGGGCGGCTGGGGCTCGCGAATGGTCCAGCCCAACATGGCGGGGCCGCAAGGTCCGATGGGCCAGCCCAACCTGCCCAACTGGCAGGAGATGCCGATGCCTCAGCCCAATGCGGCGGGACCGAACCAGCCGATGGTCATGCCTAACAGGCAGGGCGGCTGGGGCCCCTGGACGGCCCAGCCCAACACGGCGGGACCACAAGGTCCGATGGCCCGGCCCAACCTGCCCAACTGGAATCCATCGGTGCAGGCGAAGCCGGCGGTGCCGGCAGATAATGCACCTGCGGCACGGATTCAGCATTTGCGCCAGGCTGCAGAGCATCTGGCGGCAGCAGGATATCCCGAGCATGCCGCCAAGGCCCGGCAGGAAATCAGCCGCATGGAGGCGGAAATGAAACAGTCCAAGCCGCAAGCACCGGCCCCCACCGACAAACTGGTGCCACGCGAAGCCCCTCGCCGTGACCCAGGTCCGCAACAGGGCAAGCCGGAAACATCCCGCCTCCCGGACGCCAGCGCCGCGATGCTCAACGAAATGCGGAAACTGAGCAAACAAATCGAACAACTCAACGCACGGATGACGAAACTTGAAACGCGGGGCGAGCCACGGCCCTAACCAGAGTAGTCCGCGCCACCCGCCGGGCGGACTTTCGATAGTTTGGAAACGGCCCCCTTGCTTGAAATGCGTGAGCCAATTGTCTGCCCCTCAATCCTGCAGTCACGGCGTGCCTTCCGCTGAACCTGCAGCCGCCCGCGAGCACGGCGCTTCAGCGCAGCGTCCGGTATGATCGTGCGTACGCGGTTTGCGCCGAGTCCCACCGGGCGCTTGCATCTTGGTCATGCCTTGGCGGCCAAGGTGGCGCATGATCTGGCGCGGCTGCATGGCGGGGAATTTCTGCTGCGTCACGAGGACATCGATGCGACCCGGGTGCGCGACGAGTATTATGCGGGCATCGAGGAGGATCTGCGCTGGTTGGGATTTGCTTGGGATGGCTTGGCCTTGCGGCAGACCACCCGGCTGGCGGCGTATGCGGCGGCCTTGGAGCAACTGCGGCGGCTGGGGCTGGTGTATCCGTGCTTTTGCACGCGGCGCGAGATTGAGGAGGAGGTGGCGGCGATGGCGGCCGCCCCCCAGGGGCCGGAAGGGCCGCTGTATCCGGGGACCTGTCGCGGGCTGGGCATGGAGGAACGGCAGCAACGGCTCGCGGCGGGCAGCACCCATGCTTGGCGTCTGGATGCGGGGCAAGCGGCGGAGAGGAGCGGCCGACTGACCTTCACCGATCTTCGTCACGGCACGCTGGAGGTCAATCCGGGCCTGCTCGGGGATGTGATCCTCGCCCGCAAGGACATTGGCACGGCCTATCATCTTGCGGTGGTGGTGGATGATGCGTTCCAGGGCATCACGCACGTCACCCGCGGGGAGGATTTGCTGCCCTCCACACATCTGCATCGTTTGCTGCAAGCCCTGCTGGGGTTACCTGAGCCGGTGTATTTGCATCATCCCTTGGTGCGTGATGCGCAGGGTCGGCGGCTGGCCAAACGCCACGATGCCCTGGCGCTTGCCGCGCTGCGCCAAGCCGCGATGTTACCCGCCGCAGTACTCGCGCAGCTCGCGGACGGCGGGATCAATTTGGCCCCGAATCGGGCTGGCCGGCACGGATGATTTGCCTTTGGCGCCATTCCGGCTCTATTGGTGGCCGTCGCCGGTGCGATCCACCCCGCCGGAAGTCCCCAGCAGCCCTATCGAACCAGTGAGCAAGCCCTCCGCAGAGCCGCCTCCAGCCGAGTCTCCCGATTTCGTGCTGATCGGTTGTTATGTGGAGATGGCGCAAGCGTTTGAGAGCGTGCTGGTGATTCTGGCGATGGGGCTGGCGTGTCAAATTGAGAAAACCGCAGAGGGGGACGGCTACGAGGTGCTGGCGGATCCGGCCGCAGCGAGCCGCATTCATGCAGAGCTTGCCATCTACGCGCAGGAGCAGGCGGTGCCGGCCCCGGTGCGGGTGGAAGTGGCCGACTTTGATGGAGGTGCTCTGCCGGCCGCGCTGTGGGTGTTGAGTTTGTGTGTGGTGTTTTGGCTGCAGCAGGAACATCCCGCGATCATTGCCCGAGGAGTCTCGTCGTCGCGGGGGATTCTTGTGCAAGGCGAGTGGTGGCGGCCGTTCACCGCGTTGTTTCTGCATGCCGATCGGATACACCTGATCAGCAACATCGCCAGTGGGGTGTTGTTTGGCACCTGGGTTTGCCGGTCGATCGGCCCGTGGCTGGGGTGGACCCTCATCCTGGCGGCCGGCACCTTGGGCAATGCGCTGAATGCGGCGTCGCGCCTTGATGAACGGTTTTCATCGCTGGGGGCCTCCACCGCAGTGTTTGGAGCACTGGGGATTCTAACCGGCCTGGCGGTTTTCCAGGCCACCCGGGATCGCGCCCGTCCCAGCAGCTTCCGGCACCTGGTGCCGCTTGGTGGCGGGCTGGTGCTGCTGTCATGGCTGGGGGTGGGCTCCGATCCCCGCACCGATGTGGCCGGGCATGTCTGTGGCTTTGCCGTCGGGGTTTTGCTCGGCCTGATTGCGGGGTGGCGGCGGCGGGCGGGAGCGCGGGCGTGAAGCTCGTTGGCATGCCGTGGTCAAATCGGTTTGGTGTGATCAAATGGTTCCCCTGAAATATTCGCGTGCATTCACCCGTAGCCAGGCGGTTGCCCCTGTTCACGGGGGTATCCGCTGATCCTGCCATGACCACCCAATCCACTCGACGACACTTTTTGAAAACCGCAGCACTGACCCTCGGGATGCCGACGATCATTCCAGCCTCCGCCTTGGGGAAGAACGGAGCGGTGGCCCCGAGCAACCGGATCGTGGTGGGTGCCATCGGCATCGGCCCGCGCGGGCGGGAGGATCTCGCCGCGTTTCTCAAGCAACCCGACGTGCAGTTTGTGGCGATTGCCGACGTGCAGGAGGCGCGGCGCGAGACGGTTCGCCGGATGGCCAACCGGCAATACGGCAACGAGGACTGCGCCAAGACCCGGGACCTGTTCGAAGTCCTCGGCCGCGACGATATTGACGCGGTCCTCATCGCCACCGGCGATCACTGGCACGCCCTGGGCATCATCCTCGCCGCCAAGGCGGGCAAGGACATCTATTGTGAGAAACCCTGCAGCATGACCATCCGCGAGAGCCAGGAACTGGCCGATGCCGTGAATCGCTACGGCCGGGTTTTCCAGGCCGGTACCCAGCGCCGCAACGTCGACAATTTCCGCTTCGCGGCGGAACTGGCACGCAGTGGCCGCCTTGGGAAAATCCACACCGTCCATGCCTCCATCCTTCCCCTCGAAGAGAGCCACGAGTGGTTGCCCGCCGACCCCGAGCCGACCATCGAAGTGGTTGACTGGGACCGCTGGCTGGGCCCGGCGCCGTGGCGACCGTACAACAAAGCCTACGTGGAAGGACGCTGGCGTGGCTACTACGATTTCCATGGCGGGGCGGCCTTGCCCGAATGGGGCGCGCATACCGTCGATATCTGCCAATGGGCCGCCAGTGCGGACGACACCACTCCGATCGAGTTTGAAGCCGAGGGGCAAACCATCCACGCCCGTTATGCCAGCGGCGTGAAGTTGGTCATGCGGCTCGCCGGCTTCAATGGCGAAGGCAACTGGGTCGTCCCGGGGACTTGCCCGGTGCGCTTCGAGGGCGACGCCGGCTGGGTCGAGGCGGCGGACTCCGGTAAAATCGCAGTCTCGTCGCCCTCGCTCCTGACGGGTGGTCCGCCCAAAGAGATCGCGGGAACCGACCCGACCCAGCACATCCGCAATTTCCTCGACTGCGTCAAATCGCGTGCCAAGCCGGCGGCCAATGCCGACGTGACGCGCCGCGGCCACATCGTCTCCCATGCCGCCGCCATCGGCTGGCGACTCGGCCGCAAGGTCCACTTCGACCCTGCCACCGAGACGTTTGTGAAAGACGCTGAAGCCAACCGCATGTGTAGCCGCGCCCGCCGCACCCCGTGGCACGCCTGAACCCGAATCTTGTTAGTTGCTCGTTATTATGATGATTATGATTGCCATTCGTTCCTTCGTTCCGGCCCTGCTGGGTCTCGCCTTGGTTAGCTCCAGTCCGGCTGCCGAAACCACCGAGGCGTCAGCGCTGGCCGTGCTCGCCTCCAAGGCCGGAGTGCATGAAAAGGCCCGCGCCTGCCAGCAACTCGCCGTGGTGGGAGGCCCCGCAGCGGTGCCGGCCCTCGCCGCTTTGCTAGATCACGAGCCTCTCGCCGACTACGCCCGCAGCGGGCTGGAAGCGATCCAGGATCCCGCTGCTGGAGAGGCCCTGCGCAAAACCCTGCCCCGGCTCAACGGTCGCCTGCTGGCCGGAGTGGTGAACTCGCTCGGAGTGCGCCGCGACACCCTTGCGGTACCCGAGCTGCAGAAGCTGGCGCTCGATCCAAAACGCGGCGTGGCATCCGAAGCGCTGGCGTCCCTCGGCATGATCGGCACGGGCGAGACCGCGAAAACCCTCCGCATGGTGCTCACCGACGGCTCCGCCGACCTGCGGATCCCCGCCGCCCATGCCGCGCTCGCGACCGCCGCGCAACTTGCCAGGGACGGCAACCTCGCCGCCGCACGCGAGTTGTTAGATGAGGTCGTCCGCACGCTGCCGGCCGGCCATCTGGCCACTGCGGCGCAGCGCCAGGCCGCCTCCCTCCGCGCAAACCAGGCACCCGCAGTGCCCAAGTGAGAAACGGACCAGCGGGCTGGGGACTTGGCTGGGGGTGGGGAGTCCGTGGCCAGAATGAATGCAGGGCAGGATCGTGCCTTTGACCGGCATCTGCTGTGGAAGGATGAGAACTTGGTTGGCGCATCGTTGGACGGGTGGTGGCAGGGGAAGTCCGGATCGCGGCCTAGCAGCAGGGAACAAACAGCACCTTGCCCGCGCGATCCGCCGCAGTGAGCCGGGCGAGCGCCGCAGGAAAGGCGTCGAGCGGGTGGGTGGAATCCACCGCTTGCACCAGCGTGCCGGCCGTCACCCGCGCCGCGAGATCGGCATACACCGCGCGGACCTCCGCAGCCGGGGCGTGCTCGATCCACCGCGTCACCCACAGCCCGCGAAGCTGGAGGTCGCGGAAAATGAGCAGGCCGTTCGGAACAGTTAGGGGACGCTTGGCCATCGCGCCAAACGTGATGTGGACGCCGCCATCACGCAGCAGATTCATCAGGCGCAACGCGCTGTCACCCCCCACCGCATTGAAGGCGAGCGCGGCGGTGGCTCCGCCGAGCGCGGCCTTGGCCGCCGCCAGCCCGGCCTCGTCATCTAACAACACCACCTCGCCGCCGAGGCGGGTGAGTTCAGCCATCAGTTCCGGCCGCCGCACCAACGAGAGCGTGCGGAGGCCCATAGCGCGGGCGAGTTGGATGACACAGCGACCGACCGCCGAGTTGCCCGCATTCTGCACGATCCAGCCACCAGCCTCCGGCTTGCCGAAGCCATGCAGCAAGCGCCAGGCCGTCGCCGGGTTGACCTTGAGCATCGCCGCCTGCAATGGATCAATCGCAGTCGGCAGCTTGAACAAGGTCTCGGCTGCCGCCACGGTATGCGTCGCCCAGGTGGCGGCGCGGCGCAGGAAAATAACCCGGTCGCCCGGCTGGTAATCCGCCGCGCCACTGGTCTCCACCACGCCGCAGCCTTCGACGCCGGGCGTCGTCGGCAGCACCGGCTGCACGCCATAGGTGCCTTCGATGAAATTCAGGTCCGCCGGGTTGACCGGCGCGGCGAGCATCCTGACCAGAACCTGGCCCGTGCCGACAGGCGGCGGGCGGAACGCTTGCACCCGGAGTTTTTCCACGGGCGTGCCGGTTTCTTCAATCACCAGCCGTTTTCCCGCAAGGTTGGCATCAACAATCGCCATGGCCTGAACCTGCCACGGCAAGCCGTCCATTCCAAGTGCGGAATCATGTCCCAGGAATTTCCGCTGCGCTGAGCGGGAAGTGGCAGGCTCACCATCCGGCGCATTCCACTCCGCGCGGCGGAAGATTCCGAGAGCCGGGCTGGGGTGCCATGGAGGCTCGGGCAGCGAGTCGCCGCCTGCACGGCCTGCCGCGAGACGCGGCAGCTATCGGGTTGGCTCCTTGCCGAGAATCTCCATGAGCCGCTCAGCCCCCTTGGCATCCTTGGTTTCGACGCCGGACCAAGGGTTGTCATTGGGCACGAGCAGGCAGGCGAGCACCGCTGGCGAGCGGTCTTCCGGCGCGGCATGGCGCAGGGCGGCCACGGTGGCGGACGGATCGAGGCGGTCGAGTTGTTGCATCGCATAGCCCGCGCCGATTGACAACGCATCGCTGGCCCGCATTTCAAAATGCAGATGCGCCGGGTAATTTCCATGCGCGGTGCCCACCGTTCCGAGCCGCGATCCGCGGGCCACCAGCGCCCCCGGCACCACCTCGATCCGCTCCAGATGGGCATACATCGACTGGAGCACTGTGCTCTCGGCCGTCCGGTGCGCCAGCACCACGACCTTGCCCCACCCAGGAGAGGGCTCGCCCGCATACACCACCAAACCATCCGCCGTGGCGAACACCGGATCACCCTGATCGGTATTCATCCCGCCGATGCCATTGAGATCATCGCCGAGGTGCCGTCCCCCGCGCCCGTCGTTCATTTCCCAGAAGCCCTGGGCGTTGTAGGTGAAGCCGCCATGATCCGAGCCCAACGGCGGATCAAACCTCGCCGCCTGCGGGATCTGCGCCCGTTGCCAAGCGGATGGAAAATCAAAGCGCTCGTCCACTTCGCCCGCCTCTGGCATCATCAGCGGTGCATCCGCATCCTGAAAACCCACGCGCTCCACCTGGTGCCCCGGACCTTGCCCCGCCCTCCACAGCACCACGCCAACCACCCCCGCCGCGATCAGCAGCGTCAGACACAACAACCCGTTGGATGCAGTTTTGCTCATGCCGGAATCGTCCGCCACCCGCGACTGAATCACAAGACCAAAGCACCCGCAGGTCATGACGGGCGGCACTGGCACTGGCACGGGAACATGGGACGAAGGGGCCTGTTTCCCAACGGGATTCCGTCCGGCAGTGCGGCTTGCTGCTCCCGCCAGCACCGGTGGAGCGCTGGCATTCGCCGCCGCGGCCGGTAGCACGCCGCTGCTAAATTCTCCAATTCCGACCCGAAATCGAGAAAAATATTGATGAACAAGTCATTGAAAACAAGAGCTTTACGGATTCATGCCGGGATTTTTCTCTAACACATGAAGTTTAGGGTTGCCGTGGCCGGGGGGGGGATTTAGAAGCTGGGGCGTCAGCAGACCGACTCCGAGCCTGAGCTTCTCCCGTTATCATGACTTCCCGACTCCTTTCCCTCGCCGCCGCCGCGCTAACGACCCTGTTGCTTGCCAGTTGCGGCGATTCGGGTCTGGCCATTCTCCCCAAGTCCGCCATCAGGGGGGCGGGTGGTTTCTTCACTCCCACGGAGCGCTTCCCCACGGCGGCACCTTCCGCGAAAGCCGTGGCGGCGGCCGCTGCCAAGCCGAAAGACCGCCACAACATGCCGGTGTATGCGTTCAGCGACCGCACCCGCATCGTCCGCACCACCGCCTACACATGCAGCGAGGATGACCACATTGTTTACGGCAACAGCAATGCCACCGGCACCCCGCTGCGCTACACCAATCGCGTCCGCAGTGCGGCTGCCGATTGGTCGTTCTATCCGGTGGGCACCGTCTTCCGCATCTCCGGCCTGCCCTATCTCTATGTGGTGGACGACTACGGCTCTGCCCTCGCCGGCAATGCCACCGTGGACATCTACGAGCCCACCAAGAATCTCATGAACGTCTGGGGCAGCCGCAAGGTCGAGATGACCGTCGTGCAATGGGGCTCGTTCAACCGCAGTGCGGAAATCCTCAGCAAGCGCACCAGCTACGGGCATTGCCGCAAGATGCTCGCCAACATCATCCGGCAACGCCCGGACCTCGGCCGCCTCGCCAAACTCTGAGCTGCCTGAGTTCCGGTTCAGCCAAAGCGGTGTGGCGCTACGCTTCCCACTGCACTCCATGCCAGCACCACCCACAACACCAGCACGGGGGTGGAAGCCATCGGCAGCGAGAACCCGTCGAGCGCACGAGTAGCGCCGTGACATTTCCACAAGCCAGTGACTTCAAGTTGCATGGCTCGCCGTCGATTCACTCAAGGGGCTGCCCCCACCGGACGCCGCGGAGCGGTGTTCCTGTCATTTGGACGGGCCGCCTGTCTCGGTTTCGGTCCCGGTCTCGGTTCCGGGATCGGTTCCGGGATCGGTGTCTAACTCTAACGCTAACTCGGCCATATGATTGGCCTCGTCCCTATCCTCGGAGAGTCCGTCGTCCACCGGCATGGCGTCGTTGGTTTCGACTGCGGGTGCAGGGGGGGGAGTGTCGTCCTCGGGCGGGTCCTCCGGCGCTGGCGTCTCGGCGCTGGCGGCGGGCATTTCGGGCAACGCGCCTGTCACGCGGCTGTAGGAGTGATATTTCCGGCGCAGTTTATCGATTTCGGCCAGCACTCCGGCGGCCTCGCAGGTCAATTCGTCCAGCGAGTGCCGGATGGCCAGGTTGTCTTCGATCCGCTGTGTCAGCTCGGCCTTGCGGGCCGCATATTTGTCCTTGCCGGCCTGCAACTTGTCGTGCAGTTCCTTGCTGAGCGTGTCGATGTATTGGGTCAGCGTGGCTGCGGAGACGCGCAGTGCCTCACTCGGAAACTGCTGGGAAAGCGTGCTGACGATCCGCTCCTTGAGTGCCTGTTTGCCCTCCTCGCCGAGCCGCTTCTCCTTGGTCAGGTAGCTTACCTCGTGATCCCATTCGTCCGGCATGCCGAAGAGCTTGCGGCGCACGGCGGCGAGGCTGCGGAAGGCGAGCCAGTCCCACCACGATTTGCGCACCTTCAAGTGCTCCGGTTCGATCCGGAACGGGCTGGACTGGAGCGTGGGCTCGGTTTCGCCCAAGGTCGCACGCACCGCCTCGACCACTGGCCCGAGCAGCGTGTCGAGACCGACTGCGGACGAGCGCAGGCCGCCGTCGATCCGGATTCCGCCGAAGGGGCCTGCCACCAGTGAGCGCACCTTGGCGTGGCATTCGCTGCCCACCCGCTTGGCGCAGGAGCGGACCAACGCCGCCCAATTGTCTTGCAGCACGGCCACGCTGTAGTTCGAGCTGAACCAGGCATCAAGCTGCTTGAGCACATTCTGTTGAGCCTCGCCCACGGCGGCCCTGGAGGCGTCCTCTGCATGCTTGCGCAACTCGTCCCGGATCGGTGTGAACGACGCCTTGAGGTCCAGTGCTGCGAATTTTTCCACCGCCGCCAGCCGGGCCTCGGTATCGCTGAGTTCGGCGGCGAGGATTTTCTGGCAGGACTCGAAGCTTGCGGTCGCCCGCGGCGAGCAATGATCCTCGATCTCCACGCCGAGGTTGGTACCCACGAGCAGCGCGTCGCCCATGAATTCCTGCAAGTAGTCGCTGCTGTTCAGGTAGTCCGTCAGATCCCTGAGAAACAACGCGAACGAGGCCTCGGGATGAGCGGCCCAACTGGCCGGCATCACACTGGTCTTGCTGTCGCCTGCGGCGGGGATGGAGGCATCGGTCGCGGCTGCGGCTTCGTCGACTGTGCCCGACTGCCCGGCAATGACCGGCATGGTGAATGCTGGCGAGCGTGCCAGCAGGTTCGGCGACACCGACGGGTCATCCGAGGCGGGTGGCACCACCGGCAGCGGCTGCAGCGCGGGCGGGCCTTGAGCTGCCGGCGCTACGGCAGGGTCCGCAGGCGTGCCGTCTTCACCGCCAGCGGCTGCGCTTGCGGCGGCCTCGTCATCTGCGGCTGGGCTCTCATCCGCTGCGGGTGCCGGGGCCTCGTCCGCTTTCGCCTCGTCCGCTTTCACCTCGTCCGCTTGCGGTGCCTCCACGGCCCGCTTCATCGCGGCCGAGGCTGAGTTGAGCAGGTCGATCGGATAGATCTTCAAGCGTCCCTCGTCCTGCGCGCGGCGCAACGGCGCGCTCATGACCAGTGATTCGAAGGCGCGGATCACCTCGCCGGGGGACTTGCTTTCCAAGCTCGGCTGCAACGAGCCGTCCGGGTCGAGGTCGCGCTTGTTGGTATCGATGTTGACCACCAGGAAAATCCGGCTGAACAGGCCCAACAGTTGGTTGAATTCCTCGAACACCTGCTCCAGGAACAGGTTGTCGGTCTTGACCACGAACACGGCGCAGGCCGCGCTGTTGCGGAACTCGCGGGTCATCAGGTCGTAGCCGAACTTCATCCGCGTGTAGAGCCCGGGAGTGTCCACCAGCACGGTCAGCGAGTCCTTCAGGTTGCGCGTCGGCAATGCCACGTCCACCCGCCGGATCGCATCGGGATAGTGGACGCCCGGATCAAACTTCTCGCCCTGCTCCTCCACCTCGCGCAGGCGCACGGCCAGCGTTTGGTGGCTTTGCTTGATGAGGGCTTGCAGCGCGGCGTTGTCGGAAAACCGCAGTTTCTCCCCGCTGTAGCGGGAAGCCACAAAGCTGTAATCGTCGCCGTGTTTCACATGCACCAGGCACGGATAGGCTGGCAGCGAGGTCACCTCGCTCACATAGGCCGCGCTGATGGCGTTCATCAGGGTGGACTTGCCGCTCTTGAGGGGCCCGAAGATGATCAGGTAGGCCTGTTGCTCCTCCACCTTGTCGATGAGGCTCTCCAGCCGGATATGGACGTCGGAGAAGCCTGCCATCGGCCGCTGCAAGACCTCGGCGTCGCCTTTGCCCTGGATGCCCGCGCGGACGGCTTCCAGCGATTTGGCGAAGGGCTTGAGCAGGCCGGCGAAGGCCTGGCAGAACTCGAAAATGTCGGTTTTGATGGAGGGGGACGAAGGAGCTGTTGACATGATGGGGGATGGCTGATATTGGGCTGCGATGTGGGGTGCCCGGCGGGGCGAGTTGCGTCGGTACCCGGAAACCTTCCGTTGGCGCAGACGCGTGAAATGTCCAAGGAGTGCCGGAGGATGTCAATCACCGACTGCTAGCAATTTTTTCGGCGGGCTGGCCGGGTGCGACGGGCAGCCGGAAAATTTCGGATTTCAATTGCCGGGGCCTTGTGATTGGATTGGGCATGACTTTTGCGAGCAAGATCACTTTATCCCGGTTGCTGCTGGTGCCGGTGTTTGCGGTGCTGGCGATTTACTATGGGCAAAGTGTGGCGGACCAGGCTCCGCACGAATGGCTGCGCTGGTCCGCGCTGGCGGTGTTTGTGACGGCCGCTGCCAGCGACGGGCTGGATGGCTGGATCGCCCGCCGCTTCAACCAGCGCTCGCAATTCGGCACGATCATCGATCCCATCGCCGACAAATCCCTGCTGCTCACCGCAATCATCACCCTCACCGCAGTGGATTGGGGACCGGACAATTGGCATCTGCCCTTGTGGTTCACGGCGTTGGTGATCGTGCGGGATTGCATCATCCTGGGCGGCATCAACGTGCTGCATTTCACCGGCCACCAGGTGAAAATCGCGCCCCACTGGAGCGGCAAGGTGTGTACGGTGGCGCAGATGGTTGCCATCGGCTGGGTGATGCTCAAGGTGGTGCCGTTTTCGCCGATTTATCCGTGCGTCGTCGCTGCGGCCAGCACCGTCTGGTCGGGCGTGGACTACGTCCGCGAGGGCCTGCGGATTTTGCACGAAGGCGGCCAGGCGGAAGTCTAACCTGGCAGTCTGATCTTTTCCCCGAGGTGCAGCCAAGAAAATCCCCCAACCCCGACGCGGCCTGCCTCCGAAAGCCCGATGTTGCCCCCGCGGCAACTCCGCCTGCCGTCTCCCCCCGGGCGGCAGACCCTCCGGGCAGTAAGCAACGGCTCCCCCGCCCGCAACCACTTCTTCCGGACGGTCACAATCTCGCGACAACCAGGGTGATGATCGTCAAGCAATTCGTCGCGAGTGGAACGTCCATCACCCGCCTCAGTCGCCCAAAGATGGCCGATCTCCAGGTGAATCCTGCCAATGTCTCCATCGCCCTTTATCCCGGCCTGAAGATCGAGGGCGTGGTCGGCCAGACCTATGGCATCCAAGCTAACCCGGACCTCGCCAATCCGGGCGGCTGGGCGGGAGTCGCCAACGTCACCCTCACTGAGGCAATACAGATCTGGTATGACTCGTTGTCCACCTCCGCCGGGAAGCGGTTCTACCGCGTAGCGGCCGGTGCCGTTTCGATTCCATAGAATAATGTGGAGTTGCGCGGCTGTGGCAATGGCGGTAAACTGCACCCATGCAGATGACATTGGAAATTCCGGACGGTGTGGCGGAAAAGCTGCCGGGCGATGACGCGCAGCGTCGGCGGGGTCTGCTGCTGGAACTGGCCTGCGGGATGTATGCGGCGCGGACCATCACCCATGCCCAGGGCGCGGAACTGGCCGGGCTGGGGCGCTTGAAGTTTCAACAAGAACTGGGTTTGAGGGAAATCCCGGTCCACTACACTCTGAACGACTGGGAACATGATCTCAAAGCAGGGTTGGGTGGTGAGTGACACTTCGCCGCTTTCGGCGATGGCGAAAATGGGTTGGCTGCCATGGCTGCAAGAACGGTGGGGCAAGGTGGTGGTTCCTGGTGAGGTCTGGCGCGAATTGTCAGAAATCGGCGATCCAGAGGCCTTGGCGGCCTTGGATGCGGCGCACAGCGAGGGATGGCTGGAAGTGACAATGCTGGGTCGGAGGAATCAGCGCCTTTGGCGGAGGGGAATCAGAGTCGGGGAATTCCTCCAATGCAAAATCCGCCGGGCCGATGGAGCGAGCTGCGTGGATGCGTGCCGCCGGGCCCGGGCGAGCGAGGGTGTTGAACGTGTGGGCGTTGCCGACATTTCCCGCCACGAAGGCGGCCAGGCGGAGGTCTAACCTGGCAGTCTGATCTTTTCCCCGAGGTGCAGCGGGCGGGTGCCGAGGACGTGGACGTCGAGCCACATCAGGACCCGCGCGCCGATCTCGCGGACCTTGGTCTTGAGGCCGGCGTGGGTTTCCACGTCGCGGGCGTTGAAGCCGAAGGCGTTGATGCCGTTGGCCTTGGCCAGATAGATCGCGCGTTCGTTTTGAAACCGCTGGCTGATGAAAACAATCGAGTTCAGGCTGTAGATTTCCTTGGCCCGCACCACTGAGTCGAGGGTGCGCAAGCCGGCCTCGTCACACACAATGCGCTCCTCCGGGATGCCGCGCTCGATGAGCGCCTGCTGCATTTTATCGGGTTCGTTGTAGTACTTGCTGCTGTGATCGCCGGAGACAATGATGAGGTCGATCTTGCCGGCCTTCCAGACCTGCTCCGCGGCGTCGATGCGGTAACGGAAGTAAAGGTTCTCCAAGCCATTCACTCGGTCGGTGGTGCCGAACACCAGCCCCACGCGGGTCTTGGGCAGGGCGGCCACCTCATCGAACAAGCGTCCGCGGGACGCCCAGACCGCCGTGATGTTGGCATAGGCGATGACGCCGATGCTCACGAGGGTGAGCACCATGAGCATGCGCCTCAGCCGTTGGAACCTGCGGCGGAGCCTGCGGCGGTCCTGCGCATTCATGGCGTGCGGGAAGCGAGCGGAGCGGGGGCGCGGCGCGTCCAGTTGAAGAGGTTCTTGAACGTCACCCCGCAGCCGCTGCTGAGCGGCACTTCCGGCGCGATGACCCGCAGGCGGCTGGCGGCCTCCGCAAAGTGAACTTCGCGAAAACGTCCGAGCAGTTCGCCATCCACCTCCACCGGCACCTCGCAATCCGCCCGCACCACAAAATCCGCCGTTTGCAGATAGCTCGCCGATGACACCAGATCAATCCCTCCCGCCGCCAGGCCACGCAGCAGGTCCAGCACCAGCCGGTAGCCCGCTGCCTTGTACACCAACACATCGAGCATCGAATCCTGGTTGTCCGCCTTGCGGAAAAACTTGAAGGGTCCGCCGTACAGCGTCCCATTGCCCGCCAGCACCACGACTCCCGTCTCGCGGCGGCCGTCCGCGCAGAGCACCTCCATCTGCGGCGGATGCTCGCCGAGCACCTTCACCGCCGCCAGCAGGTAGGCCAAGGGACCGAGGGCTTTTTTCGATTCCCAGGTGGTGCGTTCAATCACCTTCGCATCGAATCCGACCCCTGCCATCTGCACAAAGGGCACCTTGTTCGCTTCAAAGAGATCGATTTCCCTAACAAACCCGCGTTCGATCACCTCGAAGGCCCTGGCAAGGTTGTCGAAGGGGATTCCCAGCTCGCGGGCGAAGACGTTCATCGTTCCGGTGGGCAGGATTGCCAGTGCGGTGTTTGAGCCGGCCAGCCCCCTGACCACCGCATTGAGCGAGCCATCGCCGCCGGCGGCGATCACCACCGGGGCCCCTGCCGCCGCGAAGCGTGCCGCCAGCTCGCGGGCCTCATCCTCGTGGTTGGTGGCGAACAGCTCGAAGTGCGCGGCCTTTTCCGCCAAGAACCGCAGCGCCCGCCGACCCCGTTGGCTGCGTGCCTTCGGATTGAAAATGAGCGGATAGCGGGGTGGCGTCTCCATGCCGGAGTGTTGGCCCATCCCACCCCGTCCCGCAATCCGATTTATCAGGGTGGCGCATCAATCTTGATTGGAACCCAGGCATCAGCCGCCCTGAACCCCTCCATCCGCCGGGTGGCCCATGGGCACGGCGTGAAAATTTCCTCGTCATTGCGACTCGTTTCCGGCCTGATTGGCGCGTGCTTCATCCGACCGCCATCGTCTCACCGCAAGCCAAGCTCGGGCGCAACGTCCGGGTCGGCCCGTATTGCCTCATCGGCCCGAACGTTGAATTGGGCGATGATTGCGTGCTGCATTCGCATGTGCTCATCGAGGGCAGTGCGAAAATCGGCCACGACAACGAGTTTTTTCCGTTCGCGATCATCGGCGGCAAGACCCAGGATCTCAAATACCTTGGCGAGCCCACCTTTCTGGAAGTGGGGGACCACAACGTGTTCCGCGAGAATTGCACCATCCATCGCGGCACCACGGCGGAAATCCCCACCCGCATCGGGTCTCACAATTATTTTCTCGCCTATGCCCACGTCGCCCACGATTGCCAGCTCGGGGATCACATCATCCTCTCCAACAACGCCACGCTTGGCGGACATGTCAGTGTGGAGGATTATGCCATCCTGGGGGGCCTGTGTGCGGTGCATCAATTCTGCCGGATCGGGCGGCACTCCATCATCGGGGGTTGTGCCAAAGTCCCGCAGGACGTGCCGCCCTTCATGATCGCCGATGGCCATCCCGCCGCGATTCGCGGCCTCAACCTCGTGGGACTGCAACGCCGCGGCTTCCCGGACGACGACATCCGGGCCCTCAAATCCGCCTACAAGAAACTCTTCCTGAAAAAAGACGCCAACCTCGCCACCGCCATCAGCTCACTCAAGGCCACTCACGCCGCCGCCATCCTCCAAGTGGCACACCTCATCCATTTCATCGAAAACTCCCAACGCGGAGTGACAAGATAGCGACGCCTGCCACCAGCCAAGAAAATTTCCGACGATCCGACCGAGCATCCTCCCCGATAACCCATAACTGCCAATCGGCGTGCCGCGCCGCCCCCTCATGCACCCCTCCGCCCTTGCCAAATACCGACCGTTCCCGGCGGTTTCCCTGCCGGACCGCACTTGGCCTGACCACATGCTGACACAGGCACCCGAGTGGTGCTCCGTGGATTTGCGGGATGGCAACCAGGCGCTGCCGCAGCCGATGTCGGTGGAGGAGAAGCTCGAATTCTTCGATCTGCTGGTGCGCGTTGGCTTCAAGCAGATTGAGGTTGGCTTTCCGTCTGCGGCGGAGACCGAGTTCAATTTCCTGCGCCGCCTGATCGAGGAGCAGCGCATCCCGGATGACGTCACCGTGCAAGTGCTGGTGCAAACCCGCGAGCATCTCATCCGCCGCAGTTTCGAGGCCATCGCCGGGGCCAGGCGGGCCATTGTGCATATCTATAACTCCACCTCGCCCCTGCAGCGGCGGGTGACGTTTGGCAATGCCTCGCGCGAGGACATCAAACGCATCGCCATTGAGGGCGCGGACTTGGTCAAAGCCCTCGTCCCCACCGTCCCGGAAACCACGGTGGTCCTGCAGTATTCGCCCGAATCGTTTTCCGATACCGAGCTGGATTTCGCCCTTGAGTGCTGCAATGGCGTGATCGACGTCTGGCAGCCCACGCCGACGCAAAAGCTCATCATCAACCTGCCCGACACCGTCCAGTGGACCACTCCGAACATCCACGCCGACATGATCGAGTGGATGTGCCGGAACCTGGCCAGGCGCGATTCCGTCATCGTCTCCTTGCACACCCACAACGACCGCGGCACCGGGGTGGCCGCCACTGAACTCGGACTGCTGGCCGGCGCCGAGCGCGTGGAAGGCACGCTCTTCGGCAACGGCGAGCGCACCGGCAATCTCGACATCGTCACCGTGGCGCTCAACCTCAACAGCCACGGCATTCCCACCGGGCTGGATTTTTCCGACCTGCAATCGATCCGCACGGTTTACGAGCGGGTCACGCGCCTCAACGTTCCCGAGCGCCAGCCCTACGCCGGCGAACTCGTCTTCACCGCCTTTTCCGGCTCGCATCAGGACGCCATCAAAAAGGGCCTCGACCTCCGCGCCGCCGAACTCAAGTCCGGCCCCGTCCCCTGGGGCGTGCCCTATCTCACCATCGATCCCCAGGACATCGGGCGCTCCTACGAGGCAATCATCCGCATCAACTCCCAGTCCGGCAAAGGCGGCGTCGCTTATGTCCTTGACCGCGAGCACGGCTTCGACTTGCCGAAAACCATGCACCCGCAGGTGGGCAAACGCATCTACGACCTCGCCGATCAACTGGGCCGCGAGCTTTCCGCCGATGAAATCCGCGAGGCCTTCTTCCGCGAGTTCGTCAACCTAACCAGCCCGCTGGATGTCACGGATTACGAACTGATCCATCACACCACCGAACGCGGTCGGGTCCAGTGCAAGGCCATCATCCTGCTGCACGGCGAACAACTCAGCATTCAAGGCCTCGGCAATGGCCCCATCAACGCCTTCGTGCAAGCCCTCGAAGCCCTGGGCATCAAGGACTTCAAGGTCACCGACTATCGTTCCCACGCCGTGCGCGGCGGGTCGGACGCCAGCGCCGCCGCTTACGTCCAGCTCCAGCATCAGGATGGCCGCTTGTTGTGGGGTGCCGGCGTGGATCCCTCCATCGAAATGGCCGGTCTCAAGGCCTTGGTGAGCGCCTGGAATCTGTTGCGCTGAGAGCCGGTGGCGGCAACCCGCAGGCCTATCCGATTCCGCGGCATGTCTAACCGAATCGTTGGCTCAATCTGCGGCCTGCCGCGTCAACCCGCCGCATGGCCGCCGGACCGGGACAACTGGCGGGCGGCTTGCAGGGTGTTTTTCATCAGCATGGCGATGGTCATCGGACCAACCCCGCCGGGGACCGGGGTGATGGCGGCACAGCGCGGCGCGACTTGCTCAAAGGCCACATCGCCGGTCAGGCGGTAACCGGACTTTCGCGTGGCGTCGGCCACGCGGTTGATGCCGACGTCGATGACGACCGCGCCGGCTTTCACCCACTCGGCCTTGACCATTTCCGGGCGGCCGACGGCGGCGATGAGGATATCGGCGCGGCGGCACAGCGCGGGCAAATCCCTGGAGCGGGAATGCGCGATGGTGACGGTGGCGTTGGCGGATTTCGAGACCAGCAGCAGGGCCATCGGCTTGCCGACGATCCGGCTGCGGCCAAGCACCACGGCCTCCGCGCCGGCGGTGGCGATGGCGGCCGATTCTAACAACCTCATGCAAGCGGCGGGCGTGCAGGGGACGAAGCCGCCGGGTTCCTCCAGCACGAGCCTGGCAACATTGTCCGGATGGAAACCATCGACGTCCTTGCGGGGATCGATGGCGCGGATGATGGCGTCTTCGTCAATGTGCCCGGGCGGCGGCGATTGGACGAGGATGCCGTGAATGGCCGGATCGGCGTTGAGACCGCGCACCACCGCGAGCAAGTCCTGCTGGCTGGTGCTCGCCGGAAGTTCGATCTTCCGCGAGAAAAACCCCAACTCGGCGCAGGTGCGGACTTTCGATCCGACATACACTTGTGAGGCAGGATCCTCCCCGACGAGCACCACCGCCAGGCCGGGGGTGATGCCGTGGGCATTCAGCGCGGCGACCTCGGCACGACATTCGTCGAGCACGGCGGCGGCAACGGTCTTTCCATCAAGGAGGCGGGGCGAATTCATGGCGGCTGCCAAGTGGCATAGCGCAATCCGCATGCCAGCACAGCACCAATTGTGTTGTCAGTCATTATGTCGTTGACTGAAAATCCGGGGGCGTGGAGGGTGGCGCAGGATGGAATTGAGTCTTGCCAAGCTGCGGAGCGCGCTGCCCGAGGGCGGGTTGTTAGGGAGTGGTAGCTGGCGCTGGTCACCGGAACCGCTGCGCTTGAGTCGTGCCGAGGCACGGCGCATGATGGCCCTGGGGCATCCGCTGGCGAAGTTTCAACAAGCCTGCGACGCGATCTACCGAAGGAGCGCCGCTGGGAAATTGCCCCGTTGGCTGGCGGACTTGCTGGATGCGGGGAAACCCGACTGGATGGTCCGTTTGCAGCGGGCACCGGGAACCGCCGGACAATTCCCACGGGTGATTCGGCCGGATTTGATCCTGACGGAGCAGGGGTTGGCGATGACCGAGCTGGACGGGGTGCCGGGCGGGATCGGCATGGTGGCGTGGCTGGCGCGGGTTTATGCGGAGGCGGGATTTGAGGTCTTGGGTGGCCCGACGGGGATGCTCGAGGGTTTCCGCTCGCTGCTGCCGAGTGGCGGAGCGGTCTTGGTTTCCGAAGAATCGGCCGATTATCGCCCGGAAATGGAATGGCTCACCCGCCAGCTCGGCCCGGCATGGGAAGTGAGGTCGGCCGAATCCTACCAGCCGGACGGGCGCGATCTATACCGGTTTTTCGAGTTGTTTGATTGGAAATCCGTGGCTGCGGCCGAGCAACTCGCGGCGGCGGCGGCGGATGGGAGGATTGGCATCACCCCGCCGTTCAAGCCGCATTTGGAGGACAAGCTGTGGCTGGCCTTGTTGTGGTCGCCCTCGCTCAAACGGGTGTGGGAACGAGTGTTGCGGAGCGGCCATTTGCAGCGCTTGCGCGAGTTGGTGCCGTTTGGCTGGGTGTTGGACCCGACTCCATTGCCGCCTCATGCTACCTTGCCGCGGTTGGACGCCCAGGCCTGGGAGGAGGTGGCCGGTTTCAGCCAGAAAGACCGCCAACTCGTCCTGAAAATCAGCGGTTTCCACGCCACGGCATGGGGTTCGCGCGGCGTTTTCGTAGGTCACGATTTGTCGGCGGCAGAGTGGTCCGAGCGCTTGATGCACGCTCTGGCTCAAGCCCCCGAGCAGCCGTGGATGATCCAGCAATTCCATGAAGGACGGCACCTCGAACACCCGGTCTTTCGAGAGGATGGAACGGTGGAAATGATGCAGGGCCGGGCGCGGCTCTGCCCGTATTTCTTCACGGATCTAACCGGAGAAACCACCTTTGGCGGCTGCTTGGCGACCATCGTGCCGATGGATAAGAAGAAAATCCACGGGATGCGGGATGGGATTCTGGTGCCTTGTGTGGTCGGGTAAGCCCGCGTTGAAAAACGAGCGGCCCGGTGTTACCACCGGGCCGCGCATGATGAAACCATCTCCAGCAAACCGCAAAAACCACCAGGATCAACGCCTGCCTCAGATGAGACCGGCTTTCTTGAGGGTTACGAAAGCCCCGTTCTTGTTGACGGTCTTGAGGGCGCGGCAGCTCAGCTTGACACGAACGAACTTGTCAAGTTCGGGTACCCAGATGCGCTTGACCTGAAGGTTCGGCGAAACCGTGCGCTTCACCGCTTTGGTGACGTGACGGCCGATCCCCCCCTTTTTCTTGGCCAATCCGGACCGGTGGATTCTGCCGCCGGAGCGGACGCGGGTGCCTCTGATACTACAAATACGTGCCATAAATTTGGGAAAGGGAAGGGAGTTGCGGGACGCGGAGCATGGCTGTCACAGCTCAGCCGTCAAGCAGAATCCTGGAAAAATTTGCTGAAAAGTTTCAGAGCTGGTCGTAGCGGAGGCGATTGAGCCAGCGTTCGATGTCCCGGAAGATCGTTTCCCGGTGTGCGTCGTACATCAGCAAATGATAGGAATTCGGGTAATTCCGGTAGGTCTTGGCCACTCCGGGAGCGATGTGGGCCTTGAAGCCGCGGACGTCGGAGTCGGTATTGAAGCAGTCCTTGCCGCCGTGCAGGACCAGCACGGGCAGCCGCAACCTGGCCGCGCAATCGTTCATTTCCTCGATGTGTCTGCCCAGGGTGCCGAGCAGGCGGAGGGTGTACTGTTTGATATTGTACGAATTGGTTTCCGCTTGGGCCGAGTGCTTTGAGGTTTGGGTCATCTGGACATCCTGGCCGCCGGAAAGCGCTTCCATCGAAATCCGCGCCAGTGGAAACGTCTGCGCCGCCACCTCCAACAACCGGATCTTCCACGCCGGAATATCGTCGCGGAAGCGCACGACCGGGGACGACAGCACCAGCCCATCGCAAGGCAAGTCCGTGACCGGAGCCTCACGCAGGGCGTGGGCGGCGATGAGCCCGCCCATGCTCTCGCCATACCAGACGATTTTCGCGTCCGGATGGCGCTCGCGGACCAGTTGGGTGAAGGCGAAAAGGTCGCGATACCAGTCTTTCGGGTCGCCGATGTCGCCGCGGCGCTCGCGGATCGGATCACTGCCCTGGCCGCGGACTTCGTAAGCATAGAGCCCCGTGCGGGGTTGGTGGACGAGCAGATGACTGCCGAGGTTGGCATAGTCGATGGAGGCCCCGCAAAATCCATGGATGCCGATGACAATGAGGTCCGGTTCGGTGTGGTCGGAAATCCATTTGCGGTAGCCGAAGGTTTCGCCCTTGGCTCCCGCCGTGGTCGGATTGTTGACGCGACTCACCGTCGTGTACTGCGAACCGCAGGCGGCCAGGCCCAAGGCCAGCGCACATGCCACCACCCCGCCAAGGCGAGCTGCAAATCGGCGGAAACACTCTGAAACACCATCGGGCACACCGACAAGATCGCGCAATTCCAAGGGAAAAGCAACCTCGCGCAGCATCACTCCCCCCCCACCCGGTAGCAGCGCCGCTTTGGATGATCGCCGAACGGGTTCAGGGCTATTTCACCTGCCTGGCGCTGGCTTTGAGGCGGAGGGCGTTGAGGGCGATGAAGCCGCTGGCGTCGTCTTGGTTGTAGGCGGCTTCCTGGCCGCCTTCCATGGTGGCGACGGCTTCCGAGTAAAGGCTGTGGGGCGAGCGGCGGCCGGCATTCATCACGTTGCCCTTGTAGAGCTTCACCCGCACCTCGCCGGAGACGGTTTGTTGGGTATGGGTCACCAGCGCCTGGATGGTCTCGCGCTCGGGGGCAAACCAGAACCCGTTATAGACGAGCTGGGCGTATTTCGGAATCAGGGTGTCGCGGATGTGCATCGCCTCGCGATCCACGGTGAGCGCTTCGAGGTCGCGATGTGCGGCTAACAGAATGGTGCCGCCGGGGGTTTCATAGACGCCGCGGGATTTCATGCCGACGAAGCGGTTTTCCACGATGTCGATGCGGCCGACGCCGTGTTTGCCGCCCAGCGCATTGAGCACGCGCATGACTCCATAGGGTGTCAGCAGCGTGTAGCCGTCCCGTTCGCCGAGGTCCTTGAAATCGCCGAGACTGGCGATGAGCACACTCAGGCCCTCAGCCTGGAGCCCGATGGCATTGCCCTTGTCGAACAGGATCCGCACGTACGCCGCCTGGTTCGGGGCGTCTTCCGGCGAGGTGGAAAGCATGTACATGTCCTTGTCTGCGGGGGTGGTGGCGTCATACCACGGATCTTCCAACATGCCGGCTTCGAAGGAAATGTGCAGCAGGTTGCGGTCCATCGAATACGGCTTTTTCATCGACGCCTTGATCGGGATGTGGGTGGCCTCGGCGTAGGCGATCATCTCGGCACGGCCGGGAAACCGGGCGCGGAACGAGGCATCCCGCCACGGGGCGATGCACTTGATGTTCGGCGCGAGGGTGGCGGCGGAGAGTTCGAAGCGGACCTGGTCGTTGCCCTTGCCGGTGGCCCCGTGGGCAATGGCGTCGGCCCCTTCGGCCAGCGCCACCTCGAGCATCCCCTTGGTGATGCACGGGCGGGCGATCGAGGTGCCCAGCAGGTAACGGCCTTCGTAAAGCGCATTTGCCTGGAGCATCGGGAAAATGTAGTCGCGGGCGAATTCCTCGCGCAAATCGCCGAGGAAATACTTCGAGGCGCCGGTGGTCAGCGCCTTTTGTTCGAGGCCGTCCAATTCCTCTCCCTGGCCGACATCGGCACAATACGCGATGATCTCGGCGGAATACTTTTCCTTGAGCCACTTGAGGAGGACGGAGGTGTCGAGACCGCCGGAATAGGCAACGAGAATTTTCATGTCGCCGCGAGGCAAGCACGATGCCGCGGCTCAGGCAAGCCGGAAAATGGCAGCCGGGGGAAATCGGGCCGCATGATTGCCAAGGGAATTGCTTTTGGGGTTGGCACGCATGAGCAAGCCAAAGCGGGGCTACGACAACCTCGATTGTCTCAACCCGGCTGCCGTCGATCAATGGATCAGCCTGACCTATCAGCGGTTCCATGACAAATTCCCGACCCATTTCGGCACCACGATCAAGAGTTCCTTTTACGATGATATATCTCTCTATCAAGCCAGCCCCGACGTTTGGAACGGCAACGACCGCCGCTGCTGGACCGACGGGTATAATGCCAACTTCAAGCAGAAATACGCCATCAGTCCCGTCGGGTCTTATCCGGCGATGTGGTATGACATCGGCCCCTCGACGGCTGCGGCCAGAAGCATGCTCTTCGGGCTCAGGGCGGAATTGCTCTCCGAGAGCTTTGTGAAGCGGGTCGCCGACTGGTGCGCGGCGCACCGGATCGACGCCTCCGGTCATCCGGCCGGCGACTATGAGGTTTCGCCGATGGGATTCTCCGGGGATGCGATCAAGTTCTATCAACATGCGCAGCGCCCGTTGCTGGATGTCATCGGAGCCTATGGCTCCAAGCGTGATGGGTACAAGCTGGCGGGTTCCGCGGCATTTCTGTACGACCGGCCGATCCTCCAGTGTGAGGCCCATGGCGCGTTTGAGAATTGGAAGGAAGCCGATTTCACTCCGGATCTGCTGTACCGCACCGCCATGGAACTCTACGCCCGCGGCATCAACCTGAGCATTCCCCACGGGGTGTGGTATGCCCACCCCAAAGTGCCAACTCCGCCGGAGATTTCCTGGAGAACCCCGCTCGTCGCTGCCAGCCTGCCGGACTATAACCAGTGGGCCGCACGCTAACAAGTCGGTCTTCGTCAGGGCCGCCGCGGATTCGTGGCCCACCACCACACCGACCTGTGGCGCGGCACCGCCCCGGTGGACGGCCTGCAGGGCGTCTGGCCGATGGGCGGAGTCTGGTTGGTCCAACATCTTTGGGAACACTACGCTTTCACGGGAGACCGGGAATTTCGCCGCCAACGGGCCTATCCGGCGATGAAGGATGCCGCCCAGTTCGCGCTGTTTTCCTGACGGAGGCGACGATCCATTCCAAGCGGGGTGCTACGTGGTTCGGCGCTGGTCCGAACTGCTTGGCGAGGGGGCCGGAAAACGAGGAGGGGGGGGGCATTATACCAAGGTACAACTATCGGTGGCGGGCGATTCCAGATAATCTCCGCTCGATTCGCGTCAATCATGCGTCTTTTCGCAACACAGAGCGCCTGGTGCAAAGGCCAAGCGCATCAACGAAGTCCCGCTGGTTTTCCGGATCGTATGTGACTGGGTTTAGAAGAAACATCGATAACTAACAACACAAAAACAAGACAGAGAACACACAAACATTATGAAAACGAACCAATTCCGTCGCTCCCTGTGGGCAGCGACCTTGCTGACAGCGCTGCTGGGCGTCACCGCCAACGCCGCGCCGCCGGTGGTGAAGACGGTCCCGTGGCTGGCCAGCAACCCGCTGGTGCCGCACACGACCTACAACACCAAAACCATCACCCTGAAAGGCACCTGCGAATCCTCCGGTTCCGCCCTCCAGTTTACCTGGGATTTCGGTGACGGCAGCGCTGTCGCCAGTGGACCTGTCACGGATAACTATGTGGTGGAAGCCACCCATGCCTATTCGGCTCCTGCCGGGACGGTGTTCACGGCCCGGCTGACGGTCCAGGACATGACCAGCGGCGAAACCGGCACGGGCACCTACTTCGTCGAAGTCCAGTCCCAGAGCCTCGAAGTCGAGGTCAACCTCGCCATCGACGAAGGTCTCTGGTACCTGCACAAGAGCCAGAGCCGGAGCGATTCCGGCGGCATGGAATACGGCGACTGGAACGCCGACAAGTATGGCGGAGCTGCCAATCTGTGGGCCTCCTCCCTGAGTGCCGCCAACGTCAATGCGCTGGAGGTCAACGGCCACTCCGCAACCGGCCCGGCCAGCGATCCCTACACTGAAACCGTGCGCCGCGGCATGCAATCGCTGCTGACCAGGATCACGACGATGCCGATCGGCCTGCAGAGCCACAGCGGCTCCGACTTCGATCCCGACGCCAATCACAATGGCTACGGGGTCGTCGTGAACGATGGCTACGAGTACTACCAAGGCGGCATGGTCATTGATGCGCTCGTGGCCAGTGGCACGCCGCTGGCCGTGGCCGCGACGGGGAACGCGCCTGCGGGTGCCGATCCCGGCATCCTCGGCCGCACCTACCGCGACATCGTTCAGGACATGGTGGATGCCTATGCCTGGGCCCAGTATGACGGCGATCCGGGCGGCGGCTGGCGCTACACTGCCAATCAATTCCCCGACAACTCCGCGTGCCAGTGGGCCGCTATCGGGATGATCGCGGCGGAACGCAACTGGGGGGTGACCGTGCCCCAATGGGTGAAGGATTGGAACATCCCCTGGCTGGCCGCGTCGCAATACAATTATCCGGGCGACTATTACAACGGTGCGTTCGGCTACGAACCCGGCTATTGGTTCCCGTGGGGGCCATATGCAACCACCCCTTCCGGCATGGTCCAAATGGCCATGGTTGGCATCGGGCGGGGCGGGGCCGGCTGGCCGTCCTGGGACGCCGCCGAAACCTTCATGCGTGACAAATTCGGCAACACCGGTGGTGCCGGAGGTGCCGTCAAGGAATACTATTACGGGCTCTTCTCGTTCGTGAAATCGATGTTGCTGCACGCCGGTGGCCCGATCGTCATGCTCCAGTCCAGCACCCCCGGCGTGGCACCCATCGATTGGTATGCCGCCGAAGCCTCTCTGGGCGCTCCCACCGACGGGGTGGCCCGCACGCTCGTCAACGGTCAGGCGGCAGACGGCTACTGGTATGGCCATAACAACGAAGCCCAACAGATGCGCTACGAAACCGCTTGGGCCATCATGATGCTGCACCAGACGCTCTTCGAACAAGGCCGTCCGGTCGCGGTTGCCTCCGCCAACCCGAACCCGGGTATCGTCGGACAAGTCATCACTCTCGACGGCTCGGATTCCTACCATCAGGACCCGTCCAAGCACATCGTCGGGTGGACTTGGGACACCAACGCCGACGGCATCTTCGACGCCAGCGGACCGACGGTAACCATGACCGCTGGAGCTCTTGGCAATTACCCGATCAAGTTGCGCGTCACCGACGACAGCGTGCCGGCCAAGAGCGCCGAAACCATACTGACGGTGGTCATCAACACCCCGCCCATCGCGCCCACGGCCGACGCCGGTGGCCCGTATGTGTTCTGCCCGCAGGCCAAACCCTGGTTCCTCTCCGGCCTCGGCAGCATCAACCCGGACGAAGGCAACCACGAACTCGGCTGCATGACCTGCCCGGGTGACACGATCAAGGAATATGCCTGGGATCTCGATGGCGACCGCGACTTCAACGATGCCTTCGGGCCGACGCCGGACCTCAGCTCCTACTTCAGCCTGCTCGGCCCGGGGAACTATCTGGTCCAGTTGCGGGTGACCGACAACACCAGCGAGGCCTATCCGAGCAGCACCATGGCTGACCAAAGCGACACGGACACGGCCCAAGTCGTGGTCCTGGCCTCGAGCGATCCGGGTTGCAGGTGCGTCGATCTGACCGAGGAAGTGCGAGGGAAGGCGGTGGTGTTGACCTGGACGGCGCTCCCAAGTGCCGCCTACTACAACATCTACCGGAGCACTGTCGCCGCCGGTCCGTATCTCTGGATCGAGGCAACTCCGCTGTTGACATTGACGGATAATAACGTGATCACCGACGTGACTTACTACTACGTGGTCCGGCCGACAGCCCTCAATGGCGATGAACTCTGCCAGTCCAATGAAGTGGAAGCCAAACCGGTATGTCCGCTGGCCACCGTCACCAGCACCCCGTCGCAGAAGGTTTCCAACAGCGCCAAGTATTACCGCGAGCTGGGAGTCAATGGCGGCTGCTATGGGCGGATGCAGATGCGGATCTATGTGGGTGACACCCTCAATCCCGCCTTTGTGGCCGGGCCCTTCAAAGCCGGCGACGTGTTGAAGATCACCACCGGACAAAGAGCCTCCACGCTTACGGCTGGCTATTCGGGTGTGGCCGGCTTCGTCGCGGTCAAGGGTAAGGCGCTGGTCTGGGCGGTCGATCCGACCGGCGTCGCCGGGCCACCCATCATCTCGCCATAGTTCGGACGGGTGGCTTAGCCGCCCCTGGCCGATAACTGAATTACATTGAAGGCTCCGATGCCGTCTGGCATCGGAGCCTTCTTCTTGTCCTCATTTGAAACCTGACAAAACAGGATGGTGATGCTTCAGAATGCCTTGGTCAGGGTCAGCGTGATGGTCTGGCCTTGCGGACGATCTTCCGCCAGCACCTCGAAGTTATAGCGCAGCGAGGTGAACAGGCCGAGCTGCGGACATAACACGCTCACTTCCGGCCCGAAGGCCAGGACCTGGTCGCGCTCACGCGACGCGTTCGTGCCGGAATCCTTCGTGGTCTGGAGCTGGTAATAACCGACCAGGCCCACCTCAACCGTCGGCATCACGCTCTTGCTGATGCCAAACTCCAGCGTCCACTGGTCGCCCGGCGTGATGTCCGAGCTGTCTTCCTCCTGATTGAATTCGTAGCGGTTGAGCAGTGACAGGGCCCAGGTCTTTTCCGCGTCGAAATAAACCGTGCCGCCCGCCGTGAGCATTTGTCCCCAAAAACCTTTGCCGGGCTCGGCACTGTTAGGTTTGGACTCGCCCGTCGGCATCCAGAGGGAATAGCCGAGCGCGGCATCCCATTGGGTGCCGTGCCAGGCGATGGCCGCAGGTTCAACGTAGATATCACCAAAACCGAACTCACTGTCGCTCCGACCGTTGACTTCCAAATCCGTGGATATCAGTGGGACCATGGCGTCCATGACAAAGTTGCCGCCGAGCACCTGCCAGTCGCTCACCCAGATGCCACGGATGACGTTGGCGTAAACGAACGCGTCAAAATCCATCGACGCTTCGTGGCCGTTAGGCAGGTTGTAGCGGTCGGCGGTGTAAAACACGTTGTAGTCACGCAGATAGAATCCCGGTGGCGGCAGCGACGCGCCCTTGATGCCCTCGACCCCCGGCACGTAATGACCGGTAAACGACGGGGACTGGGCTTGGAGCAATGACGGCAACGCCAGCAGCGTGCCGGTTAATACGACTGTTTGCAGTTTCATTTTCATGTGTTGGTTGGTTGGGGAGTTATGCGTCCCGCGTGGTGCCGGGCAAATGGGTTTCATGCACGGTCAAATCAGGCACGCGGTGGCCGCGAGCTTGCGGCGGATGACCTGTTGCGTAAATGCTTATTTGGTGATTTCCACGGTGATTTCCTTGCCTGCCGGGAGCGTGATTGTTTGGCTGGTTCCCGCCGCCTCCAGCGTGAGCGTCTGCTCCGGGCCGGAAATCAAGCTGACCTGGATGAGGTTTTTCTCCCACTTGAGACGGGTCACTTCGATTTGGCCGCGACACCGGACGCCGTTGATTTCACCGGCGGGCCAAACTGCAGGCAGGGCCGGCAGCAATTTGAGACGGCCGGGCTCGGAAGCCACCAGCATCTTGATGATGACCGCCGGCAGGCCGCCACTGATGTCCATATTGAACAGTGACTTGTGATTGTGCATCGAGGCCAGGTTGTTCAGCCAGTAGCGGTTCACCAAGGGCACCAGAGCCTGATAGGCCAGGCCCGCCTCACCCAGGCTGGTTGAGGCCTGACCGAGTTGCACCAGCCCGAACGACATGAACCCCGAGGTGTTGCCGCTCCAGTGGCGTTGCAGTTTGAGTTCGATCATCCGCGTGAAGGCGGCCTTGAGCTTGGGGTTTTGGGCAATCTCGTCGGGGATGCCATCGTAGAGCGCATAGAGTTGCGACGAGTGCCGGTGATTCAGGTCGTCGGTGAGTTTCGGGGTAATCCATTCCTTGACGAAGCCTTCCTCGCTAATGAGATAATCCGGCATCTTGCTGAGCATGGTTTGCCACAGCGGGATCTTGTCGCGGTTGGTGCCCAGCAGCTCCGACGCCTTGATTAGATTATGGAACAGCTCCTTGGCGGCGGCGACATCCATCGTCGCGTTGAAGGTGCCCTGCGAATTGGTGTTTTTCGGGGTGTTTTCCGGTGATTGGGTGGGTGAGAACACATATTTCCCATCCGGGCCTTCATATAGGTAGTCCTCAAAGAACAGCCCCGCCTTTTGCATGAAGGGAAGGGCGTGCTCGGTTAGGAACTTCCGATCTCCCGTGTAGAGATAGTAGTCATAGAAGAAGTGAGCGGCCCACGCCGCGCCACCAACCCAGAAGCCGCCGGCGAAGTCGTCAGCCAGGGCATTGTTGAAGCCGTTGGTGGTGGAGCGCGATGGCAACACGACACCCCTGGCGCCGAACATGTGCTTGGCATTGATTTCCAGCCAGGGCACAATGGATTCGATGTAGGAAGTGTAGGCCAGCATCAGTTCCGGGGTGTTGCCCATCAGCATGCTGGCAATGGCGGATGGCACGTTGCCATTGTGAGTGTAGTCGCTGGCCCAACCGGGGACATAGGTGCCACCCCACACGCCCTGCAGATTCGGGGGAAGTTGTCCGGTGGCGGAGATGATGTTATAGCGGCCGGCGTCGAATTCCTTTTCGATCAGGGCATGGTTGAGTTGTTCGTTGGTGGACTTTGCCAGCAGTTCCTCAGTGGTGAGTTGACGGTCGTTGCCACCGCCCAGATCCAGGCGCACGCGCTTGAACAGCGCACCATGGATTGCGGCATGGCGCTTGAGCAGGGTTTGATAATCCGGCTCCAAGCCGACCAGGTGTTGTTTGCTGATTTCAAGCTGGGATTGAGCCGGATCATACAGCAGCCTGATATCAACCAACACCAGCACCTGCTCCGCCCCGGCGACCACCAGGGTCTCACCTTCGGCTTGAGTGGTGCCCCCTTTCGCAAGCACCCACGCAATGCCTTCCAGCGCATGAATGCTGCCGGGATACGCCTTGGCAAACGTGTTCTTATAGGTCAAACATGACTTCTCGGCGCGGGTTTGCACCTTGGCCACGTGTTCCTTGAAGACCTCTTCGGATTGCTTCAGCGTTCTGGCTCCCAGTTTCTCATCGACCTGGCGCGGACTGAGGGCCAGGGTACAATTGACCGAGCCCTGGCCCGGCCCCGTGATCAGCATCACGGCCACTCCATCCGCACGGGAAACAAACAGCCGACGTTCGTAAACACCGCGGCTGTCGGCCCAGTGAACCGTGGTCTCACCCGTCTGAAAATCCACCGACCTGACATAATCCTTGATTGTCTGCTCCGTATTCATCCCGATGTTGAGGTCGAATGCCGGAACAAAGGGATCGGGGTACATGAAACCCGCTTGCCCGGATAGATCAAACTGCAGGTTGGTCGCCTGCTTATACAAGCCGCGGTCAATTAGCTGCCGGATCTCGAACAGGCGGGCGGCATTGTCGGGCGGCATGTGTGGGGGGCCCTGCGGCAGGAACAGCCGCTCATGGGTGAAGATGACGGTTTCCCGCAAGGGGCGGCTCATCACATTCGCACCGATGGTGCCGTTGCCGGAAATCAGCCCTTGCTCCCAGGTTTCGGCCGGGGTGGAACTGATGAAGCCCCTTTCAGGAGCCGGAAAGGCCGTGGTTGTCTGCGCCGGTGCCATCCCGGGGGCGCCGCCGAGGATTCCGGTGATAAGGGAAATCAGGTGTTTTTTCATTGCGTGCATCTGTGGGGATGGGTACTTCCCGCTGTGTCTGAATTTGTCAACAATGTGCCAGGACCGTGACCGCAGCTTGAAAATCGCTGCCAAGCATCCGGTTCGGGCTGCGGTCATGGCACTCGGGACGCGAGGATTTTCCCCGGCGGCCTCGGCTTTGGGCAGGCGCAATAATAACTGTCGCAAGGCATCTGAGATGTGTTGTAGCGGCGCTCTGTGAGCGTCGATGTGAATGAGATGGCGCTTGCCGCAAACGCGGGTTCATAGGCGGTTCATGGTCATCGGCGGTCATAGACACGCCGCTACAATGCGACAGATATTCTTGCGCGGCTCCTTTGGGCCGGTAACGGCGGTCTGCGAGCGTCGCGGGTTTTTCACGAGTGGACCCTTCGCGCCCCCCGCCCGGCGGACGTTGGTTAACCGATCAGCGCCTCATAGGCGGCGGCATCGAGCAGCGTGGCGACCTCCTCGGGATGCTTGAGGCGGACCTTGAAGAGCCAGCCATTGCCGTAGGGAGCGGTGTTGACCAGCGACGGGTCGGCTTCGACGCCCGGGTTGATGTCGATGACTTGGCCGGACACCGGGGCGTAGATGTCGCTGGCGGCCTTGACGGATTCCACGACTGCCACCGGATCGCCCAGCTCGACGCTGCGGCCGGGGGCTGGGAGTTCGACGAAGACGACGTCGGTGAGGGCATCCTGGGCGTGATCGGTGATGCCCACGGTGGCGATGTCGCCATCGAGACGCAGCCACTCGTGGGAGGAACTGTAGCGGAGATTGGCGGGAACATTCATGGTGGCAAAAAGCTAGCAGTGGGAATAGGAAGAGGGAAGCCAAAAAGACGAATCAGCAACAGCAGTCATTGAGACAGCAGACTGAAGAAAGAAGCAAGCTTGGATCAATCATTTCTTCTGTCGGCGGTCTTATTGTGGCTTATAAAACGGTTTTTTGACGACGGTGGCGGGGAACCGGCGGCTGCGGATTTCGATTTGCAGGGGCGTGCCGGGGATTGAGCAGGCGGTGGGGAGGTAGGCCATGCCGATGCCGGTCATGAGGGAGGGCGAGAGGGCGCCGCTGGAGAGTTCGCCAAGCACGGTGCCATCCTCGGCCAGGACCGGATAGTGGGCGCGGGGCGGGGCACCTCTTGTGAGGCACTGGATGGCGGTGAGCTTGACGGCGGTGCCTGCGGTTTTGTGGCGGACCAGGGTGTCGCGACCCATGAAGTCGGGCTTTTCGAGGTCCACGAAAAAACCGAGGCCGGCTTCGATGGGGGAACGCTCGGGGGAGAGGTCGTTGCCGTTGAGCGGGTAGCACATTTCGAGGCGGAGGGTGTCGCGGGCACCAAGGCCACAGGGGGCGGCCCCGGCGGCGACGAATTGGTTCCAGCAGGCGAGGCCATCGGCGGCGGGGCAGAAGAACTCGAAGCCGTCTTCGCCGGTGTAGCCGGTGCGGCAGACGATGGCCCCGGCGGCGACGGTGGCGAACCCGTTGCGCGGCGGCAGGGTGGCGCCGGGGCAGGCGGCGGCGAAAATGGTGTTGGCGTGGGGGCCTTGGATGGCCATGCCGGCCCACAGTTCGCTTTCGTTGCGGAGGATGATGTCCGGGTCTTGGTGGGAGGCCATCCAGAAGAAGTCCTCCTCGATCATGGAAGCGTTGACGACGAGAAAGAAAGCGGATTCTCCGGTGCGGTAGGCGATGAGGTCATCGATGACGCCGCCGTGTTCATTGAGCATGAGGGTGTATTGGCCATGGCCGGGGGCGAGGTTGTCCACGTTGTTAGTGAGGAGGCGGTTGAGCCAGGCAGCACTGCCGGGACCGTTGATGAGGAATTGGCCCATGTGGGAGATGTCGAAAACGCCGGCCTTGGTGCGTACGGCGCGGTGTTCATTGAGGATGGAGGTGTACTGGACGGGCATGTTCCAGCCGGCAAAAGGAACGAGGCGGGCACCGAGCGCCTGATGGGCGGCTTCGAGCGGGGAATGTTTCAAATCTGAGGTCACGGGCGGAGCGTGGCGTGCATGCCTGTGCTTGTCAATCGGCGGTGAGTGGCGATGATCGGCGGCGAGATGGTTTTTTCAACAGGCTTTGAGCGGAAATTCGGTTGGTTGGCGTTTCCGGGATTTTTGCGGTACTTCGCGCTGATGCATGTGCTGGTGTATTTGTTGAAGCTGGTACGGCCTGAGATCGGGTCGGTGCTGATGTTCGACCGGGAGCACATCCTTGCTGGTGAGGTGTGGCGGGTGCTGACGTTTTTGTTCGCGTCCTCATGGTTCGAACACACTCCGCTCGGGATGATTCTCATGTTCTTCACGGTGATGATCGCGTTCATGATCAGCGATGCGCTGGAGGGTGCCTGGGGGGAGTTCAAGACCTCAATGTATTATTACTGCGGAATCATCGGGTTGATCGCGGCGAATTTCCTCAAACCCGGGTTCGACGGGATGTTCGTCTATGAGGCGGCGTTTTTTGCGTTTGCCACCTTGTTTCCGCGGGTGGAGTTCCGCTTGATGTTCATCCTTCCGGTGCGGGTGAGCTTTCTGGCGATGCTGGGGGCGATGCGCTTGCTCTGGCCGACGTTCAAGACCCCGCTGTGGCTGTTGTTTCTGGTGCTGATCTTTGCCAATTACCTGCTATGGGCCGGCCTTCCCGCCTTGCGTGGCAAGGCGCGAGAGGTGGCTGCGGGAAAGCGGCGCGGGCTGTTCAAGGCGGCGAAGGCAACGGTCGAGAACGCGTTTCATCGCTGCGAGATTTGCGGCAAGACGGAGGTTTCGGATCCTCACGGGGATTTCCGCGTGGGTCGCGACGGGAAGGAATACTGCGAGGATCATCTGGGCGGGCATTGAGCTGCTTGACGCCGCTGGCCATGCGCGTCAAGTTACCGTAATACTCCCGTGCAAAAATCCGCCGTGGCCCCCGAGACCATGGTTGCTTGGAAAATTGACACGCCACCCCGGCGGGACAATGCCGGCCCGCCGCGCCGCTTCCGGTCATTCCTCCAACAACCTTCCGTCGTCTTCAAACTGCTTCGTCTCCGGGGGCTGCCCGGCATCGCCTGTCGAGGCGTCCGCTGAGGTGCTGCTCTCTGGCGGCGAGGTCACGGTGGCATCGTTTGGCAGCGTCGGCGGCAGGAGTTGTGGCAGCACTTCCTCCCACCACGCCAGCCGATCCGATTCCTCCTGGAGGAGCGTCTGTTGTTGCTCGGCACTGAGAAAATCGGACACGTCGGATGCCACCGCCACCGGTTGGCCCGCAGTGCCGGAGCCCGTTGCCTGGCCGCCGTCGATTTGCATGCCGGGCACCCAATGGCTCGATTGCCGTGCCAGGGATGCAAAGATCTTGGCCTGCTGGGCGGAATCGAGATTGAGCAAGCCGACCAAGCGGTCGAGTTCGTGGTTGGCCTCCAGCTCGACCTTGGCGGCATTCGCCCGCCATTGGGCTTCCGATAACACGGGATTCCCGCCGGATGGCGGGGCCGCGAGCGCCTTCCGAAGTGGCATCGGGAGGGACCCGCGAGACGCCGTCTGGCTGCCGGTGCGATGATTCTCGCCGGGCGCGGCGAAATGTTTCCCCACCGAGTCGGCAGAGTCGTCGGTACCCGTCCGACTCCGCCCGCCGGCCTGCAGGTTGGTTTTCGAGGCAGCTTCGTTGGCGGCCCATGCTGCTTCAGGATGCCGCAGGATGTAGAAGCCGCATGCGACGGCACTCCCGGCGAAAGCGGCGGCGAGGGCGAGCCAAGGGGTGGATTTCATGGTGGGTGCTGGCTATTTGGATTCATTGCCGATGGCCAAGGCCGGGTTGTCACGGACTCTAAGCGGAAACTTGCGGATGATCAACTCTCTTAGTTTGGCCCGGCTCACCACCAAGCGCTCGAGCTGGTCCTGATCTAACGAATCTGCCTTGGCCAGCGTGTCGTGAAGCTCCAGCAGGCGCAGATGCATCTGAAACAGCACCCGCTCCTGGTCGGTGAAAATCGCCAGCGCGACCGGCTCAAGTTGCTGCCGCACCTGTAGCTCCTGCGCCTCGTCGAGGTGCAAATCCCGCACCAGGCCCCGGCTGGCGGCCGCCACCCAGGACTCGGGCCCGGCGGGCGTGTCAAGCGCGGGCAGCATGGCAGGTTGCGGTCGCCGCGCGGTGAGCCGTCCGATGCACAGGCCGGATGCGAAGAGCGTGAGCAGGCTCAAGACGAGGATTCCATAGTGTTGGATGAAGCGTGTCACGGGTTGGAAAGTGGAGGGGCGAGGAATTCCGCAGATGGCGGCGTGAGCAGAATCGGCGGCTCACCGTCGCGCGAGCTGAAAATCATCACCAGGGCGCAAAGCGCCGCCGAACACACGGCCGCCCGCAGCGACCAGAGGCTCCAGCGCCGGAGTTTCTCCTCCCGCTGCGCCGCACGCCACCAGCTCACCACCCGCGTGGCGAAGCCAAACGGCACGGCATCCCCAGCCGGTCCGGTCTCACTGCCGAGCCTGGCCGCGATGGCCTCCCAGGATGCGGATTGGTCTTTCATGTGCGGAGTTTTCCTTCGAGTTGCTTGAGGTTGCAATTGAGTTTCTTGCGAGCCCGCATGGCGGTCACCTTGACCTTGCTTTCGCCCCAGCCGGTGAGTTCGCAAACTTCCCTGACGGTTCTTTTTTCCAGATCGATCATTTGCAGGACCAAGCGTTCGCGCGGGTTGAGGGTGGCCAGGAGTTTGTCCACCAGGCTTCTGCCGTCACAGTCCGGTACGGCAGCGGATTCTGGCGGGGTATGCGCCATGATCGACTCGACAAACTCGACATCCTCGCTGCTGAGATCGGCGAAGCGGACCTCGGCCCGCACCTTCTGTTTGCGCAGTTGATCGTAGCAGGTATTGAGCGAGATCCGCGCCACCCAGTTCGGGAACGGTTGGGTGGCACGGAAACCCTCGAGGTTGGCAAAGACCTTCATGAACACCTCCTGGACCAAGTCCTGTTCGTCCGCGCAACGCGGCAGGTGGTTGCGAACAATCCGAAGCACATGCCCGTGCAAAGCCTCGACCAGGCGGGTCGCCGCCGCATCGTCGCCAATTTTCGCTTGTTCGATGAGTGCATTCCAATCGGGGGGTTGTGCTGGAGTTTCGGGTGCCACCCTCGTTGGTCTTTCAGACGCAGTAACTGCCGGTCGGGTTACAGGTGCCGTGCCGAATCGGGTTGGTGGATGGCTTCATGGATACGAGCGTTTTACCCGGTAATAACGTCTTGCGGCAACCGGCGTGGTCGGATCGGCGAAGGTCGCCATTCCGGTGAGTGCCGCCTGGTGGCTGGCCCCGGCCAAATCGGTTTGCCAGGTCCTGTAGTCACTGGAATACTGCACCTGATAGGTATAGTCGGCGTCCTCGTTCCAAGTGAGGATTGGCGTGCCCGTGCAGGTCTTGCTCACCGTCAGCGTCGTATTCACCGCATCCGTTCTCACGGTGTAGTCGTCGAACATCAGGTAGTTGTCACCGGGCAGGAGGGTGGTGACCTTGGTGGTGGGGTTGTAAGTGGAATTGGTCACGCCCATCTTCACCATGATGGATCCAAGGTTCTTGGTCTGCGGTCCGGAGTAGAACGGCAGGTCCTGGAAAATCGGCACGTCAGACAAGGTCGCCGTCCACAGGTTGGTCCGATAGTTGATCATGAATTGCAGGGTTTCCAGCGTTTCCGGCAGAAAGGTGTAGGCGCTCAGCACGTACTGGAACGCTGCGCTACTGGCATTCCACGCCACCCGGTAGATCAGCCGGCGTGGGAGGTTGGGAGTGACGGTGGTGTCCAGCGTCGTGTTGTCGAATTGCACGCCCGCCAGCAGGTAGCCCGTCTGATTGTAGATCAGGAACTCGAAGTTATCCCGTTTGTAGCGTGCCGGATTCGAGCCGCCGATGAGCGAGGCGCTCGACGAGTCCTTGATGCCGAAAACCACGCTGAAGGTTGCGACTTCCTCATTCAGGGCGAGCGGGTCGAGATTCACCGGTCGCCGGATATGGACGGTCTTGCTGGTGCTGGTGTCAGGGTTGGTGGTACTGGTCGCGAACCCGCCGATGAACGCGGCATTGCCGATGCCCAGGACGCCGTGCTCGGCTTCGCTCATGACCCCGTGAAGCTTCGCGCCGGGGTGCGACCCCACCCATGAGTCCGTGCCGATGATTTTGTCATCGCCTGCCGCAAAGTTTTCAAAGCCGGTGAAGTAGGCTTCGCCGCCGCGTGCCAACGGCCAGGCTGCCAGCGGGAGGACGAGCCAGCCGAGGCGAGCGCAGCACCGGAAGAATGGTTGCGGCAGGGGGGACATGAAGGCACTCGAAGCGGCGGGATTGGCGGGGGAATGAGCTGGTTGGGAGAGACGCCAAAGGCGGCCCGCAGAACTGCGGGCCACCTGAGCGTGTAGGAATATGATGGTTATGTAAACTCCTGATTTCAGCCGGTTTCAGTGTGGTCCGGGGCCGGGGGGTGGGGGCGGCAGCAATTCCGGATGGGCCAGCAGATAGGTCTTCCATTCTGCCGCCGAAACCGTGCCATCGGTGTCGGCGTCCAAAGCCGTGATGAGTAAGGCGAGTTCGGCGGACGAGAGCAAGCGGTCGTTGTTGGTGTCGAACAGCGCCAGCAGCGGCGGCGTCGGGATGCCGAAGATGATCGGTTGGTGCAGCGGGAAGGGCGGCAGTGGCAGCAATTCCGGATGGGCCAGCAGGTAGGCATTCCATTCGGCCACCGCAATCGTGCCATTGCTGTCGGTGTCCAGGGCGGTTTTCATCAAGGCGAGTTCGGCGGTCGAGAGCCAGCGGTCCTTGTTGGTGTCAAAGGCCATCAGCATCTGCGGTGCCGGGATGGCACGGGTCGGGAACGGTTGGAACAACGGGAAGGGCGGCAGTGGCAGCAATTCCGGATGGGCTAGCAGGTAGGCATTCCATTCTGCCACCGCAACCGTGCCATCGCTGTCTTTATCGAGGGCGGTGAGCATGGCGGCGACTTCGGCTTCCGAGAGTTGTCTGTCGTTGTTCGTGTCGAAAGCGGCGAGCAGCGGCGGTGCCGGGATGGTGAGGGCCGGGAGTGGCTGGGGCAGCGGGAAGCCCGGCAGCGGCGGCTCAACCGGGGTCATCGCGGCGAGGAACTCGGCCTTGCTGATCATGCCATCGCCATCCGTGTCCAGATGGGCGATCATGTCCGCAATCCGAGCGGGATCGAGGTGCGGAATTTTCTGCAGCTCCGTGGCCGTAAGCAAGCCGTCCTTGTCCACATCGAGTTCGTCGAAGCGCCTGGTCCGCTCTTCGAGCATCTTGGCTGCGATGGCATCCCGCGCGGCTTGTTTTTCATCGTCGGAAAGGACGCCGTCGCCATTGGTATCCCACGGGTTGGTGATTCCCGGGCGATGGGGTCTCGCGTCACGGAGAGCCTTTTCATAGGCCTGGCGTTCCTCGACCGAGAGCTTGCCGTCGTTGTTCAGATCATAGGGCTTGAGTAACTCCGGGAGTTCGCCGGTGCCAAACGGTTTGCGGGTTTGGGCATCGACCTTGATGGTGGCAACGCCAAACAGCAGGGCCGTGGCGAGCAGTGTTGAGGTGGTTCTTTTCATGACGAATTGGTGTTGGTGCATTCTGGCGTGAGGCGAAGCACCAGCAGCGGCAACCCGCACTCACTGGAACCTGAGACGCGCCCGGGTGCCTGCCGGTTACATTGGTCCGGACAACGCTGGCCTTGCCCCAACATCTATTTCCCCATCAGCTTGGCGACCATGGCCGCATCGACGTTGAAGCTGCCGCTGCCGAAGGCTGCGGGAGCCCGGTTCTCTGACATTTGGTATTCGAAGGCCTTGAGCGGTTTCACGCCCTGGACTTGGGACAGCAGATAGACCCGCACGGTGAGCGCTTCCTTGCCGGTGCCGCCGGGGAGCTGGGTGATGGCATATTGCACCTCATTGGGGCCGTCGACCGCACCGCCGATGACAATTTCCGCTTCCTTGGCGTTGGCGAACCGGTGATGGCTGATCTTGTTGACCTGCACCTTCACCTCGCGGCCCGGGCAAAAAACATAGACTTTCGCAATGTACTTGGCCGCCGGCGCCTCGATCGGCGTCGGTGGAATCGTGCCGGACGGCCGGGCTTCCGGGGTTTCCTTCAGATAGGTTAGAATGCCGGCCCCCAACTCCCGGCGCACCTCCGGCAGGGCTTCAAGGTTGACGTAATCCGCCCGGTCGTAGCGCCAGCCGCCATTCTCGCTGACGAAGGAGAGCACCAGCAGGTTGTCCGTGGGTGAACCGCCCACCCCGAAGTCGATCTTGCCAAAATAGGAGGCCCTGGCGGTGGGACCGTGGTGGGGTGCCTCCAGGAAGCGCAGTCCGGTGAGCGCGGGCGGCGGCGCGGGCAGGTTGAATACCGCCGCCGGAAACGGCAGCTTTTCGGCAACGATGCGGTTGCGCACCTCCACCCGGCGGTGGGTGGCGGTCACCCGCTGCCAGCTTGCCGCATCTTTCCGGATGATCGATTCCCGCCAGGTGTTATAGGTCTTCTCCAAAGCCGGGCGCAACTCAACCTGCGCTGCGGAAAACGTCGTCACGATGGTACTGAAAACAAGAATATGGTATCTCATGGGCGAAACCATTGGACAAAATGCCGACTTTCACAACAAACAAATTGCGTGTCCGCCAATCGTGCCGAACAATCGATCCCAGCATGAGCAGTATCCTACTAAGAGTGCCGCCCCTCGGCGAGGCACATGACCGGAGGTTGCTTGAAGATGCCTCGTCCTACGTTTACCGCCAGACTCCGCAGGGGGAGGTGCTGGCCCATCTGTTTTGGCCCAGGCAAACCGCCAGCGTGCCCCGGCCCGCCGTGGTCTTTTTCCACGGCGGCCTGTGGGATGCGCCGATGCCCACCCAGTTTGTCCCGCATTGCCTGCACTTCGCCAGCCGCGGGGCCGTCGCCGTGGCCGTGGAAACCCGGATTCTATCCAAACACGGCACCGGGCCCATGGAAGCCATCGAAGATGCCCGCGAAGCGATTCGCTGGCTGCGACAATACGCCGCCACCTTCAATCTCGACCCCGCCCGCGTCACCATCGGCGGGGCGGCTGGCGGGGCGTTTCTGGCCCTGCTGACGGCCATGCCGAAGCCGAAGCAGTTGCCGCCGATCGACGGGATTGATTGTCGCCCGCAGGCCCTGCTGCTGTTCAGTTCGATCGTCAACACCACGCCGAAAGGGCAGGGGGCGGAGCGCTTTCCGAATGCCAAGACGGCAACCTCCTGCAGTCCCACCTCGCTGGTTCGCATGAAACTGCCGCCGATGCTGTTGTTTCATGGCAAGTCCGACCGCATTGCGCCCTTTGCGGAGGTCAAACGCTTCCACAGCCGCCTGCGGTGGTGGCGCAATGTCTGCGAATTGCTCGAATACGAGCGGGCCGATCACAGCTTCTTCAATTTCAACGTCAGCCATGTGAACTTTGAAATGACGGTTGCCGCCGCCGATGGCTTTCTCGTGAAACACGGCTTGCTCGATCCGGAACCCGCTCACCATGCGGCCGCAGTCCCGGAGGCTTGAACCGACCCACTGGCGGGCCGCAACATTTCGCCGCCGCCGGCCCATTCCGCTTGCGCTGCCCGCCCGGCCCCCTAGCATCCGGCGCTCCGCCGAGCCACGCCGCCCCATGAACCGCATTTTCGTCGAAAAACTGGCCGACTTCAACGCCGAGGCTCGCCACCTCCTCCACGATCTCCGGGAATCCCTCAGCTTGCCCGGCCTCGCCAGCCTCCGTATCGTCCAGCGCTACGACATGGATGGCGTCACGGCTGAGGAATTCGCCGCTGCCGCCCGCTTGATTCTCGCCGCGCCACAGGTGGATTCCGCCACCGCCACCCTCGGCCTGGCGGCGCACGAAACCGCCTTCGCCGTGGCATATCTGCCCGGCCAATTCGACCAACGCGCCGACTCTGCCGCCCAGTGCGTGCAAATCCTCACCGGCAAAGACCGTCCGCTCGTCGCTTCCGCCAAGGTCATCATCCTCGGTGGCACCCTCAGCCCGGACGAGCTGGCCCGCGTCAAAGCCTACCTCATCAATGCCGTGGATTCCCACGAGGTGCCCGTGGCGGCGATCACCGGTCGCCGCGATTCCACCATCCCTCCCGACGTCCCCACCCTCACCGGCTTCACCCAACAATCCCCGGCCGGCCTCGCCGACCTCCGCCGCGCTCTCGGCCTGGCCATGTCCGAAGCCGACCTCGCGTTTTGCCAAACCCATTTCCGCGACGAGGAATCCCGCGACCCCAGCCTAACCGAAATCCGCCTGCTCGACACCTATTGGTCCGACCACTGCCGCCACACCACCTTTCTAACGCGAATCGACCGGGTCACCTTCGCTGCCGGCACGGCACCGATCCAGCGTGCCTGGCAGACCTATCTCGCCACCCGCCGGGCGCTCGGCCGCGACGACCAACCCGTCACCCTGATGGATCTCGCCCTCATCGGCATGCGCGAACTGAAACAATCCGGCGAACTCGCCAACCTCGAAGTTTCCGCCGAAGTCAATGCCGCCTCCATCGTCGTCCGTGGCGGCGGTTTGCAGCCGCCAAGCCCCTCCTCCCTGCCATCCGATCTCGATGATGACTGGCTGGTGATGTTCAAGAACGAGACCCACAACCACCCCACCGAGATCGAGCCATTCGGTGGTGCCGCCACCTGCCTCGGTGGCTGCATCCGCGATCCGCTGTCAGGCCGCGCCTATGTCTATCAGGCGATGCGGGTCACCGGTGCCGGCGATCCGCGCACGCCGTTTTCAGACACCCTGCCCGGCAAACTCCCGCAGCAAAAAATCTGCCGGATCGCCGCCCGCGGCTACTCGTCCTATGGCAATCAGATCGGCCTTGCCACCGGCCAGGTCGCGGAGGTCTATCACCCTGGCTACGTCGCCAAGCGCATGGAAATCGGCGCGGTCGTCGCCGCCGCGCCGCGCTCGCAAGTGTTCCGTGGCAGCCCGGCTGCCGGGGATGTCATCCTCCTCATCGGCGGTCGCACCGGCCGCGATGGCGTGGGTGGGGCCACCGGCTCCTCCAAGGAACATACCGAGTCCGCCCTCGAAAATTCCGCCGAAGTCCAAAAAGGCGACGCTCCCACCGAGCGCAAAATCCAACGCCTCTTCCGCAACCCTGAACTCGCCCGCAAAATCAAGGTTTGCAACGACTTCGGAGCCGGCGGCGTCGCTGTCGCCATCGGCGAAATCGCCCCCTCCCTCGCGATCAACCTCGATGCCGTCCCCAAGAAATATGACGGTCTCGACGGCACCGAACTCGCCATCTCCGAGTCCCAGGAACGCATGGCTGTCTGCGTCGATCCCGCGGAAATTGAGTTCTTCATCCGTGCTGCCGACCGTGAAAACCTCGAATGCACCCACGTCGCCACCGTCACTGACAGTGGCCGCCTCATCATGACCTGGCGTGGCAAGATCATCGTCAATCTGTCCCGCGCCTTCCTCAACACCAACGGCGTCCAACAAAGCGCCACGGTTCAAGTCAACGCCCCGCAGGGCACGCTGCAATCATCGATTTGCAATCCGCGATCCACCATCGAGATTCTTCAGAATCTCAACACCTGCTCCCAAAAAGGCCTAGGCGAGATGTTCGATGGCTCGGTCGGTGCGGGCACCGTGCTCTGGCCCTTCGGCGGTCGCCATCAGCTCACGCCACCCGATGCGATGGTGGCCAAGCTGCCCTTGTTGGAAGGCGACACCGACGTCTGCACTTACCTGAGCTGGGGTTTCAATCCCTATATCTCCTCCTGGTCCCCGTTCCATGGGGCCGTCTATGCCATCACCGAAGCCGTCTGCAAAGCCGTCGCCGCCGGGGCCCGGCTCCCGGACCTGCGCCTGACCCTGCAGGAATACTTCCCGAAACCCGGCACCGATCCCGCCCGCTGGGGTCTGCCCTTGGCCGCCTTGTTAGGTGCGTTCCATGCCCAGCACGCCCTCCGGCTCGCCGCCATCGGCGGCAAGGACTCGATGTCCGGCTCCTGCAATGACCTCGAGGTCCCGCCCACCCTGGTGGCCTTTGCTCTGGCCCCCGGCCAAGCCTCGCTCGCCCGCTCTCCCGAGTTCAAGCAAGCCGGCTCCACGATCTCCATCGTAGAGGTCCCCCGCGATGCGGACGACCTCCCGGATTTCCAACAACTCAGGCAACTCGCCGACCAACTCCATCAACTCAACGCCGCCGGCCAACTCCTCTCGCTCCATCACATCGGCCAACCCGGCATCGCCGCCGCCCTCGCCAAAATGGCTTTCGGCAACGGCCTCGGCTTTGTCCTGGGGAGGACCGGCGTCCCGCCCGTCAGGGAAGACGGGCGTCCCGCCTGTCTTGATCTCTTCACCCCCCGCCACTTCGCCTTCCTCCTCGAACACACTGAACCCCTCCCTGCCTCCCTCACCGCCCAGCCCCTCGGCCATACCACCCCCACCCCCACCCTCACCCTCAACGACCAATCCCATTCCCTGGCCGCTCTCCAAGCCGCCTGGACCACCCCCCTCGAATCCGTCTATCCGACGCAGGCGGAGCTGGTGGCTAACGGACCGCAGCCTGCGGATCGCGGATTGAAGCTCGAAGTCGCCAACGTTGCTATCCACCATCCACGATCCACGATCCGCGATCCACGATCCTCTAACTCAAAACCGCAGGTGCTGATCCCCGCCTTTCCCGGCACCAATTCGGAATACGATTCCGCCAAGGCCTTCCGTGAAGCCGGCGCCGAGGCCGCAATCCTGGTCTTCCGCAACCTGACAACCGCCCACATCGCCGAATCCCTCACCGCCCTTGCCGCGCAGATCCGCCGCTCGCAAATCCTCATGTTTCCCGGTGGCTTCAGCGCCGGCGACGAACCGGATGGCGCCGCCAAATTCATCGCCACCATCATCCGCAGCCCGCGCGTGGCCGAGGCCATCATGGACCTCCTCACCAATCGCGACGGCCTCATCCTCGGCATTTGCAACGGCTTCCAAGCCCTCATCAAAACCGGCCTGGTGCCGTATGGGGAGATCGTGGATCGCGGATCGCGGATCGCGGATCGTGGATCGAAGATCGGTGGCGCTGCTGCTGCGATCCACGATCCGGCGCTTGCGCCGACGCTGGTCCACAACGACATCGGCCGCCATGTTTCCTGCTATGTGAACACCCGCATCGTCAGCACTCTTTCCCCGTGGCTGGCCAACATGCGGGTGGGTGACATTCACACGATCCCCATTTCCCACGGCGAAGGCAAGTTTCATGCGTCAGCCACGGTGATTGCGCAACTCGCCGCCGTCGGCCAGATCGCCACCCAATACTGCGATGCCAACGGCGTACCATCGATGGACATCGCCATCAACCCCAACGGATCGCTCGCCGCCATCGAAGGCATCACCTCGCCCTGCGGTCGCGTTTTCGGCAAAATGGCCCACTCCGAACGCGCCGGCCGCCACGTCGCCAAGAACATCCCCGGCAACAAACACCAGCCGGTCTTTGCGGCGGGCGTGGCCTATTTCGCATGAGACCTGTGGACAATTCCAGCCCCAATGGAAACCCCAAATGAAGCCGGTGCCTGCACGCCCCTGAATTCTCCGGCCCACACCCAGCAAGCGCTGACGCGACATGCTGATGCGACATTCTGATTGACGATCGTCAGCAGATTTGTCGCGCACCAGGCGTGTTTCCGGGGACGGTATGGTAGGACGAATTACGAGGCGTCCGCGCGAATGGAATTGGATCCATGACCCGGCCATCCATTGGCACTTCCGACGCATGTTCCATTAACGAGCCAAACTCCCTATCGTCTCAGGCACGGAATCCGCCACTTTGCGATGGGCATTCCCTAGATCCGGCCTTATGCTGGCCGCCATGCCGACCAAACAGGAAATCCTCGACCTTCAATTCGTCGAAGCTCGCCACAAGCTCATCGATCTTGCGGCGTTTCTCGATCGCATCGACCGCCACCCCGGCCCGCCGGACTTCCGCCACGAGGCCATGAAGGCCGCCATCCCGATCCTTCTCTCCGAGCGCCCGGATCGCGCCTGCGCCGTGCTCGACGCCTTCTCCGATCACACCACCGAACCCATCCCCCAAGCCACCTTCCAAGGTGCCCTCGGTGCCCCCTGCCCTCCGACCCCCTGACCTCCGACCTCTGATGAAATACATCGAACCCCACGCCCACATGGTCAGTCGCACGACCGACGACTATGAGAAACTTGCCATTGCCGGCTGCGAAGTGTTGTGTGAACCGGCCTTTTGGGCTGGCTTCGACCGCTCGTCGGCCCACGGATTTTTCGACTACTTCCGGCAGCTCACCGACTACGAGCCGAAGCGTGCCGCGAAGTTCGGTATCAAGCACTACTGCTGGCTGTGCATCAACCCGAAGGAGGCGGATGACCCGGTCTTTGCCCGCGAAGTCATGGCGCTCATTCCGCAGTTCCTGGAATTCCCCAACGTCCTCGGCATCGGCGAGATCGGCCTCAACAAAAACACCCGCAACGAACTGGCCATCTTTGAAGAACACGTCCAGCTCGCCGTGGATCGCGAGCTGCCCATCCTCATCCATACGCCGCACCTCGAGGACAAGCTCAAAGGCACCCGCCTCACCCTTGACCTGCTCGCCTCGTTTGCCAAACTCGAACGTGCCAAGGTCATCATCGACCACGTCGAGGAACACACGATTGCCCAAGTGCTCGATGCCGGTTACTGGGCCGGCATGACGCTCTATCCGCAGAGCAAATGCTCGCCGAACCGCGCCATCGACATGCTGGAAATCTACGGCCCCGAGCGGCTTTGGATGAACTCCGCCTGCGATTGGGGCGTCTCCGATCCGCTCGCCGTCCCGCGCTGCATGTTGGAAATGAAACGACGCCAGCACAGCGCCGCCGAAATCGAACAACTCGTCTATCATAACCCCCGCAACTTCCTCTGCCAGTCGCCTAGGTTTGTCTCCTGAGACCCAAGACCCAAGACTCAAGACTCAAGACCCAAGCCGCAAGCCGGCCGATGAAGACCGTCCGTGCAATCTCTTTTCTGCTGTCACCTGTCTTCAAGGATGCTGTCTCGTCCCCATGAAATTCGCCTCAGCCCATCTCGCTTATTGCACCAACATCCATCCGGCGGAGACGTGGGAGGAGACGCGGGTCATGCTCGCCTCCCAGGTCCTGGCCGTGCGCGACCGCTTGCGCCGCACCGGACACCTGGGCGCGGACGAGCGCTTTGCCATCGGCCTGCGGCTGTCCGCCGTGGCGGCCAGGGAATTGTTGGAACACGAGCACCTCGCCCGCTTCCGCGAGTGGCTGGCGGCTAGCAACACCTATATCTTCACCATCAACGGTTTCCCATACGGCAGTTTCCACGGCATCCGCGTGAAGGAACAGGTCTTCCGCCCCGATTGGAGCGACCCGGCCCGGTTGGCATACACCAAGGACCTCTTCCGCATCCTCGCCGCGCTCGCCCGCACCGACGTCAGTGCCTCGGTTTCCACCCTGCCAGGCTCCTTCAAGGCCTTCAAGGCCGACGAGACCCTGATCCGCCAGCACCTGATCGAACTCGCCGGCTTTCTCGACGAGCTGTCGGACGCATCCGGTCACGATTTCCACCTCGGTCTGGAACCCGAGCCGCTGGGGCATTTCGAGGATATGGTGGAAACCGTCGCGTTCTTCCAACGCCTCCGCCACCATGCGCCGGACATCCCGGCGATCCAACGTCGCATCGGGGTGAACTACGACGCCTGCCACTTTGCCTTGGAATACAATGACGCTCACGAGGTTCTTGAACTGTTCGGATGGGCCGGCATCCGCATTTCGAAAATCCATCTATCCAGCGCGCTGGCCTTTGCTCCCAACGATCCCGCCGCGCTTGCGGCCATCCGCGCGTTCGTCGAACCGACGTATTTCCATCAGGTCCTGCTGCGCCGATCCGACAACACCATCCGACGCTTCCCCGACCTGCCGGATTTCCTCGCCGCACTGGACGCCGGCCATCTCACGGCGGCGGACTTCCAAGAAGCCCGGGTGCATTTTCACATTCCGCTCGACGCGGAACCCGCCGCGCCCTTGCGCTCGACCTGCGGACAAACCCTGGAAGTGCTGGCGTGGCGGCGCACGCAGCCGGAGGCCTGCCAGCATTACGAAATCGAAACCTACACCTGGGGCGTGTTGCCGGCGGGGCTGCAACGTCCGGTGGCAGCCCAGATCGCCGGCGAATACCAATGGGTGCTCGCCAACGCCTGAGGCTGGCCCGAAATCCCGAATGGTGTTAGCCGCAATAGAACGCCAAGAGCGAAAGAGGTGAAGTCAGTGTTTCAGTGTTTCGGTAAGTCGGTGGCTCGGTAGGAGGGCGTGGCGGGATTCCGCCCCGGAGGGCCGCGCCGCGCCCTGACTCCCCCTGCGGGTGAGCAGCTTCTGCGCGGAGCGTCCGCTGCGCCTTCGCACCGCCCACGCCAGCGAACACGTGCAATCACCCTCCCGAGAAACTTGGCACCGAGGGTGCCCGTTCGTTTGGGGCTGGTCTTTTGCCTCGCGCAGCTCCCCACGGCGCATCGCACGGAGCGTGGGCGTCTCGCCCACCATGCCCATGGGACGCGAAAGCGGAATCCTTTCAGTCTTCCCTTTCTCTCACCATGGGCATGCGGACAAAAGCTCCGCGCTCCCAAGGAGTAGCGGAATCCGATCCGCCGGTGCCCATGAAAAGCCAATGGATGAATGGGAAACCGCTTCGCCTGGTCCCCTCATGGTCCAGGGCGCGGGCCTGGCCGCGATCATCGTCTATCCGATGAACGCGCTGGCCAACGACCCGCAGCGCCGGATCAACGACCTGCCGGAAGCGACGGGCGTGGCCGACCTCGTGAATGTCCGCAAGTATGACCGCGGCACACGGCAGCCGGAGCGCGAGCGGATGCGGACCGAGCCGCCGCACAGGCTCCTCACCGACCACATGATGTCACGGTCCTGATGGACGGTCTCCCCGGCCAGTGGCGCGGTCTCGTCCGGCACGAGTTGGCGGTCGTCGAGCACTTCCCCGACCATGCGGCGGCGTCGCGCCACCCGATCTCGAACCACTGGGTCAGGTTGTCGAGCCCTTGTTGGTGGGTGAGTTGGAGGCGGACCTGGGCGAGGAAGTGTTCCGTTTCGCGGAGTTTTTCCGCGCAACCTTGGGGGTGGAGCTTGCTTTTTCCGTGTCCGCTCGGGCGGCGGCGGTCCCGGTGGCACGCCGGGCGAGGGGGCGCGCGATGTTGAGCCGGGCGAGTTGCCGACAGCGTTGCCCGATGAGGTGACAGTTGCCGATATCCCCGCGTCGGCCTGAAAAGTGTTGCCAGCCCGTGCCGGTTCCGTCACGCTCCACCCGTGATCTCTCTAGCAAGACTGTTTGGAAAGTCGGACCGGTTCTTTGAACTCCTGGCCACCAGTGCCAAATCGGCGCACCAGAGCATCGAGGCCCTGGCCCGCATGCTCAAGGAATCGGATGGCAATGTCTCGCTAGCGGAATTGGCGGTGGCCCGTCGCAACGAGAAGAAGAATGCCGAAACCATCAGCGAGGAACTCGTCAAGGTTTTCGTCACGACGCTGGACCGGGAAGACATCGAGGCCTTGTCCAAGGCGCTCTACCGGATTCCCAAGACCGTCGAGAAATTCGGCGAGCGCTATGAAATCATGCATCATCTGGTGCAAGCGGACAATTTCGCGCCGCAAATGGCCATTGCGCAGGAGGCGGCATCGGTGGTGGTGCGGATGGTGGACATGCTCGGGAAGAGCCCGAAGCTGGAGGACATCAAAGCGGAAAACGACAAGATGCAGGAACTCGAGGGCCGCGCCGATCAACTGGTGCTGGGGCACCTCAGGGAAATCTACTCCGGCAGCATCGAACCGATCCGCGCCATCGCCATGCGGGACCTTTACGATCTGTTGGAAAAGGTCATCGACCGCTGCCGCGACACGGGCAACATTGTCTCACAAATCGTGTTGAAAAACTCCTGACGCCGGACCCGCATGAGTTTCACAATCATCTTCCTGGTGATCTTCATTGCGCTGGCCTTTGAATACATCAACGGCTTTCACGACACCGCCAACTCGATCGCCACGGTGGTCGGCACCAAGGTGCTCACGCCGCGCCAGGCGATCCTGCTGGCGGCCACCACCAATCTGATCGGCGCGCTGGCGGGCCACGCCGTGGCCAAGACGGTGTCCTCGGGCTTGGTGGACTCGCAGTTTGTCTCACCGGTGGTGATCATCTGCGCGTTGTTAGGCGGGATTGCCTGGAATTTGCTCACCTGGTGGCTCGGGCTGCCCTCCAGTTCCACCCATGCGCTGGTCGGCGGCATCTGCGGCGCGGCGGTGGCCAGCGCCCACGGCAAACTGGGTGCCATCATCTGGTCCGTGGAAAAGGTCAAGGATGGCAAGGTGGTGATGGAAGGCGTGCTGCACAAGGTGGTCATCCCGATGGTCAGCTCGCCGCTCATCGGCTTCATCGGCGGCTGGCTCATCATGGGGGGCCTCTATGCGCTCCTGCGCCATGCCAAGCCCCGCTTCGTGAACCGTTTTTTCGGCAAAGCCCAGATTTTCAGCGCCAGTTACATGGGTTTCGCCCACGGTCTGGCGGACGCCCAGAAGACCATGGGGGTGATCACCCTCGCGCTGGTGACGGCGACCGCCACCGGCACCTTCGCCACGATGCCGGGCTGGCTCGGGTTCCTGCGCATGGACAAGTCCCAGCTCGCGGAGGAAAATATCAAGCTGGTGCAAAATCCCCAGGCCACCCCGGCCCAACTGCAGGGCGCGGCCATCGTGTTAGAAAGTGAGGGTGCCCGCCTGCGCCCCGGCGAATTCAAGGAAGCCTTTCTCACGCTGGCGGCCAAGACCTATGCCGCTGCCAACGACCCGGACTCCGCGAGGCGCAGTGCGGCGCTGGCGGCCGCCGCCCACCAAGCGATTCTCGCTGCGGAACAGGCCCGCGCTCTAACCAAACTGCCGGTGCTAGGCAAGATGGTGGCCGGGAAATTCACCGACTGGCAGAAAACCCTCACCCGGGAAATGCAGGCTGCCGCAGTCGCCGGCAAGCCCCCGTTGGTGGTGGCCGCCGGCAAGGTTCACGATTTGTCCCCGGATGTGCCGATTTGGATCAAGGTGCTGTGCTCCCTGACCATGGCGGCAGGTACGGCTGCCGGCGGTTGGCGGATCATCAAGACGCTGGGTCACAAGCTGGTCAAACTCCAGCCGGTGCATGGCTTCGCGGCCGAGACCACCGCCGCCACCCTGTTGGCCGTCACCGGGAACCTTGGCATGACGGTGTCCACCACTCACAGCATCACCACTTCCATCATGGGCGTCGGCTGTGCCAGACGCTTCAACGCCCTGAAGTTGCCGCTCGTGGAGCGCATCATCTGGGCCTGGATCCTGACCCTGCCCGCCGCCGGTGGTGTCGCCTATTTGCTCGTCAAAGGATGCCAAATCTGCGGCTGGATTCCGTAGCCGTCTGCCTCTCATGAAAACTCCTGAAGCCCGCCCCCATGAGTTTCACGATCATCTTCCTGGTCATCATCATCGCCCTGACCTTTGAGTTCATCAACGGTTTTCACGATACGGCCAATTCGATCGCGACGGTGGTTGGCACCAAGGTGCTCACGCCGCGCCAGGCGATCATTCTGGCGGCAAGCACCAATCTGATAGGCGCGCTGGCCGGACATGCGGTGGCCAAGACGGTGTCTTCGGGGTTGGTGGATGCGCAGTTCGTTTCCCCCCAGGTGATCATCTGTGCTCTGTTGGGAGGGATCGTCTGGAACCTGCTCACCTGGTGGTTCGGGCTGCCGTCCAGTTCCACCCATGCGTTGGTCAGCGGCATCTGCGGGGCCGCCTTGGCCAGGGCCCATGGCGATTTCAATGCCATCATCTGGTCGGTGCGGAAAATCAAGGATGGCAAGGTCGTGATGGAGGGCGTCTTGCACAAGGTGATCATTCCAATGCTCACCTCGCCGCTCATCGGTTTTTTCGGCGGACTGCTGGTGATGGGCTTGTTCTATGCGCTCCTGCGTAATGCCCGGCCACGCTTGGTGAACCGGTTTTTCGGCAAGGCCCAAATCGTCAGCGCCGCGTACATGGGCTTCGCGACCGGACTGTCGGACGCCCAGAAAACCATGGGGGTGATCACCCTCGCGCTGGTCACCGCCACCGCCACCGGCACCTTCGCCACCGTGCCGGACTGCCTCAGCTTCCTGCGCATGGACAAGTCCCTGCAAGCCGAGGCCAGCATCAGGCAAGTGCAGAATCCCCAAGCCACTCCGGCACAACTGCGACAGGCGGCAGGCGTGCTGGAAGAAGAGGCGGCCCGCCTGCAACCCGGCGAGTTCAAGGAAGCGTTTCTAACGCTTGCGGCCAGGACTTATGCGGCGGTCAACGATCCGGCGTCCGCCAGCCGCCTCGATGCGTTGGCCGACGGCACCCATCAAACCATCCTGGCCACCGAAGCCGCCCGGCTCATCACCAAGCTGCCGCTGCTCGGCAGCATGGTGGCCGGCAAACACACCGCTTGGCGCCACGTGCTGACGCAGGAAATGCAAGCTGCCGAGGCGGTGGCAACAAACCCGCTGGTGGCGGCGGCGGCGAAAGTCCATGACCTGGCGCCGGATGTGCCGATTTGGATCAAGATCATCTGCTCCCTGACGATGGCCGCCGGCACGGCGTCGGGAGGTTGGCGAATCATCAGAACCCTGGGCCACAAGATGGTCAAACTCCAACCCGTCCACGGCTTCGCGGCCGAGACCACTGCCGCCACCCTGCTGGCTGTCACCGGCTATTTCGGAATGACCGTTTCCACCACCCACAGCATCACCACGGCGATCATGGGCGTCGGCTGTGCCAAGCGCTTCAACGCCCTCAAGTTCTCGCTCGTCGAGCGCATCCTCTGGGCCTGGATCCTGACCCTGCCCGCCGCTGGCAGCATCGCCTATCTGCTCGTCAAAGGCGGCCAACTCTGCGGCTGGATTCCGTAGCTGCGGGCTTCCAGCCGCAGGCCGTGGCTGCGTGCTTTCAGCCGTGGTGCCATTGGATCGAGGATCATGGATCGCAGATCGCGGATGGAAGAGAAGGGAAGAACCCTGTCTCTAACACGGACAGGGTTGTCGGCGAAAGCAGTTGGCGGCGGTGGCGAATGGACTATGGCGCCGGAACGCATGCACAAACAACTACAGCGCGCAACCCGATTCATCGTCCCCGTTGCGTTGCTCGTCATGACGGGCAACGGCACTGCGGCCAACAACCAGCTTCTGACCTGGAACAGCCTCGGCATGCATCGCATGGACCCATGATGTCGTGCTGTCGGTTTCCGACCACCAAGTGCCTGCGCGGCGCGATGGGCGGGGCGATCGCCACCGATGGCTCGATGGAAATGCGGGGATTCGCTCATCGTGACGTTGCCCGCGTCCGGCACCCGGTTCTTCCGCGTGAGCCGTCCGTGGTGAGCCTTGGCTCGACACTGCCGTCCCTCGCGCTGCAGAGTCGCCGGCATGACGCAGTCTTCCGGCACCCCCATGACCCAGCAACACCGCGCCGACCATCTCCGGCGGCGTCTCAACGAACTCTATCCGGAAACTCTGCTCCCGCTGGCGCATCGGGATGCGTACACCCTGCTGGTCGCCGTCCTGCTTTCCGCGCAATGCACGGATGTCCGGGTCAACCAAGTCACCCCCGCGCTGTTTGCACTGGCGAACAACCCGCAGGACATGATGAAGGTGGCGGTTGACGCCATCCAAGCCATCATCCGCCCCTGCGGTCTTGCACTGCGGAAAGCCGCCGCGATTTCAGCCCTGTCGAAAATCCTGGTCGAGCAACACGGCGGCCTGGTACCTGCGGATTTTGCCGCGCTCGAAGCCCTTCCCGGGGTCGGCCACAAGACCGCTTCGGTGGTCATGTCCCAAGCGTTCGGCGTGCCCGCCTTTCCGGTCGACACCCATATCCATCGGCTCGCCACCCGCTGGCAACTCACTTCCGGAAAAAACGTCGGCCAAACCGAGCGCGACCTCAAGCGACTCTTTCCCCGCAACTCATGGAACCGCTTGCACCTCCAGATCATCCATTATGGCCGACAACATTGCAGCGCCCGCGGCTGTGATGGAACCCGCTGCATGCTCTGCCGGGAGCTGACACCGGAATGCAGGATCGCCGAAAAATGACCTTGCAAATTGCCCGGATTTGCGATCATTTGCTGGTGTAAGCCAATGAATCCCAACCGTCCAACTGGATATAAGAATGGATGCTCCGCGCAAGGCCTGCTCATGTCTGCTGTCTTCCGTCTGCTGCCTTTGCTCCCATGCGCCTGAAACTCACCATCGCCTATGACGGACGTCCCTATCACGGCTGGCAATCACAGCCGGGCGGCAAGACGGTGCAGGACCACCTTCGCGCCGCCCTGCTCGCAGTCGCCAAGCAAGCCCTCCCCATCCAGGGTGCCGGGCGCACCGACACCGGCGTGCATGCGCTCGCCCAAATCGCCCATTTTGACGCTCCTCCCGCGACTACCATGCAGCCCTCCAACTGGGTTCCGGCGCTCAACACCAAACTCCCCGCAACCATCCGCATCATGGCCTGCGAGGAAGTGCCGCCGGAGTTCCACTCCCGCTTTTCCGCGAGCGGGAAGATCTATCATTACGACCTCTGCACCGACCCGGTGCTGCCGCCCCACCGGGCCGGGCTGGCATGGCACCTGCCGCGACCGCTCGATGCCGAGTTGCTGGCGGCGGCGCTCCGCCGCTTTCCCGGCCGACATGATTTCCACGCCTTCGCCGCCTACCGCGGCAATGAAACCCCGGCGATGGACTACCACCGCACCCTGCACACCGCCGCGCTGGCGGTTCTAACAGACGGCTGCCGCCTCACCTTCGCGGGCGACGGCTTTCTCTACAAAATGGTGCGACTGCTCACCGGGGCGGCGGTGAAAGTGGCCCAGGGCAAACTTCCTCTCGCCGACCTCACCGCCCTGCTCGATCAGGGCCCGGAGTTAGCGCATGGCAAATCCCCGCACTGCGCCCCGGCGGACGGCTTGTATCTGCAGCAAGTTCTTTATCCGCAGCGCCTCTGAGAGGAGTGCCTGACAATATGGTTGCGGATGGGCAGTGCCTCAAGGAGGGGTGATCGCCGAATCGCCCTGGCCCATGAGGTGACCATGAAAAGCTGTTCTCCTCCACTCATTGGCTTACCATGGGCCTCGGCAGATCGGAGTCAGCCGCTCCGTGGCAGCCGCCCCCGTCGTTTTTCCGAATCACCTCATGGCATGACTTGTTTGTCCTGCCGCCCCCCAGGGAGGGCGAAGACGCCCCAAGCACCGAGGCTCCGTGGTGCTTTCGCCCGATCCGGGGTGCGGCATCGCTCATGCGGGACTTTTCAACATCGGGGCTTTTCAGCAAGGGCGGTCCGAGCCATGCTCGGGGGGTGACGCAACACGCCCTTATTTTTGATCTGGATGGCACGCTGGTGGACTCGCTGCCCGGCATTGCAAACTCGCTGAACCGGGCCTTGGCAGGCATGGGGCTGGCGGGCCACTCACAGCAAGCCGTGCGCGGCTTCATTGGCAACGGAGCACGCGTGCTGGTGGCGCGGGCAGCTCCGCATGGCACGGCGGATGGCCTGCTCGGGCAGCTCGAACAGGCGTTCAAGGAGGATTACGATCTAACATGGCCGCAGGGCACCGCAGCCTATCCCGGAGTGGCGGGAGTGCTGGCGCAACTCCAACACCGCGGGGCTGCCCTGGCGGTATTGTCCAACAAACCCCATCCGTTCACCACGGCCATGGTGAGTGCCTTGTTTCCTGCGGTGGCCTTCGCTGCAGTGCTCGGCCAACGGCCCGGAACACCGCACAAACCGAATCCGGCGGGCGCATTTGAAATAGCCGCCACGCTGGGCCTGCCCCCGCAGGCATGCATGGTTATCGGGGATTCCACCATGGACCTCGAAACCGCACGCAATGCAGGCATGCGGGCCGTGGCCGTCACCTGGGGCTATCATGATCTCGACACCCTGCTCGCAACCCGGCCGGATGCGGTGCTCGACACCCCGGAGGCGCTTCTCGTCTTGTTAGACAAGGTGCCAAACGAACCGTATTGGCCGACACGGACGTTCAGTCCTCACTGAAATCACCACCATAGAAGCTCTTGATGTATCCGAACTCGACGATCGTATCCTGCCAGGGAGCCAGCACCTCGGGATTTTGAAAGATGCGGGAAGCCACGGCGAGCCATTCCTCGGCCTTGGCGAGGTTCTTGTCATCATAGGCGATGGCGGCTTGGGCATAGCAATAATACGGCGAGTCGTCATCAATGTCGTATTTCTTGGAAAGCTCGACGGCTGCTTCCTTCATGCCGAGTTTCTTTTTGCAGAGGAGAATCTTGAACTCCACGAGGCGGGAGAGGGCGATTTGGCTGGCAGGAATATCCTTGACGATTTTCACAAACAGATCGTGGGATTTCTGCCATTCCTTGGTGACGAAGAGCACCTCGGCGATGTTGAAGTTGATGCTGGAATTATCCGGGGACAGCAGCAGGGCCTTGTTGAAGGTGACGAGGGCCTTCTCAAAGTTGCGGATTTCAACGTAGCATGAGCCACGGAGGTTGAGACTTTCCTCACTGTCCGGGAAAATCGCGTCCGCCTTGTCGAGCAGATCAAAGGTCTCGAAAATGCGTTTTTGCTGGAAGATGCGGGCCGCTTCGCCAAGCTGCTTGAGAAACTCCTTGCGGCGCTCTTCCGGGAGATTGAGGAATGCCTGTTGGCTCGGCAGCAGCGGTTTTTGCTCGGCTGCCGGCTTGTCGGTTTTGGGATTCGGCTTGGCGGCATCGGTTTGTGCGAACACCGGGCTCAAGGTGACTAGGAAGGGTAAAATGCGGAAAATCTTCATGACTGCGATGGTTTCGCCCGCAGATTAGGTGAGAATCGTCCACACGGCAAGCCATCATTTGCACCAATTTCAAGAAATTTTTGGCCGCCTGGCGGCCTTGGCGGAATTTTTCCATGTTGCGGAGGAGGTGAACGGGTGTTGTCTAAGCGCGTTCATGAAAATCGGCCTTGCACAAATCAACTCGGTGGTCGGGGATTTCCCCGGCAACGTGAAACGCATTCTAGCCGGCTACCGCGAATGCCTGGACGCTGGTGCGGACCTGGTCATCACCCCGGAGTTGGCGTTGGTCGGCTATCCGCCACAGGATCTGATCTTCAAATCCCGCTTTGTCCCCCAGTGCCTGCAGGCGCTCGATTACCTCGCTGGTGAAATCCGTGGGGTGCCGCTGCTGGTCGGCTATGCCGATCACCATCACCCGGCACACCCCGGCAAGCCCTTTCGCAACGCCGCCGCATGGCTGGAACACGGGGCCATCCGCCAGCGGATCTGGAAAACCCTGCTGCCCACTTACGATGTGTTCGATGAGCAGCGCTACTTTGAGCCCGGGACAAGCTGTGAACCGGTGCCGTGGCAAGGCCTGCGCATCGGGGTGACCTTGTGCGAGGACATTTGGACCGAGGATCAGCTTCAGCGGCCGCTTTACGAGCGCGATCCGGTCGCGGAACTCTCCGCCAAAGGCATCGACCTGCTGCTCAACCTGAGTGCCTCGCCCTTTCACCTCGGCAAGCCGGCCATGCGCCGGGCGATGCTCGGCGGCATCGCCCGCAGCGCCAAGGTCCCGGTCGTTTACTGCAACTCGGTGGGTGGCAATGACCAACTCGTGTTTGACGGCCACTCGCTCGTCACCACTCCCGGCGGCGGCATCCTCGCCCAACTGCCGGGCTTTGCCGAGGCCTGCCGCGTGATCGATCCTTTCGCCACCGCCACCCCCACTGCCACCTTCGAGGACCACGACGCGCCCCAACTCTATCAGGCCCTCGTCCTCGGCCTGCGCGATTACGTCACCAAGTGCGGGTTTTCCAGCGTCTGCCTTGGCTTGAGCGGCGGCATCGATTCCGCGCTCACGGCGGTCATCGCTGCCGACGCGCTCGGCCCGGCCGCCGTCCACGGACTGACCATGCCGAGCGCGTATTCCTCCGTCGGCAGCGTGGCAGATTCCCGGGCGCTCGCCCGCAACCTCGGCATCCATTGCGAGGTGGTGCCGATCAGCGAGACGTTTGCAGCGGTCAAGGCGGCCATGCGCCCAGTCTTTGCCGGAAAACCCGAGGACGTCACCGAGGAAAACATGCAAGCCCGCATCCGCGGACTCTTCCTGATGGCCCTGTCTAACAAGGAAAACCACCTGCTGCTCACCACCGGTAACAAAAGCGAGCTGGCGGTGGGCTACTGCACCATTTACGGCGACATGTGCGGTGGCCTGGCCGTCATCTCCGACCTCCCGAAAGTTCGCGTCTATGAAGTCGCCCGCTGGTGCAACCGCCACCGCGAACTCATCCCCTCGAACACCATCGACAAGCCCCCGAGCGCGGAACTCCGGCCCGATCAAACGGACCAGGACACCCTGCCACCCTATGCCATCCTTGATGCCATCCTCGAGCTTTACGTCGAGCGCCAACTCTCCCCTGCGGAAATCATCGCTATCGGCTATGCGGAAACCACCGTCCGCTGGATCCAGCGCCGCGTCGATCTCAACGAGTGGAAACGCCACCAAGCCGCGCCCGGTCTGCGCGTCACCTCCAAGGCCTTCGGGCTTGGCCGCCGCATGCCCATTGTCCAACGCTTCGGTGGCTGACAATCGCACCCGCCAACGGGTCATTGGTCATTAATTGAGCACCACAGTCACCATAGCCCTACATGGCTTACACCGTCCGCAAGAAGCTCCGGCGCAAACCCCAGGGCAACATCCTGCGCGATGACCTCATCGTGTTGAAGACCCTGCAGAGCAGGGCGCAATACCCTGTGGCAATGCGCCGTGTCGAGATGATCGTCATCATCGATGAGAAGGAAGTTGTGATGGTCTTCATCACCAACAACATTCAATGGGCCGCCAGCACCGTGGGCGAACTATATCAGGCCCGCTGGGGCATCGAGGTCTTCTTCAAGCAGATCAAACAAACCCTCCAGATCTGTGACTTCCTGGGAAACACCAAACAAGCAATCCGCTGGCAGCTCTGGGCGGCGCTGCTACTCTACGTCCTGATGCGCTTCCAAGGTCAGATGGTGGATTGGGCGCACAGCTTCTCCCGCCTGTTGGCAATCGTTCGTGGAGTGGTATGGGATGACTGTGAAGCGCATGCAAACAAACTGTACTGTTAACTCGCTCATCAGCACCCCAATCGCTGGACGTGCAGACTCCACCTGTCGGGGTGCGCAACGCAGCGGCCGCGCCGGTCGCAGCGGCCGCGCCGGTCAACCGGCCTTGGTTTTCTCCTGCGGTTCGTTCGGCAGCCCGCACGACCCATACTTCTTCAAGCACCCCGAGCTGATGGTTTCCGGCCAGGTCCAAACGCCACGCCTTGATGTGGCGAACGCAGATCTTACCCGATCCCTTGGTGCAAATCCCTCGCGCTCCATAGTGTCCCAGCCGCTGCCGCACCACTGCCTCGCAGCTTCCGCGCCCCGTCCTTGCGCGTCCCACCGAACCGATCCCGACACAATCGGAACACCTCATCCACAAATCCCCGGCTCCCGATCACCGCCCCGTCCGTGAAATATCTCACCCGGCAGCGCAGCATCTTCCCCATCGCCACATCCCGGCTCCGCTGCAGTTGCTCCAACTCCGCATCCACCGCGACTTGCTTCATCCCCTTGCGCACCACCTTCACCTCAAGCTCACCACCCTCGCTCACCACCTCCTTGAGCTTCTCCGCCCCCCCTTCTAACAATATCATCCGGTATTCCCGCGAAACCTCGCCAGCCCAATGCCGCGCATCCGCCTCGTAGCCTTGGTGTGCCATAATCGCCCGCACCAAGCCGGCCCGCGCCTTCTTGCCATTGCCTTTTTGTCCGCCACCCATCGCTTCGCCATAACT
>JAPLUI010000227.1 GCA_026397725.1 Verrucomicrobiota bacterium | reverse complement strand
GCGCGTGCGCGCGTGCGAGTCAAGAATTATTTATTGCGCACATGAAATATATTTCGAACCGGCAGAATCGTTGGAAAATCAACGGATTCCGAATTCAGCGGCCTCCGGCCGCGGGGCCTATGTCCAGAGATCTGAACTCTTACGAATCCCTCCAACACCCCGGTCATGGGGAAACCGTCAATCGCAGCCTCACCCGGGAACTGCTTGCGGCAAAACACGAGGTCCGGTTCGAGGCCGCTTATTATGTCAACCGCCGCCGTGGTATCGAAGTGGGTCGTAGGATGGTGGACCACGGCGTCAAGATCCGGGTGCTCACCAACTCGCTGGCCACCAACGACGTGGGGGCCGCCCAGGCTGGCTACGCAAGGACCCGCCCGACCCTCCTCCGCGGTGGTGTGGAACTCTATGAACTTCGGCCCGATGCGGCTGCCGTTAGAGCCCAGGTCGCTCCGCACGCCAAACAGGCCCGCACGGCCATTCATACCAAGGCGCTCGTCATCAACGGCCGGACCCGCACTTGGTCGCACGACCCGGAAACCACCACCTTCCAACGCCTGACCAACCGCCTGATGGGTTGCCTGCCGATTGCAAGCCAACTCTGATCCGACCGATATGCAGCACCCATGGCCCGCTCCCACGCTCCGCCGCTTCGCACGCCTGTCCATGCCTGTCCATGCCTGCCCATCCGCCACCTGCCATGCTCAGCGGGCAATGGAGATTCAAGTGGCCTGCCAAGTTGCCGGTTTCTCAAGATCACTGGCTAGAGTTATCGTTGATGGGCTGGTAGAGCGCTCCGCCCGCACAACTCATTCACGCGGCGGGGGCGGTTTGTGCGGGTGGTGAGGTTCGGGCAAGCTGCGGATTGCAATCCGCGGGCCACGCGCTAGGCTCCCCCCGAGCCCTTCCATCCGATGACCCGCCTGCGCCTCCTTCGCAATCTTCGCACCGCCGCCCATGCGCTGGGGCTCGGGGTGGTGCTTGCCGTCATCGGCACCCTCTGGTGGGCCAATCAAACCGGCCTGCCCGCGGCCTGGCGGGCCGCGATTGAGCGGGAATTTGCCAGGAAAGGCATCCACGTCACCATCGGCAGTCTGAGCTACATTCCGCTCAAGGGCATCGTCGCCAGCGAGGTGCGCGTGTTCTCGGACAAGGAGCACACCAGCGTGTTCTCCCACCTGGAACGCATCCTCATCGAGGTGGACAAGGCCAAGATCGCCCGCGGCGAATGGCGTCTGACCAAAATCCAGATCAGTGAGGCCAGCCTGCGCCTGCCCATCCAGACCGGTGCCGCGGATTCGGAAACCCTGGAAATCAACGGCTTCACCGGCACCCTCCTCATGCCCGGCGGTCGGTTGTTAGAACTGCGTGATGCGCACGGCACCGTGGCGGGCATCGAGGTGATGCTGGGGGCCCGGCTGTTGACCTTCCGGGACACGGGTGCCCCCGCGAAGACAGAGCCGGACAAGGATTCACGCCGCCAGCTCATCTCCCAGGTGCTCAAGGAACTCAAGAATTGGCACTTTGCCAAGCGCCAGCCGCCGGCCTTGCGCATCTTCATTGCGGGTGATTTGTCCGACAGCGCCTCGCTTGAGGCCCGCATGGCACTCCAGGCCAAGTCGCTGGAGAATAACGGTCACGTCATCAATGAAGTCACGGCGGAAGGCAATCTCATCGGCAGTCTCTTCACCCTCACGGCGGTGCGTGCCAGCGACGCCCGCGGAGATTTTCTGGGTCGGGTGGACTACGATGTCGATGGACGGGAAGGGCGCTTTGATTTCACTTCGTCGCTCAATCTGCCGCAGTTGCTCACCGCCTGGTTCGGGGTGTCGGCGCTGCCAGACGTCACGTTCGGTGGTGGCCAGGCCCTGGAGGCGGAGGGCGATTTCAGGCTGGCTGAAGACGGGGTGCCGCAGGTCCACCTGACCGGGCACGCCCGCTACGCAGCGGTGACGATGCGCGGGGTGGCGTTTGATGCGATTGAAGGCGCGTTTTCCTGGCGGGACGGTGAGGTCTATCTGCGCGATGTGTTGGTTACCCGTGCGGACGGAGAAGCCCGCGGCAAGGTGATGATCCAATGGCCGGTGGTGCGGATGGCCCTCAAGACCACCCTGCCGATTGCCGTTTACCGGCCGTTTTTCCGCGACCATCCGCTCGGGGATGTGCTCACGGACTTTGGCGCGCGGGCTCACGCTACGGTCAAAGTCGCGCTCGAAGGCGGCTTTGATGCCACCGACAAGCAATCGTGGGCCTTCACCGGCAGCGGGCACGTTGAGAACGTGACCTACCGGGGGGTGCCCGTGGATTCCGCCAAGTGTGAGATGGCCCTCGACCATCACGCCTTGGATTTTTCCAAGGGCACCGTGGTGTTCAACTATCAAGACTACCCCTTGCGCAAGGCCTTCGCCGGCCCCACCAGCGGCACCATCCATGCCGGCCGCGTCCGGTATGACAGCGACCGCAAGACCGTTACCGTGGAAGACGTGGCCGGCAGCGTCTGGGCCGCCCCGGTGCTCCGCCTGTTCGCGCCTGCCATCGCTGATTCGCTCGAGGTCTATCGCTTCCACCGCCCCCCGCGGCTGAGCGCGGCGGGGGTGATCGATGTCACCCCGCAGGGCCGCACCGCGCTGAATGTCGGCTTTCGCTCCAGCGACCCGGCCGAGTATGTTTTTCTCGGCAAGAACCTCACTCTGGACCAGTCCTCCGGGAAGGTCGGGGTGCATGGCAGTGCCGTCAGGATTGATGACTTGGCAGTGACGACCTTCGACGGCCCGGTGGCCGCCCGCCTCAAGATCGAGAACTCGCGCCACCTCAGCGGCGAGTTCAGGTGGTCTGATCTATCCATGTCGGCCCTCAACTCGACATACGGCTTCAACATGAAGGGGGGCGGTACGGTTACCGGGCGGCTCGAGTTTGCCCTGCTGCAGGACAAAGTGGAAACCATGAGCGGTTCAGGACTGCTCGCGGTTGAGGGCTCGGAGTTGTTTTCCGCGCCCATCGCCGGTCCGCTGTCGCCGCTGATCGCGGCCGTGTTAGGTGACCGCAGTGTCGGCTTCGAGCGGGCGAGGGACGCCTTCTGCACCTTCACCATCAAGGATGGCATCGTCCAAACCAAGGACTTGCATACCTCCACCACCTCGCTCGTGTTTGCCGGGGATGGCGCGGTGGATTTGAAAAAGCGCACGCTGGACATGACGATGCGGGTGGATGCCCGCGGGCTGCTCGGGATCGTGACGCTGCCGTTGCGGCCGTTCGCCGGCTTGTTCCAGTTCCGTGGCACCGGAGCGCTGGAAAACCCGGAGTGGAACCATGCCGGATTCACCCAACCGCCACCCGAGCAAAACGCCATCCTCTCAATTCCTCCCAAGGCCCGGGTGGTGGAGGGAAATTGATTTTGCGGATTTGCAAGTCCCACCTTGCGTCCGGGCCAAGCGCGTGTCACTCTCGCTGCGTGCGGCACTCCATCGGGGAGCGCCCGCGGAAGCTCAACCTATCCAGAACCATGACAGAACCATTCTCCACCGCCAGCCCTCTCGATCCGGAGACGGGCGGCACCCCCATCCCCTCAGTCTCCCAGGCTGCCAATGACCTGCGTGCCGCCGCCGGTGAAAAGGCCAGGGAAATCGCCCAGTCCGTCAGCACCCAGGCCTCCACGCTCAAGGAGCGGGCCATCGAATCGGCCCAACATTTCCGCGAAGTGGCCACGGAAAAGGCCAGCCAAATCAAGGCGAGCGCCACCGAAAAAGCCGGCCAATTGAGAGCGTCCGCCACCGGGAAAGCCGAGGAATTCAGGCAATCCGCCACGGACCGGGCGCAGCGGCTGCAGGAATCCGCAGCGGAACAATGGCGCGATACCCGCACCAAGACCAGGGAACTCCATGTGACTGCCGAGGATTACATCCGCCAAAACCCCACCAAATGTGTGGTCGGCGCGCTTGGCCTTGGCATTCTCATCGGCTTGATCGTCCGCCGCTAAGCACCGTTGCCACTCCCGCCCGACAGATCGTCCCCATTCATTTTGACCCGGCTGGGAGGGGCTCTCGCAATCCCATGAACGATCCATCCGACATGGCTTCAGGCCCACCGTCCGGGGCTCTCCGCGACCGGCGTGTTCCGGTGTCGGCGCACTGGAGCGAGGCACTCGGCGACCTGCTCGGTGCCCGCCTTGCCCTGTTTCAGCTCGAAGCGACAACGGCGGCCCGCCAGGCCGCCAGGGGCGTTGCATCCCTAGCCGTCGCCGCCCTAGCCACGATCTTCGGATGGGCGCTCGTGCTGGCCGGCGGCATCGCCGCCCTCGCCGTCGCCACGGCCTGGCCATGGTACTGGATCGCGCTGGTCACCGCCAGCCTGCACGCCCTCGTCGCCGCCGTCTGCCTGCTGTTTGCCAAGGCCACCACCGCACCCGCATTCCCCATCACCCGCGCCGAATTTCTCAAAGACCGCGAATGGCTCGAATCCCTCAAAACTCCCCGGAAATCGAACGATTGATTCGTCTCGGCGAGGCGTCCCGCGCCCGCTTGAGTGATGCTGCCGCCACCATCCGGCAGCGGCTTGACGTGCCGGCCCGCATCGGCCGCTCACTCGGCAGCCACCCGGCCCAATGGCTGGGCGGCACGCTCGCCGTTGGATTTGCCGCCACGCTCCTGTTCCGCCGCACGTTCCCAACTGCCAGAAAACGCCGCAGCTTGCCAGCCTTGGCCTGGGCCCTTGCCATCACCACCCTCCGGCCCGTGGTCAAGGCGTGGCTAACCGTCCAGCTCAAGGAATTCCTCGTCTCCCAACTCCGCGCCAAGCTCATGTCGCGCTCATGTTTCACCCATGCGGGCTGTTCAAAGCACCCGTAATCCGCTCTAACCACCTCCACCATGTCCGGACATCAAGTACTTGATCACGTTGACCAATACCTCCAACTCGGCCGGGACTACGAATGCTCGGACGTACACCTGCCGACTTCCTTTCCGCCGGCCTGGCGGCGCTTCGGCCAGTTGGCACCCATCTGGGATGACCACCCGCTGCTCAGCCCTCAAGATACCGATCGGCTCGCCCGCTCCTTCCTCGGTCCTGCCGAGTGGAACCGCTTGCAGGAGAAAGGCGACGTGGATTTCGCCTACGCCAATCTGCATGGCCGCTACCGGGCCTCCGTCGTCAAGCAGCGCCTCGGCTACGACATGGCCTTCCGCGTCATCAACACCCGCATCCGCACGATGGCGGAAATCGGCCTGCCCCTCGATCACATCATCCCCCTCACGCGCTATCAAAACGGCCTGATCCTCGTCACCGGTTCCGTCGGCTCGGGCAAATCCACCACCCTCGCCTCGCTCGTGGATTTCATCAACACCGATCGCCAGGACCACATCCTCACCCTCGAGGATCCGATCGAATACGTCTTCGAATCCAAAGGCTGCCACGTCAACCAACGCGAAGTCCACGCCCACACCGATTCCTTTGCCAAGGCCCTCCGCGGCGCGTTGCGTGAAGACCCGGACGTCATCATGGTGGGTGAAATGCGCGACCTGGAGACCATTCAACTGGCCCTCACCGCGGCGGAGACGGGGCATCTGGTCCTCGGCACCCTTCACACCGGCAATGCCCCCCGCACCCTTGACCGCGTGCTGGACGTGTTCCCCACCGACCAACGCGCCCAGATCCGCGTGATGGTCTCGGAGTCGCTGCGCGGGATTCTTTCCCAGCAACTCGTCCCCCGCATGGACGGCAGCGGCCGCTGCCTCGCCCTCGAACTCCTCGTCAACACCCCCGCCGTTTCCTTCTGCATCCGCGAAGGCAAGACCTTCATGCTCCCGGGAGTCATGCAGACCGGGAAAAACGTCGGCATGATCACCATGGACGAGTCGCTCCGCCAACTCTACATCAGGGGCGTCATCACCCGCGATGAAACGCTCTTCCGCGCCGAGGACAAACACCAAATGCGCGACTTCTTCAAATCCTGAATTCCACCGTCGCGCCGGGCTCCCGCCACCACCTATCACCGCTCCTTCCAATCCTTCTCAATCATCCCGCTCATGGCCCACATCGACGCCTACTTCAGCTACCTCATCGACAGCAAGGGCTCCGACCTTCACCTCTCCGAAGGCCAACCCCCGAAAATCCGTGTCCACGGCGCCGTCATTCCCATCCCGGATCAGGGAAACCTTCACGGCGAAGGCTTCCATGCTTTGTTAGAGGAGATTTGCGAGCCCTCCGCCTTCGCCCGCCTCCTCCAGACCGGGGATCTGGATTTCGCCTACGAGATGGACGCCGACTCGCGCTTTCGCTGCAACTACTTCAAACAACAAAACGGCCTGGGTGCCGTGTTTCGCCTCATTCCCACCGAGATCGCTTCCCTGGAATCCCTCGGCGTGCCACCCTCGGTCAAGGAGTTCGGCCACATGCGCTCCGGCCTCGTCCTCGTCACCGGCCCCACCGGCTCGGGCAAGTCCACCACCCTCGCCGCCTTGTTAGATTATATCAACATCAACTTCAACCGGCACATCATCACGGTTGAGGAGCCCATCGAGTTCATTCACTCCAACAAGAAGTCCATCATCACGCAGCGTGAGGTGCCGATCCAGACCCCGTCGTTTGCCGACGGTCTGCGGGCCTCGCTGCGGGAAGACTCGGACATCGTGCTGGTGGGCGAAATGCGCGACCTGGAAACCATTTCGCTGGCGCTCACTGCGGCGGAAACCGGCCTGCTGGTGTTTGGCACGCTCCACACCAACAATGCCCGCAAGACTGTGGACCGCATCGTGGACGTGTTTCCCTCCGACCAGCAATCGCAGGTTAGAACCATGCTGGCGGCCTCGCTCCGGGGGGTCGTGGCGCAGCTTCTCTGCAAGCGCGTGGACCGTCCCGGCCGGACCGCCGTACACGAGATCATGTTTGCCACCCCCGCCGTCGCGGCGATCATCCGCGAGGGTGCCACCCAGAAACTCTATGACGTCATCACCGGCGGCAAATCCGAAGGCATGCAGTTCATGGATGAAGCGATTTGGAGCAAACTTCGCGAGAAAATGATCTCGCCGCAAGAAGCCTACATGAAGGCGATTGACAAGACCCGCTTCAAGAAATTCCTGCCTGCCAATCTCGCCCACCTTGGCGATGCCTCGGGGGAAAGCCCGCTCGACCACTGATGGCCCATGTTGTCGGCCGATTGCCAACCCCGCCCCCACTCTAACCATACTCCGAGCGCCCCCGCAACCGGCTCCTGGCCATGCACCGCCTCCCCAATCACGAATCAGTCACCCGTTTTCGCCTGGCGGCATTCTGGCTGCTTTGCAACGTGTTGCTCATCCCCGTTGCCTTGATGTTGCTCGTTTACTCGCTCCTGGTTGAAAGGCGTGATATCACCCACGGCGCGCTGGGAATGGTGGCCGCAGCGGTGCTCATTTCGATCATCCAGTGGCTCACGGCGGCCCGCGCCCGCTGCCCCCTGTGCCTCGGTCACCCGCTCGCTAACAAGGCCTGCGTCACCCATCGCAGCGTCCGCAGGATTCTCGGCAGCTACCGCCTGGGCGTCGCATTTACGGTGGTTTTCAGGGGCTTTTTTCGTTGCCCATACTGTGGCGAAACCACCTCCATCGAGGTCCGCCGGCATCGCCACCACCGGGATTTTGAGCACTGACCTTGCCAGCCGCCAAGCGTAGCTGGCACCAGGGTGGTGAGGGGGGGCATGGAGCGCGGGCTTCAGTCTGCGTGTGATCGAAGAGCGCAGAGAAACAGGCAGACTAAAGCCCGCGCTCCCACAAAATCATTTTGGATTCACATGAGGCGGCAAGAACCATCCCGAGATGCTCCGCTGCCGCTGGTGGCTTCCGCTCCGTTAGATAAGTTTGATCCGCTGCCGAGAGCTGGGACGGCGGCACTTTGAACTGCCGGGATACTGGTGGCTCTTCTCATGACGACATCCGACAAGCCGCCTTCAGGCCTGGGTGGCACTTCCAGCCGCAGATGGACATGATGGCACATGAGGCAATACGCCAGCGCCCGGCGGTCCGCGTCTGAATCTCCTCAGGGCCAGCGCCGCACCGCCAATGCCGAAGAGTGCCAGCGACGTTGGCTCGGGAATAACGGCATCATAAGCATGGCCGGATGCTGTCGCCAGAACAAAATTGGTTACGGGTTCGCCATTCAGATCGAATACCTGAAACTCCCCAACCTTGGCCGTGTCGAAATAGCCAGCATATGAGGAACCCGTGGCGCCATCCGTTGCGCCCGCCTTGGCCCACACACCCAATTCGACGGTTAAATCCGTCCATTCGTTATAACGAAAATCAATCGTAAACCGCTTCATTGTCCACGAAGCTGTTTGTTGATGCCCATTCACGCTGATCCACGCACCACTGTAGTCACCAGAGGTGGTTCCGGTTAATCCCACAAGGACAGAAAGCGTGGCGGCTTCCCCTGATGCATGATCAGGGCTGGTGATGAGGAAATTGTCGTTGAACGATGAACTGCCCTCGGAGCCAGTCCACGGAGATGAATAACTGCCTGCGACAACCTCCTGGCTATAGGCCCCGGCGTACGCGGATGCGCCTAACGAACCATACACCGCATAACCGTGATAATTCCCCATGCTTAAATCCATGTATGGATTATTATACGGCCGCTGCGAGAATACATTCCCGCTGGCAACATAAGCCTGGCTGGAATAAGGAATGCTGCTCCCGTTGGGCTGCAAGTAACTTTGCTCCTGCCACATGGTAGAAGGCCCGGCACATTGAACCCTCCCGGCGGTGCTTAGCCAAAGAACGCTCGCCCGCGCCGACGACGGATGTAGGACAACTGACAATGAAGCTGAGAAGACAGCCATCCCGAACGTCCGCCATCTGGAGGGGGCGGACAACCCCACCGTTTTTGTGTTCATATAACTACTACTGCTAAGAAATTGCTTTCCTGGGTGGCACGCATGAGAGAGCGAAAGCGGGGCTCGCAAAGCGGGAAAAAGAAGTTGCGGGGGAAAAGGAGGGCTGCAACCGCGTAAAAAACGGCAGCCCCAGAGCCGTCCGGGGCCTTGCCCTGGCGGGATCATGCCGAAAACGGGAATTGTCTTAAGATGCACGGGAAATCCTCTCGGAGGCGAGAACATAGCTCTCCGAATCGCTTTGCCAAGAAAAATCTGCAAATCGCCTGAATTTTCTTGGCGGTGAGGTTTGAATCATCTGGGTTGGGCTGCCGGGTTTAAGGAGGCTGCTAGCACGAGCGCACGCTCGTCGTCCAAGGGGATTGTGACCGGCTGCCAGGCGGTGTGTGGGCGCTGGTTCCGGAGGTCTGGCGGCTTGTCATCGGGAAGCCAATTTCCGCCTGTCGGCGAAAGACAGCAGACGACTCGACTGAACTCGCCGGAGTCTTGGAGACGGAGGACGAAGAGAGCTTCGCGCGGATCATGGGCTTCGACGCTCGTAGAGCGCCGCGGATCCGCGCTTGCGGAGGCGAAAGCCTGTCTCCTGAGTAACTTGGCGCCGATGGTGCCCGAGGTGAGGGGGGCCGACATGTTGGTCGGCAGTCGGCGAGGCGACATTCGGTCGCCGGTTTCGAGCAAGCGGACAACCTGTCCGCTGGCTGGCAGCGTGCAGTATGCACGCGTGCCGGATCCGCCCAAGTTACAGCTTGTTTCATCCTCGAACCGGGTTCGGGGCTGGTGTCTTCAAGTCTTGCGTCTTGCCTGTGGCTTTGAGGATTTCAAAATTCCGCGTTACTACTCAGGTAGCCCCACCACGTGGCGACCCTTGACCGCAGAGCAGATTGTCATGTCACGAGCGCCAACGAAAAATAAATTGATTTTTTCCGGACTCATCGGGATACCTGCGGCACCTTGCGTGCCGTGACGAGTGTTATGGGAATGCAAGGGCGGGAGTTGGACGGTGCGGATCTCGGTCTGATCCGGGGACTGCTCGACGAACACCCGGAGTGGGGCCGCTCGCGACTCAGCGTTGAACTTTGCCACCGCTGGGACTGGCGCCTGTCTGCGTGCGGCACGCACAGGCAGGCAACGCCCAAGGCCGGATCAAGGACATGGCGGCCCGCATGCTGTTGCTCAAGCTGGAACGCGCCGGACACATCCTGCTTCCTCCGCGTCGCGGGCCATCACCCAACGGGCAGCGCAACCGGCTCATGGCGGCCGTGGATCATGCGACCGATCCCATCGGCGGCGCGTTGCGCGACTTGCAGCCGTTGCCGGTGAACATCGTCGCGCCGGGATCGGCTGACCTGCGCCTCTTCAACGCCCTGCTGGTCGGCTATCATTATCTGGGGCACCGCAACACGGTGGGCGAGAACCTCCGCTATCTGGTCCGGGACCGCCTGGGCCGCCCGGTGGCTTGCCTGCTGTTCGGTCTCGAGGTTCCCGGCGGGCGCGGCAGTCATGTGGCCCATTAATCTCAGGAAGCCTCCCGGCACGGGAGGCTTCCTGAGCAGTAGCAACAGCATTATGAATGTGACATGTTGCATGGTTTGTTCTCCTCCAATTGTAAATGCCTCCTGAGGCGGTCGTCTACAGTTTATCCACCGCCGTTTTGGTATCCCCACCATGGAGTGTGACCCTTGGGCGGCATTGCACTTTGACCGCTTCGTTGGAAAAAGCCGAATCCGTTGACTTGGCGGACCATATGAATGCTTCTCCTGGCTTGGTATTTCCACATCAACGTCTTCATACTGGACCACATAAAAAAAATCACTTTCATTCGGGCGCTGTTGCCCATCCTCGTCTCCCGCAAGTGGAACTGGATCCCCTTGAAGATCCACCATCGGCAGAATCTCGCCATCGGCAGAATATGGAAATATGCGAATGAAGTGCCAGCCTTCCTCCCAGTCAATTGCTCTAACTTTATTAAAACTTTGCGTCGCATCCATCCGCGCCCCGGGCCACGCTTTCTTTCTTTTGGTGGCACCTGTAGGACCATTTTCACGGGATATGATCTGCAGTCTAAAGTGATCCAGACTGCCAATGCCTTCCGGCGCGGGGTCACAACGAAATTTGACCGGTAAGTCGGGAATCAATTCCAGTTCGCACAGGGACGCCCCAACCACTTCCGGGTCATAGTCATTCAGTTCGATGCTGAGAAGGAAGCGTACGGATGACACCTCGTCAGCCCACCGCCAATCCCTCCCCTCAAGGGTTGACAGACATTCATTAACCCTGCTGCGGAGTTCCGCTGGCATTTCATTGAGGAGATTCAGCCTCAATCTTGCGTATGCATCTCCGAAATCCACTCTCTCGAAAGTCGCCTCGGCAAATGAATCCTCCGCTGATGTCAAAAGATCGTCCGGAACAAAAAACCAGCAAGGGCGGACGCTGCGATCCGTCAGCGGTCGGATTGCGCAGCTCTATCAGCTTGCTGCTACCAATAAATAGCGGGGAGTCTGCCGTGCGCTCGCGTGAGGTTAAAACATGAATTTGGGCCGCCTGTCCAAATGTCGCGGCAAGACCCGTGGCGATCCCTACCATCAATTCACTGTCAAGGTTCCCAACTCTCATGCAATGACCCGGCTCACGTTGTCTCACCAAGTCGGCGAGAAACGTTTCAATCACTGGCTTCAGGTTCTGATTGAGATCCTGAGACGAGACTTTGTGAAAGGTGTGATGCATGGGAGAATGAAAACTCGATACAATCAATCGATTTGATACCTTGGCCGGACATGTTGGGTCACATAGGCATCAGACAAGTCCTGGAAAAAGCCGATTTCCCTGAGTTTGTCCTTGAATGCGTCCCTATTGTCCTTGAGCGCGCTCCGTTGATCTATTGAAGGCTCTTGAAAACCCTCGCCTACGGGAAGCGAATCTATATGCAGTCCGTAACGTCGTTTGAGAACATCAAGCAGCTTCTCAATCTGCATCTCCTCTGACTTATAGCTACCTTTGGCGGGGTCATACTGCAAGACGTTGATTTGCAGGAGAAGTTCCAATAGCCGGCTGTCGAGAATGAATCTCCGCGGAGCCCGTGACGAACGCGCCTGCGCGATCAAAGCCCCAGGTCGGTTCTTGAGCAGGAATGCATCAAGACATTTGACGACAAAGGTTCTTTGGTGATGTGAGGAGAACCCTTTAAATCTATCAGGCTTTTCAAGGATGTGTTGCTCGAAATCCTCAAGTGTCGTGTTCGGTTTACTGAGACGGCTGTCCATCCCCTGGTGGTGGATTCGCGCAAAGAGGGCGGTCAACGTACGATCCATCTCAATCGATTTGAAATCGATAACGCTGATTTTCGGCAAACGAAATGCCTTGTCTTTAGCGCGCAGTGACATGGTATTCAGAAGGTTCTTCCGCCAGGGTGATCATAAGGCTCGCGTCGTCTTGGCGTGCGACGGAATAAAACTCCCTGGAATTCGATGTTAGGAGTACCTCCTGATAAGGAGCCGATCCAAGGATGTTTTTGAAGACAGAGAGGGAGAGGTAGAAACCTTGCATTTCATCCACGGTCGGACGATAGCCTTGATTGAGTCGTTCCAGCATCTCGAAAACATCGAGATTGATACGCAACTCAGCAGTGAGTCCTGTCTGGGTTTCCTCATAACAAAGCAACAAGGCAGTGGGAGAATGCTCAAGATATGGTGATTCTTGAGCGGGCTCAAAGGGTCTCAATGCGAAATTAGATGCGTCGAACACCCGGTAACTTCTAACCATTCCAACATCAACCATGCGCACTTGGAGTGCCAGCTTGTTTTGCAGGCGGCTGCTGCTGGAAATTCCCTCGCTCCGGTTGATAGCGCGAAGCACCTCCAATGCGGCCGACTTCGGATCGGGGCGACTTTCCAGAATCTCCAGCATCTTAGGAGCCGTCTGGTAAGGAATCAGATGTTTCCAACTGTCATCCCGTGCTTCGAAGAAATGGCGGCGGCGGAGCATGGCAACATAATCACGGTGACTTTGCCGACGAGCCCGATTTTCCCTTAGGTTGAATTCGACCGGAAGGTCGGCGTATGCGGCAAGAAACAGTTCACGGTCGTAGGTTGTCCGCCCATCAAACTCCATGAGAATTGGGACCGGGTGAGGGACGTGGAAATCGAACGCTCTATCCAACTTGGGATCACCGGCCTTGCCTACGTCGATTTCAGAGAGAAGGCGCAATAGGCGGTCCTTGGAATACTTGGTCCCCACTGCAGCCCAGCTATTGAAGTAATATCCTTCGAGGATTCGTTTGCTGTCGCCTTTGGCATACAGATCGTGAATCTCCGCACAGTTGCGTGTTCCGGCCACCATGAACGCGAGGGATGAACGTAGATCCCGGAGAGTGATATGCAGCTTGCCACGGAGATTCACCAAGCGATAGAGAAGCTCCAACCGCTCAATGACTTGGCGTTCGGCGTTCGGGTTGCCAAATGTTTTTGCGTTGTGGTGGACATAGCATTTGTCCCGAAGATCGCAGTTTTGACAGGGTTCCCAAAACGCCGGTTCACAAAGTCGCTGTAGCAGGCGGAGCAGAATCGAAGGAGCCTCACCCGTAGCGACCACACTGCGAAGGTTCAAGTTGACCACAACCACCCCGTCTTGGGGCAGTCCGGTGGCTAGACCACGGTTGACGATTTGCTTCAAGTGTTTGAATTCGCCTCCAAACTGCTCCAGGAAATCTATCAAACGTCCTTCATTGATCGCAATGATCCGGGTTTCACCATCACTCCAGGCAGATGAATCATTCCCTGCGAACGGGCGGAAGAATTCATTCAGAACCTGATCATTAACCTTGTCGCCTTCGTCCTGGCTACCATCATAGTTGGTAAGGAAATTGCGCCCTTTCCAGTTGAAGCGCGAACCATTGCCGGTCTCGATGGCTGTTATATCACTGCCATTTTTCTGCACCGCAGCCTCCACCTGTTGGATGAATGCGGTTTTGCCGTCCCCGGCATTGCCGCTGATGAGCACCAGACGGAACTCGCCTTCCAGCGTTGCAGGCTGGAGGGCACGATCCAAAGCAGTCTCCACATAGATCGCCCGCCCCATGGCATCAAGTCCACGGGTGCCAGCATTGGTTCGATTGCTCTGGCTGTAAAGCGTGAGAAGGTAATCCACGAATGGATTCATGTTAGGGCCGCTCTGCCCTCGGGTAATAACCGCCAGTTCCTGGGTGCCGGTAGTGGTGGTGGCAATCTTCGTGCGCAGACGGTCTTGAAGGCTGCGGAGCGCCTTGGCCATTTCGGAAGCCATGGTAAACCGCGCAGAGCTCGACGGGGAGGTTGCCTTGAGCAGCATCTCGACGAGGCCCACAGACAAATCCTCGCAACCGCTGATTTCCTGCGGATCTTTGGGATCTTTGTTGACTGGCGGGGTTTTGTCCGGGTCCCATGGATAGCGACCCGTCACCGCCTCATAGAGTGTCACCCCGAGCGCGAAGATGTCACGGTCGAAGCGCTCCGCCCTGGTCGGTGACAGGGCGAAATCAACATCGGGTGGCAGGTAGCGTTTGGTGCCACCCGACCGGGCCATCGTATCACCATCCTTCACCGAGACGTTAAAGTCAATGATCTTGACGAGTCCCTCGGAGGTCCAGATGAGATTCTCCGGTTTAATGTCACCGTGAGCCACCTGATAGCGATGACAATGGTCGAGGCCATCCGCCACTTGGATCCCCAGTTTCACAGCCTCAGCGAGGGAAAGCTTGCGATCCTTGACAAGATCCAGAACCGAGGCGCCCTCGACAAACTCCATTACGGGAAACGGAACCGAGTCACCTTCCAAACAATCCCCGTCGAATACCTTCACCACATTCGGATGAGCGGCAATTGCGCCAGCGTCCGGTATTCCTGTTTCATTCGCTCCAATGTGGAGGTGCGATCCTGCGTGACGATTTTGAGTGCTCTCGTCATGTCACAGAAGGTGTCGATCACCCGATAGACCCGTCCAAATCCGCCCTTGCCCACCGGGGCTTCGACCAAATATTTACCTTGCAGTTCATAGCCTGCGGGCAGATCGGTGTAATCGACGGGCGCAACGGGCACCGTGCTGTTTCTGTCCTCGTCGGCCGGGACAGCCGGCACGCCGAACAACGCCTTGAATCCTTCGAGCGCGCTGGCGGCATCGAGGCGATTGGATGGATCAAAGGCGCAGAGACTTTCCAGCCAGTTGTCATATCCCGCAGGCAGGCCGGCGACAAGATCCCCGGCCTTTTCCGGGAAAACCTGAGTGGCCTGCATCGCGTCATCCAGGGCTTTGAAGGTCGGCTTGTCAGTGAACAATTTCGTAGATCGTCGCTCCGGCGGAATAGACATCGGACACCGGGCTGCTTCTGGTGGTGTCATCCTTGATCTCCGGCGCGATGTAGGTGGGATCCACCTTTTCCAATTCTGTGAGCGTCGGCGGCCGTGGGCCTTGGGTGGTCTTCCCCGCCCAGCCTCTGGTGCCAGGGCCATGACCATCCACAAAAAAGTCCATTCGGGGGAGCGCACGGCCTCGCATATTCCGGCATCGCGGGATCGTTCTGACATTCTGGTCATGCCCCCTGCCAACGATGCGCAGCGGGGGCGCGACCGGCCGTTTTCAGGGCCGGCGTGCCACCCGCGACCATGGCGGTCAGGGTGCCGTCGTTTTCAGTCTCAGGAACAACTTCGGATTGCGACCCGTCGGAATGCTGAAGGTGTGCAGCGGGGCCACGCCGGTATCGGGGATGGCGCTCCAACTGGCAGGCTGCAAGGTGGTGCTCCACTCGGCTCCATAGGTGACCCCGGTCACTCCATCGGGCTGGGTGAAGGTCGCCGCGTAGTTGGCCCCTGACTTCTGCATCCGCGGCAGCAGGCCGGAGCTGTCGCGCATGGGATTGAGACCGAAGGCGAATTCGAGGAAGTTAGAGATGCCGTCATGGTCGTAGTCGTTGCTGTCGGCACCGTCGCCGCTGTTGGCTTTGCTGCCGAACCAGGTGAGGCGCCAGTTCTCCAGTGCTGAATCCGCTTGCGGCCGGCCGGGCCCGGTGATTTCCAGCGTGTACTTGCCCGCATGGTAGTTCTGGAAGCCGCTGGTGACCAGGAAGTAGGTGGTTCCGGCATACAGGGTGACGTTGCAGCCGGCCACTCCGATGCCCGGGTAATCATCGTTGCCAATCACCGTGTTCGACTGCGGATTGGCGGGATCAAACCCGGTGGCATGGAGGAACAGATAGTTGTCCCAGGTGCCGCTGCTCTTCATGGTGTAATTGCCGCTCGCACTCACCGTGAAGGAAACGGCATCAAAGGGCACGGCCGTGCCAATGGTGCTAGGCACCGTTGGCGGGTTGGCGCCATTTTGATCCAGGCGATGCCAGGTCGGCCGGCCCGCCGTCGTGCCGGAGACCGTTAGAGTGACCTCCACGCTGCCCGCCCCGGAAATATCCAGGGTGTAGGCACCCGCATCGGTGTTTCTGTATCCGCTGGTCACCAGGAAATACGTCGTGCCAGCAGTCAGGGTCGTCGCGAAGCCGGCAGTGCCAACCCCCGCCCCGGGATAATCGTCATTGCCAACCAGCACATTCGCCAGCGGAGCGGCCGGGTTGAAGGCAACACTGTAGAGCAACAGGTAATTGTCCCACAATGCCGGATTCGTGCTCGTGCTCTTGAGCGTGTAAGTGCCCGTCGTGCTCACGGTGAAGCGCATCATGTCGTAAGCCACCGCGGTTCCCAGGGACGAAAGCACCGCCGGCGGAGTGCCAGCGTCCGGACGGTTCCAGAGTGACCTGCCGACGGTGGTTCCCGGCGCGGTGAAGTTGAAGGACGTGAACACGACCTGATCCAGCCATGCGGCATCCAACCCGACACTATTCGAGTAGTCCTTAGAGTAGGTCCAGCGCAGTGTGTGAGAGCCGGCGGGCACTGCCAGGGTTTGCTGCTGCCAGTCCACTTCGCCGGAGATGGCCACGATTCCGGGCTGTTCCACGCCGTCCAGATAGAACCGGAGGAAATCCCAGCCTGCCTCGGAAGAAACCTTCCACCAGAACGAGAGCGACCCGGCCCCGGTGACGGTGGTCTCGGTGATGGATTGCTGCAAATTGGCGATGAGACCGCTCTGGGCGGCATCCACGCCGTCGTGGGTGGTCAGGATCTGCCCGGCCCAGTTGGCGTTGCCAGACGTGGTCCAAGTGAGAGCCGGGGTGTCCAGCGCCTGCGGCAGGTCCGGCGCGAAGACGACCTGATCCAGCCAGGCGGCATCCGCACCGGTACTCACAGAGCTGTCCTTGGAGTAGGTCCAGCGCAAGGCATGGTTGCCGACAGGCACCGTCACGGTGATTGGCTGCCAATCCACCTCGCCGGAAATCCTGGGGGCCGTCCCTTGTTCCACCCCATCCATGAAGAACCGCAGATAGTCGTAGTTGGCCTCGGAGGAAACCTTCCACCAGAACGTCAGCGTGCCCGGCCCCGTCACGTAGGTTTGCGCCCAGACGGATTGTGAATCCGCAATGTCTCCGTTCTGCACGGCGTCCACGCCATCATGCGTGCTCGTGCTTTCGCCATACCACACGCTGTCGCCGCCCGTCGTCCAGTACAGCGGGGGAGTCTCGACCGAGATGGGAATCGGCAGCGCTGCGAAAATGGTGAACGTCACCGCCAGCGTGCCGCTGCCAGCGGCATTGATGCCCTGGAGCGTCACGTTGAAGGTGCCGGCGGTCAGCGGCGAACCGGTGACGGCACCGGTGGTCGGATTGAGCGTCAACCCGTCCGGCAGGGCCCCACTCGCAACCGAGTAGCCGGCAACACTCACATTGGCACTGAGCGTGTAGGTCAGCGGCACGCCGGTCGGCGCCGTGACGGCGGAGGCTCCGGCCAGCACCGGCGGCGTCAGCCACACCACCTCATCGACCCACCCGGCATCGGACCCCGCAGAATAAGAACCATCCTTTTCATACTGCCACTTCAAGGTGTGAGTGCCGGCCGGAATGTTCCATGATGAGTGCGTCCAGCCGACAGTCCCCGAGATCTTGCCAGCCTGGGCGACGCCATCGATATAGAACGTGAGGAAATCATAGTTCACCTCTGACGAGACGCTCCACCAACAGGCGATGTTACCGGGCCCCGTCACGTTGGTGGAAAACCACGACTGCTGCGAATTGCCGAGCCTGCCGCTGACGGCCGAGGAGACCCCGTCGTGCGAGTTGGTGGCCGTGCCGGACCAACTCTGGGTGCCGCCGCTCACCCATCCGAGAGAGTAGTTGTTGAGCGCTTCCGGTAGGGTGATGGCACTGACCAGAACCGTGGCGGTGGCGCTGGCCGTGAGACCAAGATTGTCCTCTACGGTCGCGGTGACGGTGTAATAGCCGGCCACGGTCATGTGCTGATAGGTACTGAAATAACCGCCGGGGTCAGGGCGGAGGGTTGCCACCAGAGTGCCGTTCAGGTAAAACCGGACCTCCTTGACCTGACCTTCGGGATCATAGGCATCCGCAGACAGATGCAGGTAGGTATTGAGTCCGATCGATTCGCCGTTCAATGGGCTGCTCAGCGAAATGGTCGGCGGATCATTGATATCATAGAACGACGTCTGCAGCGTGATGTTGCCGGTCACCCCGTAATAGCCGTCCACCGCGATGAAATACGTGGTGCCGCCGGTGACGGCGAGTGAGACCTCGCTGGTCCTCATGCCGCCGGTGTCGTCATTGGAGGCCCGGACGGTGAGGGCGGTCACGGCACTGCCCGTGTAAACGCCGAGCACCGTGTCGAAGGTGCTGCCGGTCGTGGAGACCTGCAGCGTGCCGGTGGAGGGGGCCGTCCATTTCCACCAGACGGAAGCGGTCGGGCCATTTCCCGCATGGGGAGGTTCCCCGGTCTGGGCCGTGGCGCCGTTGTTGGTACCGGTGACCGTGACCGGCGAACTCGCATTGGAAATGACGGTGGCCCCGGAGAACATGTCATTGCCGGGCGGGACATAGACCACGGAAACATTCAGCGTGATCGTGCCGGTCGCTCCGTTATAGCCGTCCACGGCGATTTGGATGGGCGCTCCCGCTTCGACCGCAAAAACGACCGAGCTGGTACGATCACTGCTCCCCGCAACATCGTCATTGCTGGCCTTGGCAACGAGCGAGCCGATCGCACTGCCGGTGTAGGCGGCCAGAATCGTATCGTAGTTGCTGCCGGCGGTGGTGATCGTCGCCGTGCCGGTGATGGACGGCGTCCAGGTCCACCACACCGACTTCTGCGGCGGTTGCCCGGCGTGGCTCGGTTCGGAGGCTTGCACCGACGAACTGACATTGGTGCCGGTCACCGTGTTGACATTGCCGCTGATGGCGATGCGGCCGGAGAAATTGTCGTTGGCCGGCGGGCTGACTGCGGTGACGCTGATCGCAACCGGGGTGGCAGTGGTCGTCAGGCCGGTGTAGCCGGTGGCCACGGCGGTGAGCACATGGCTGCCGACCGCAGCGCCGATCCATGAGGCGGCGTAGGGCGGAATCGTATCCGTGGAGATCAGCGTGCCATCGCTGTAGAAGGCGACCGAAGCGGGCAGACCGTAGGTGATGTCATAGGCATTGGCCGAGATGGCAATGGTGGCCCCCTGTGGCGACGCGAAACCGCCGGCGGGTGAGGTGATCGCCACGCCGGGCGGCACGTTGGGCGGCGCGCTGTAGTTGATGGTGAAAAGGGCACGCATGGCAGGCTGGGCGGGCGTGAAGTTGGTCACCGAGACCCAGGATGGGTTGCCATTGTAGAGAGAACTGTTCGGGACACCTGTCGGGGTAAAGGCCCGGCCCGCCGCGTAGAAGTCGCCGGCGTTTGACCCGGCATTCTTCTCGATTTGCTCGAGCCCGTCGGCCTCCATCAGGCGCAGCATCTTGTGGGCGGTGTAGCTGTTGTTGTAGGCATAGTCGTCCCCGGCGGTGGCGTCGAGGTGCCAGATCATCATGCCGCTGCCCGGCCAGTTGGAGGCGTTGTCGTTGCCCTCCTTGGTGCGGTTCTGGACCATGAAATACTCGCTGAATTGCCCGGCGGCGCTGGCTCCCGGTATGATCATGACGCAATCCTCATAGGTTCCGGAGGCCCGCAATTGGAGCGTCTGGCTCCCGTAGCTGCCCACCATCGTCGGCGTCAGCCACCCAAGGGTCCATTTGCTGAAACAATTGTGATCGCCCCGGTTGCCGTCCATCATGTCCAGGCCGCCCACGCCGCCATCGGGCCCCACGTTGCCGTCGTAGTCGTAATAGTCGGGGATGCCAAGGGCATGGCCGGTTTCGTGAATGATCACGTTCGGCGAGAACTGGCCGGCGGAATTCTGGAATTGAAACTGGAAGGCGTATTTTGAAAGCGTCTTGCCGCTGACCTTATACGAAAATGGCCATGTGTTCTGCCAGGTGGGCTGATACGCCCACCAGAAGTTGCCCCAGCCGTTGTCGGGGCCCGCATAGATGACGTAAAACATGTCCACATCGCCGTCACCATCGTTGTCATACTGGCTGAAGTCGTGCCCGAGGCCCGCATAATGGTTCATGACCTCCTGGATCAGACCCTGCCGTCCCCCGGCATTCTGAGCAACCGCCGAGCGGTTGTAAGAGGTCCGGTACCAGCCGAGCGTGTTGCCCTGCAAGGTCAGCTTGTTGTAGGATGACCGTTTGTAATAGTTGGTGAGGCTTTCGTAGGGGGCATTCGCCGCAAGGCCCGCGCCAAAGAGGGCGTTGTTGATGGCCGTCGGGGTATTGGCGGCATTGTGAACGTAATCGTTGAACTCGATCAACAGGCACAGCACCTTGATGGTGCCCGTGGTGGGCATGCCCCGCCAGTTCGGCGGTGGTGCGGCGGCGATCCCCGCGGCCGTGGCCGGATCTATCCCCTGCGCCTCCAGCAGAAGCCGCTGCATTTTGAATTTGGTCTGCAGGATCAATTCCGGATCGAATTTGTCATTGCCGATGTCCTTGGCGAAAGCCACGCGTGCGGCCAGCGAGCCGTCCTCCGCATAGCCTGCCAGTTCTCCCGGCTGCGGCGGCGTCATCGCGCCTGCCTGCCACGCTCCGGCCGCGAGCAGCAAGGCGCACAGCGGAACAAAGGAACGGGCAACCAGCGATGCCCGACGGCCTGGAACTTGCGTTGCGTGCGAGCGCCCATGAGCAAGCCAAGGCGCGGATGATTCAGTTTGGTGTTTCATGATGAGGTGGCAAATAGTTGGTTGTTGTTTCTGATAACCTGGCGTGCTCCAGGTTCCAAGCCACCGGAGGTGCCAGACGCCAGATCTCTCTCACTCAGTACGCTGGAAGATAATCAGAAGATTCTCCGACTGCAAGGGGGAAAGTATCTTTTTTCGATTGGTGGGAAACCGCCCTCCGCGTGCCGGAACTGACGGCAGCAGGGCAGGCCGCGCATGGAAATCCATGGGCGGGCCAACGCATGGAGTGCGGCGGGAAGGGCGCAGCCCGCCACGCCGCTTTGGCTAGACCGGGTGAGTTGCGGGGTTCACAAGGTGGCACGGTTCGTCTCGCGCCCGGTCAGGCCTTTGATCGCTCCACTCGCAGGCCGGATTTCGGTGCCGGACCGGTCCTGATTCCGGTCGCAGTGCGTGCCGGGATGCAGCCAAAGTGGTGTGGCGCTGCGTTTCCCACCGCACTCCATGCCATGACGCCCCGGTTGCCTCCGAAGTTACGGCGTCGTCGCGGTCAGTCTCAGGAACAGCTTCTGAGACCTCTTCGACGGGCCGGGTGTCGGGCTGCTGAAGTGGTGCAGCGGTGCCACGCCGGTATCGGGCATGGCGTGCCAACTGGCAGGCAGCAAGGTGGTGCTCCACTCAGCGCCGTAAGTGATCCCGCTCACTCCGTCGGGTTGGGTGAAGGTTATCACTCGCACGCTACTGTTGGTCTCTGACTGCTGCCACTGGGGCAGCAGGCCGGAGCTGTCGCGCAGGGGATTGAGACCGAAGGCGAATTCGAGAATGTTAGAGATGCCGTCATGGTCGTAGTCGTTGCTGTCGGCGCCGTTGCCGCTGTTGGCTTTGCTGCCGAACCAGGTGAGGCGCCAGTTCTCCAGCGCCGAACCCACCTGCGCCGAATCCGCTTGCGGCCGGCCTGGCCCGGTGATTTCGAGCGTGTACGTGCCCGCATGGTAGTTCTGGAAGCCGCTGGTCACCAGGAAGTAGGTGGTTCCGGCATACAGGGTGACGTTGTTGAAGCCGGCCACCCCGACGGACGGGAAATCATCGTTGCCAATCACCACGTTCGTCAGCGGATTGGCGGGATCGAACCCGGTGGCATGGAGGAACAGATAGTTGTCCCAGGTGCCGGTGCTCTTCATGGCGTAATTGCCGGACGCACTCACCGTGAAGGAAACGACATCAAAGGGCACGGCCGTGCCCACCGTGGAAAGCACCGCTGGCGGGTTGGTGCCATTTTGATCCGGGCGATGCCAGGTCGGCCGGCCCGTCGTCGTGCCGGGGACCGTGAGAGTGACTTCCACACTTCCCACCCCGGAAATATTCAGGGTGTAGGCACCGGTGTCGGTGTTTCCGTGTCCGCTGGTCACCAGGAAATACGGAGTCCCCGCAGTCAGGGTCGTCGAGAAGCCGGCAGTGCCAACCCCAGCCCCCGGATAATCGTCCTTGCCAACCAGCACATTTGCCAGCGGAGCGGCCGGATCGAAGACGGCACTGTAAAGCAACAGGAAATTGTCCCACCATGCCGGATTCGTGCTGGTGCTCTTGAGCGTGTAAGTGCCCGTCGTGCTCACGGTGAAGCGCATCATGTCGTAAGGCACCGCGGTTCCCAGGGTCGAAAGCACCGCAGGCGGAGTGCCAGCGTCCGGACGGTTCCAGAGTGACCTGCCGACGGTGGTGCCCGGCGCAGTGAAGTTGAAGGATGTGTACACGACCTGATCCAGCCAGGCGGCATCGGCCCCGACGTCATGCAACAAGCTCTTGCGGTAAGTCCATTTCAGCGTATGCACGCCAGCGGGCACCGCCAGCGTCTTCTGCTGCCAGTCCACTTCCCCGGAGATCCAGGCCTGTTGTACGTCATCCAGATAGAACCCGAGGTAATCGTAGTTGGCCTCGGAGGATACTTTCCACCAGAACGAGAGGGCGCCGGCACCGGTGACCACGATTTCGGTGGAGGACTGCCCCATGGGACCGATGACACCGCTCTGGGCGGCATCCACGCCGTCGTGGGTGGTCAGCATCTGCCCAAACCAGTTGGTGTCCGATATGACTGACGGCACCCAAGTGAGGGCCGGGGTGTCGAGCGCCTGTGGCAAGTCCGGCGCGAAGACGACCTGGTCCAGCCATGCGGCATCGGCCCCACCGCTGTACATTCCGTCCTTGGAATAGGTCCATCTCAGCGTGTGAGGGCCGACGGGCACCGCCAGCATATGCTGCTGCCAATCCACTTCGCCGGAGATGCCAGCGATTCCCTGTTCCACGCCATCCATGAAGAACCGCAGAGAGTCGGAGACTTCGGAGGAAACCTTCCACCAGAATGAGAGTGTCCCGGCACCGGTGACCAGGATTTCGGTGGTGGACTGCTGCCCATGGGTGATGAGACCGCTCTGGGCGGCATCCACACCGTCGTGGGTGGTGAGCATCTGCCCGGCCCAGGTGGCATGGCCTGACGTCGTCCATACGAGGTTCGGGGTGTCCAGCGCCTGCGGCAGGTCCGGCGCGAAGACGACCTGGTCCAGCCATGCGGCATCCAGCCCGGCATTATTCGAAGCATTTTTGGCATAGGTCCATCTCAGCGTGTGAGTGCCGGTGGGCACCGCCAGAGTTTTCTGCTGCCAGTCCACTTCGCCGGAGATGCCGACGATCCCGGCCTGTTCCACGCCATCCAGATAGAAGCGGAGAAAATCAAAGTTGGCCTCGGAGGAAACCTTCCACCAGAACGAGAGCGCACCGGCACCGGCGACCGAAACCTCGGTGGTCGTCTGCTGCGAGTGGGTGATGAGACCGCTCTGGGCGGCATCCACGCCGTCGCGGGTGGTCAGGATTTGTCCGGCCCAGTTGGTGTCTCCTGGAAAGGTCCAAACGAGGGTCGGGGTGTCCAGCGCCTGCGACAGGCTTGGTGCGAAGACGACTTGGTCCAGCCAGGCGGCATCTGCCCCGGCACTTTGCGAGTAGTCCTTGGCATAGATCCAGCTCAGCGTGTGAGTGCCGGCGGGCACTGCCAGCGTTTGCTGCTGCCAGTCCACCTCCCCGGAGATGCCAACGATCCCGGCTTGTTCCACCCCGTCCATTAAGAACGCCAGATAGTCGTAGTTGGCCTCGGAGGAAACCTTCCACCAGAATGAGAGATCACCTGGACCGCTTACCAACACCTCGGTGGTGGACTGCTGCCCATGGGTGATGAGGCCACTCTGGGCGGCATCCACACCGTCGTGGGTGGTCAGGATTTGCCCCACCCAGTTGGCGTCTCCGGACGTCGTCCAAGTGAGGGCAGGGGTGTCCAGCGCCTGCGGCAGGGTCGGCGAGAAGAGGAACTGGTCGAGCCAGCCGGCATCTGCGCCAGCGCTGACAGTGCCGTCCTTGGCATAGGTCCAGCGCAGGGTATGGTGACCGGCGGACACCGCCAGCGTGCGCTGCTGCCAGGCCACTTCTCCGGAGATCCTGGCCTGTTCCACGCCATCCAGATAGAACAGGAGGTGATCCCAGCCTAACTCGGAGGACACCTTCCACCAGAACGAGAGCGACCCGGCCCCGGTGACCTCGATTTCGGTGCTGGTTTGCTGCGAATGGGTGATGAGACCGCTCTGGGCGGCATCCACGCCGTCGTGGGTAGTCAGGATTTGCCCGGTCCAGTCGGCGCTCCCGGACACGGCCCAGGCGAGGGGCGGCGTGTCCAGTGCCTGCGGCAAGTCCGGCGCGAAGACGACCTGATCGAGCCATGCGGCATCCGCGCCCCTGCTAACAGAACTGTCCTTGGCATAGGTCCAGCGCAGGGCATGGTTGCCGGCAGGCACTGTCACGGTGATTTGCCACCAATCCACCTCGCCGGAAATCCTGGGAGCCGTCCCTTGTTCCAACCCATCCATGAAGAACCACAAGTAGTCGAAATATTCCTCGGAGGAGACCTTCCACCAGAACGTCAGCGTGCCCGGCCCGGTCACGGAGGTTTGCGCCCAGACGGATTGTGAATCCGCAATGTCTCCGCTTTGCGCGGCGTCCACACCATCATGGGTGCTCGTGCTTTCGCCATACCACATGCTGTCGCCGCCCGTCGTCCAGACCAACGGGGGAGTCTCCACCGAGATGGGAATCGGCAACGCTGCGAAAATGGTGAACGTCACCGCCTTGGTACCGCTGCCGGCGGCATTAGTGCCCTGCAGCGTCACGTTGAAAATGCCGGCGGTCAGCGGCGAACCGGTGACGGCACCGGTGGTTGGATTGAGCGTCAACCCGTCCGGCAGGGCTCCACTCGCAACCGAGTAGCCGGCCACACTCATATCGGCACTGAGCGTGTAGGTCAGCGGCACGCCGGTGGGGGCCGTCACCGCGGAGGCACCGGTCAGCACCGGCGACGTCAGCCACACCACCTCATCGACCCAGCCGGCATCGGACCCCGCCGCCCGAGAAAGGTCCTTGACATACTGCCACTTCAAGGTGTGGGTGCCGGCGGGGATGTTCCATGCCGCATGCGTCCAGTCAACAGTCCCCGAGATCCTACCGGCCTGGGCGACGCCATCGACATGGAACGTGAGGAAATCATAGTTCGCCTCTGACGAGACACTCCACCAACAGGCGATGATGCCAGGCCCCGTCACGGTGGTGGAAAACCACGACTGCTCCGCATTGCCGAGCGTGCCGCTGCCGGCCGAGGAGGCACCGTCGTGCGAGTTGGCAGCCGTGCCGGACCAGCTCTGAGTGCCGCCGCTCACCCACGCGAGAGTGTAATTGTTGAGCGCTTCCGGCAGGGTGATGGCACTGACCAGGACCGTGGCGGTGACGAAGCTCGTGAGCCCCGGATCGTCCTCGGCGGTCGCGGTGATGGAGTAGTAGCCGGGGGTGGTCATGAGCTGATAGGAATCGTAAGAGACTCCGCCCGAGTGAGCGGGGATGGTCGCCACCGGAGTGCCGTTCAGGTAGAAGCGAACCTCCTTGAGGTGTCCTTCGGGATCATAGGCTTCTGCGGACAGATGCAGGTAGGTATTGAGCCCGATCGATTGGCCGTTCCATGGACTGCTCATCGAGATGGTCGGCGGATCATTGATATCATAAAACGACGTCTGCAGCGTGATCTCCCCGGTCGCCCCGTGATAGCCGTCCACCGCAATGAAATAGGTGGTGCCGCTGGTGACGGCGAGTGAGACATAACTGGTCCTCGTGCCGCTCGTGTCATCGTTGGAAGCTCGCAGGGTGAGTGCGTTCACTGCCGCGCCCGTGTAAACGCCCAGCACGGTGTCGAAGGAACTGCCGGCCGTGGAGACCTGCAGCGTGCCGTCGGACGGGGCCGTCCATTGCCACCAGACGGAAGCATCCGGGCCGCTGCCCGCATGGGCCGGTTCCCCGGTCTGGGCGGTGGCGCCGTTGTTGGTGCCGGTGACCGTCACCGGGGAACTGGCATTGGAGATGACGCTGGCCCCGGCGAACATATCATTGGCAGGCGGGATATAGACCACGGAAACATTCAGCGTGATGGTGCCGCTCGCCCCGTTATAGCCATCCACGGCGATTTGAATGGGCACTCCCGCAGTGACCGCGAAAATGATAGAACTGGTACGATCACCGCCCCCCACGTCGTCGTTGCTGGCCTTGGCGACGAGCGAGCCGATGGCGCTGCCGGTGTAGGCCGCCAGAATCGTATCGTAATTGCTGCCGGCGGTGGTGATCGTCGCCGTGCCGGTGACGGACGGCGTCCACGTCCACCAGACCGATTGCTGCGGAGTCCGGTCAGCGTGGTTCGGCTCGGAGGTTTGCGCCGACGCGCTGACATTGGTGCCGGTCACCGTGTTGACATTGCCGCTGATGGTGGTGCGCGAGGCGAAATTGTCGTTGGCCGGCGGGCTGGCCGTGGTGACGCTAATGGCCACTGGTGCGGAAGTGGCCGTCACGCCGGTGTAGCCGGTGGCCACGGCGGTGAGCACATGGCTGCCCACCGCAGCGCCAATCCATGAGGCGGTGTACGGAGGACTTGTGTCAGTGGAGATCAACGAGCCATCACCATAGAAGGCGACCGAAGCGGGCATGCTGTAGGTGGGGTCATCGGCGCTGGCCAAGATGGCAATGGTGGTACCCTGCGGCGACGCGAAACCGCCAGCAGGTGAGGCGATGACCACGCGGGGCGGCAGCGTGCCGTCCTGGTTGATGGTGAACAGCGCGCTCATGGTGGGCTGGGCGGGCGTGAAGTTGGTTACCGAAACTCCGGAAGTGTTGCCATTGTAGCGAAAGCTGCTCGGCACACTGGTCGGGGTAAAGGCCCGGCCCGCAACGTAGAAGTCGTCGGCGTTGCCTCCGCCATTGTTCTCGATGTGCTCCAGCCCGTCGGCCTCCATCAGGCGCAGCAGCTTGTGGGGGGTGTAGCTGTTGTCATAGGCATAGTTCTGCCCGGCGAGGGCGTCGAGGTGCCAGATCATCATGCCGCTGCCCGGCCAGTTGGAGGCGTTGTCGTTCCCCGCCTTGGTGCGGTTCTGGACCATGAAGTACTCACTGAATTGCCCGGCGGGACTGGCGCCAGGCATGATCATGACGCAGTCCTCAGAGGTCCCGGAGGCCCGCAATTCGCGCGTCTGGCTCCCATAGCTGCCCACTATCGTCGGCGTCAGCCAGCCGAGGGTCCATTTGCTGAAACAATTGTGATCGCCCCGTCCGCCGTCCATCATGTCCAGGCCGCCCACGCCGCCATCGGGCCCCACGGTACCGTCGTAGTCGTAATAGTCAGGGATGCCGAGGGCGTGACCGGTTTCGTGAATGATCACGTTTGGCGTGAACGGATCGGCGGGATTGCCGTTCTGGTACGTGAAGACGTATTTTGAGAGCCTCTTGCCGCTGACCACACAGGGATTCAACCACGGATCCTGCCAGGTGGCATGATACGCCGACCAGAAGGAGCCCCAGCCGGTGTTCGGACCCGCGTAGATGACGTAAAACAGGTCCACATAGCCGTCGCCGTCGTTGTCATACTGGCTGAAGTCGTGCCCCTGCATCACATAATGGGTGAGGACCTCCTTGATCAGGACCTGCCGTTCTTCGGCAAACCCTAAGATAGCCCCGCGGTTTTCTGCGGTCCGATACCAGTCGAGCGTGTTGCCCTGCAAGGTCAGCTTGTTGTAGGAGGATCGCTGGTAGTAGTTGGTGACGCTTTCGTAGGGGGCATTCGCCGGATTGCCCGCGCCAAAGAGGGCGTTGTCGATGGCCTCCCGCGTATTGGCGGGATTGTGAACGTAATCTTTGAACTCAACCAACAGGCACAGCACCTTGGGGGTCCCCGTGGTGGGCATGCCGCGCCATGCCGGCGGCGGCGTGGCGGCAATCCCCCCGGCCGTGGCCGGATCTATCCCCTGCGCCTCCATGACGAGACGCTGCATGTCGAATCTGGCTTGAGCGAGGAAGCCCGGGTCGAATTTGTCGTTGCCGATGTCCTTGGCAAAGGCCACCCGTTCGGCCAGCGTGCCGTCCGCCGCAAAGCCTGCCAGTTCTCCCGGCTGCGGCGGCGCGGTCGCGCCTGCCTGCCACGCTCCGACCGTGAGCAGCAACGCGCACAGCAGTAGCCAGGGCCGGGCAACACGAGCATATCGACTGCCGGGAAATTGCTGTTCGGGCGAGCGCCCATGACCCAGCCAAGGCGCGGATGATTCAGTTTGGTGTTTCATGATGAGGTGCATATGGATTGTTGGTGTTTCTCATAACGTGACGTGCTCCGGATTCCACGCCACCGGCGGTGCCAGATGCCAGCTCACCCGGAGAGTGCTGAAAGCAAATCAGAAAATTCCCCGGCTCGCAAGCGGAAAAAAAGTTTTCTGTGGCCGCTGGATGGGAAAGCGCCCGCCGAGTGTCGGCACTGTCGGCAGCAGAGCAGGCCGCGCATGGAAAATCCGGGCGCTGGCCAAAGTATGGAGTGCGGCGGGAAGGGCGCAGCCCGCCACGCCGCTTTGGCTAGACCGTTAGAGCTGCGGGCTTCACACCAGGGCCGGTTCGTCTCGCGGGTAATCACCCCTCTGATCGAGAACGCCGGATCCGGCTGGCCGCCCGCATCTGGGTTTGGCCACCGGCGGGCCTGCCGGCGGCCACCGATAATGCTGGCCTTCGGCGCGGGCATGAGGCACCCTCGGCCCATGGCATGGCGCATTGATGAGAAAGTGCTTCGCGGCGAAATCGACAACCGGACGCCGGGGCGGGTGAGTGGCCGGATTTGGTTCGCGGGGCGGGAGCAACCGGTGCTGCTCGACCTCGCCGGCAACCCGTGGCGCGATCTTGCCGGGCACCTCCTGCGGTTTTCCAATCCGCAACCGCAGACGGGCGACCTGGTCGGGTTGGCTGACGTGCAAACGGGCGTGGTGGGCGACATCACGGCCTCGCGCAAAGTGAAGGTGCCCGAGGTTTCGATGGAGGAATTGATGGAACGCTATGCCGCCCGCAAACCGTTTCCATGGCACTGGGCCAACTCCCTCTATCTGGAATGGTTCAGCGAGAGCAACGGCCGGGTGGTCATCGAGTCCTCCGCCTATCAGCTTGAGCTGGAGCCCGCCGCCGCTTGGCACATGTCCGAGGCGCAGGAGGCCGCCCAGCGGATCGCGAATGCCGACGCCACGGTCGATTTCATGGGCCGCCTGGGCGCGGCCGCCAGTGCGGTGGCGGGCGCGGTGGCGGGTGCGGACGACGCGGAGGACGAGGAGGATGTGGAGGATGAGGATGCGCCGCGCAGTGCGGCGGAGGCGAAGGCCGATGCCGAGGACGCGCGGATGCAGTTGCTGATGGACCGGGTGACGGCGCGGCTTGAGCGGGAAGGGCATGCCGAGGGACAATTTGAACGCATCTGCGAGGAGGAGCGCGAACGCTTGCGTCGCGAGCGTGGCGAGAAGCCGACAGTACTCACGCCGGAACAGGAGGCGGAGCGCAGCGCGTGGATTGAGGAAATGAATGCCGTGGCGGCCGAGGCCATGGCGGATTATGAGGCGGGAAAATGGCAGGACGAAGACCCCGCCGACGAGCATCCCCTGGTCGAACGGTGCAGCGACCTCGCGGTGAAACTTCACCAGGACCTGAAGGCCAGCGGATGGATTTCCGAAGATGACCACAGCGAGCACCCGCTGCGGGAAATCACCGATGGCGTGATGATCGCCAGCGCGAAATTGGCCGGGGCGCTCGGCAGGTCGGCGCGGGACGAGGAATGGCCGCCATCGGCCTTGTTTGCGGGCAATGTCCTGGTGCGGCTCAAGAAGGCGCGGGGCTACCTGCGCGACGCCATCCGCGGCCTTGACTCGGCCGACGAGGAAGGCCTTACCACACCCGAGTGGCGTGCCAGCGTGAGACCTGAAGTCACGGCGATTCTAGCAGAAACCCAGGACTTGATCCGCGAGGTGCGGGCAGTGTTGAAGGACGTGAATGCGGATGGCGAGTGAGCGCCGGCCAAAGTATGGAGTGCGGCGGGAAGGGCGCAGCCCGCCACGCCGCTTTGGCTGGACCGGGTGAGTCGCGGGGTTCGCACGAGGGCCGGTTCGTCTCGCGGGTAATCACCCCTCTGATCGAGAACGCCGGATTTCGGTGACGGACCGGACCATGGTTCGGCTGCGCCAGCCGCCGGGGTTTAGCCAAAGCGGTGTGGCGCTGCGCTTCCCACCGCACTCCATGCCATGACGCCCCGGTCGCCTCCGAGGTTACGGTGCCGTCGCGGTCAATCTCAGGAACATCTTCGAATACCTCCTCGACGGGCCGGGTGCCGGGCTGCTGAAGTCGTGCAGCGGTGCCACGCCGGTATCGGGCATGGCGTGCCAACTGGCAGGCAGCAAGGTGGTGCTCCACTCGGCGCCGTAAGTGATCCCGCTCACTCCGTCGGGTTGGGTGAAGGTCATCACTCGCACGCTACTGTTGGTCTCTGACTGCTGCCACTGGGGCAGCAGGCCGGAGCTGTCGCGCAGGGGATTGAGACCGAAGGCGAATTCGAGGATGTTAGAGATGCCGTCATGGTCGTAGTCGTTGCTGTCGGCGCCGTTGCCGCTGTTGGCTTTGCTGCCGAACCAGGTGAGGCGCCAGTTCTCCAGCGCCGAATCCGCTTGCGGCCGGCCGGGCCCGGTGATTTCCAGCGTGTACTTGCCCGCATGGTAGTTCTGGAAGCCGCTGGTTACCAGGAAGTAGGTGGTTCCGGCATACAGGGTGACGTTGAAGCCGGCCACTCCGATGCCCGGGAAATCGTCGTTGCCAATCACCACGTTCGTCTGCGGATTGGCGGGATCGAACCCGGTGGCATGGAGGAACAGATAGTTGTCCCAGGTGCCGGTGCTCTTCATGGTGTAATTGCCGGTCGCACTCACCGTGAAGGAAACGGTGTCAAAGGGCACCGCCGTTCCCACGGTGGAAGGCACCGTTGGCGGGTTGGCGCCATTTTGATCCAGGCGATGCCAGGTCGGCCGGCCCGTCGTCGTGCCGGGGACCGTGAGCGTGACCTGCACGCTTCCCACTCCGGAAATAACCAAGGTGTGGGCCCCCGTGCTGGTGTTGTTGTATCCGCTGGTCACCAGGAAATACGGGGTCCCCGCAGTCAGGGTCGTGGAGAAGGCAGCCATGCCGACCCCCCCATCGTCATCATTGCCGACCAGCACATTCGATAGCGGCAAGGCCGGGTTGAAGGCCGTGCTGTAAAGGAACAGGTAATTGTCCCAGCCCGCCGGACTCGTACTCGTGCTCTTGAGCGTGTAAGTGCCCGTCGTGCTCACGGTGAAGCGCATCATGTCGTAAGGCACTGCGGTTCCCATGGTCGAAAGCACCGCCGGCGGAGTGCCAGCGTCCGGACGGTTCCAGAGCGACCTGCCGACGGTGGTTCCCGGCGCGGTGAAATGGTAGGAGGTGAACACGACCTGATCCAGCCATGCGGCATCCAACCCGACACTATTCGAGTAGTCCTTGGCATAGGTCCAGCGCAGCGTGTGAGAGCCGGCGGGCACCGCCAGGGTTTGCTGCTGCCAGTCCACTGCGCCGGAGATGCCAACGATCCCGGGCTGTTCCGCGCCGTCCAGATAGAACCGGAGATAGTCGAAGCTGCTCTCGGAGGAAACCTTCCACCAGAAGGAGAGCGACCCGGCCCCGGTGACGGTGGTTTCGGTGGTGGACTGCTGCGAATCGGTGATGAGACCGCTCTGGGCGGCATCCACGCCGTCGTGGGTAGTCAGGATTTGCCCGGCCCAGGCGGCGTTGCCAGACGTCGCCCAGGTAAGGGCCGGGGTGTCCAGCGCCTGTGGCAAGTCCGGCGCGAAGACGACCTGATCCAGCCATGCGGCATCCGCGCCAGCGCTGAGAGAGCCGTCCTTGGAATAGGTCCAGCGCAGGGCATGGTTGCCAGCGGGTACCGCCACGGTGATTGGCTGCCAATCCACCGCCCCGGAAATCTGGGGCGCAGTCCCTTGTTCCGCCCCATCCATGAAGAACTGCAGGTAGTCGTAGTCGGCCTCCGAGGAGACCTTCCACCAAAACGTCAGCGTGCCCGGCCCCGCCACGGAGATTTGCGCCCACACGGACTGTGAATCCGCAATATCTCCGCTTTGCGCGGCGTCCACGCCATCATGGGTGGTCGTGCTTTGGCCATACCACACACTGTCGCCGCCAGTCGGCCAGTACAGCGGTGGCGTCTCGACCGAAATCGGGATCGGCAGCGCTGCGAAAATGGTGAACGTCACCGCCTTCGCGCCGCTGCCACCGGCGTTGGTGCCCTGGAGGGTCACGTTGAAGATGCCGGCGGTCAGCGGTGAACCGGTGACCGCACCGGTGGTCGGATTGAGCGTCAATCCGTCCGGCAGGGCTCCGCTCGCAACCGAGTAGCTGGTCACACTGACATTCGAACTGAGGGTATAGGTCAGCGGCACGCCGGTCGGTGCCGTGACGGCGGAGGCTCCGGCCAGCACTGGCGGCGTCAACCACACCACCTGATCCACCCACGCGGCATCGGCCCCCGCCGCATAAGAACCGTCCTTTTCGTACTGCCACTTCAAAGTGTGATCGCCGACGGGGATACTCCATGAGGCTTGCGTCCAGCCGACCTCGCCCGAAATCTCGTTAGGTTGCTTGACGCCATCGATGTAAAACCTCAGGTAGTCATAGTTCAACTCGGACGAGACACTCCACCAGCAGGCGATGTTGCCGGGGCCGGTCACGGCGGTGGAAAACCACGACCGCTGGGCATCGCCGAGCGCGCCGCTGCCGGCCGAGGAGGCTCCGTCGTGCGATTTGGCAGCCGTGCCGGACCAACTCTGGGTGCCGCCGCTCACCCAGGTGAGCGAGGAGTTGTTGAGTGCTACCGGCAAGGTGATGGTACTGACCAGGACCGTGGCGGTGGCGGTGGCCGTGAGCCCAAGCACGTCCTCAGCCGTGGCGGTGACGGTGTAATAGCCGGCCACGGTCATGAGTTGATAGGCATCGAAAACACCGCCGGGGTTAGGGAGGAGGGTTGCCACCAGGGTGCCGTTCAGGTAAAAGCGGACCTCCTTGACGCGCCCTTCGGGATCATAGGCTTCCGCAGCCAGGTGCAGGTAGTTATTGCGCCCGATCGATTGGCCGTTCCATGGACTGGTCAGCGAGATGGTCGGCGGATCGTTGGTATCGTAAAACGACACCTGCACCGTGATGTCGCCGGTTGCTCCGTGATAGCCGTCCACCGCGATGAAATACGTGGTGCCGCCGGTGACGGCGAGTGAGACATAACTGGTCCTCGTGCCGGTCGCGTCATCGTTGGAAGCCCGCACGGTGAGAGCATTCACCGCCGCGCCCGTGTAAACGCCCAGCACGGTGTCGAAGGAACTGCCGGCCGTGGAGACCTGCAGCGTGCCGTCGGACGGGGCCGTCCATTGCCACCAGACGGAAGCGTCCGGACCGCTTCCCGCATGGGCCGGTTCCCCGGTCTGGGCGGTGGCTCCGTTGTTGGTGCCGGTGACCGTCACCGGGGTGCTGGCATTGGAGATGACGCTGGCCCCGGCGAACATATCATTGCCAGGCGGAATATAGACCACGGAAACATTCAGCGTGATGGAGCCGCTCGCCCCGTTATAGCCATCCACGACGATTTGAATGGGCACTCCCGCAGTGACCGAAAAAGTGATAGAACTGGTGCGATCACTACCCCCAACGTCGTCATTGCTGGCCTTGTCGACCAGCCAGCCAACGGCGTTGCCGGTGTAGGCGGCCAAAATCGTGTCGTAATTGCTGCCTGCGGTGGTGATCGTCGCCGTGCCGGTGATGGACGGCGTCCAGGTCCACCAGACCGATTTCTTTGGGACTTGGCCGGCGTGGCTCGGCTCGTAGCTTTGCTCCGACGCGCTGACATTCGTGCCGGTGACCGTCTTGACATCGCCGGCGATGGTGATGCGTCCGGCGAAATAGTCGTTGGCCGGGGGGCTGACTGCGGTGACACTGATCGTAACGGGGGCGGAAGTGGTCGTCAGGCCGGCGTAGCCGGTGGCCACGGCGGTGAGCACATGGCTACCCACCGTGGCGCCAATCCATGAGGCGGTGTAGGGCCCAGTCGTATCAGTGGAGATCAGGGCGCCATCGCAATAGAAGGCGATTGAAGCGGGGTAGCCGTAGGTGGGGTCATAAAAGTTGGCCGAGATGGCAATGGTGGCACCCTGCGGCGAGGCAAAACCGTCGGCAGGTGAGCTGATCGCCACGGCGGGTGGCAGCATGCCATACGGGTTGATGGTGAACAGCGCGCTCATGGTGGGCTGGGCGGGCGTGAAGTTGGTCACCGAAACCAAGGAACTGTTGCCATTGTAGAGCAAGCTGCTCGGGGAACTGGTCGGGGTAAAGGCCCGGCCCGCCGCGTAGAAGTCGCCGGGGTTGCCGCCCAAACGGCTCTCGATATGCTCCTTTCCGTCGGCCTCCATCAGGCGCAGCAGCTTGTGCGGGGTGTTGGTGTTGTTATAGGCATAGTCCTCCCCGGCGAGGGCGTCGAGGTGCCAGATCATCATGCCGCTGCCCGGCCAGTCGGGGGCGTTGTCGTTCCCCGCCTTGGTGCGGTTCTGGACCATGAAGTACTCGCTGAATTGCGCGGCGGCATTGGCGCCAGGCATGATCATGACGCAATCCTCAGAGGTCCCGGAGGGCCGTAATTGGATCGTCTGACTGCCACTGGCCACCATCGTCGGGGTCAGCCAGCCGAGGGTCCACTTGCTGAAACAATTGTGATCGCCCTGGTGGCTGTCCATCATGTCCAGGCCGCCCACGCCGCCAGCGGGCCCGACGCCACCTTTGTACTGGTAATAGTCCGGGATGCCGAGGGCATGGCCGGTTTCGTGAATGGTCGCGACCGGCGTGAACGGGGCACCGTTGGTTTCGTTTTGAAACTGGAAGACGTATTTTGAAAACGTCTTGCCGCTAATTTGATACGTAAAAGGCAAGGGATCCACCCAGGCGGTCTGGTACGCCCACCAGAAGTTGCCCCAGCCGGTGTTCGGTCCCGCGTAGATGACGTAAAACAGGTCCACCACGCCGTCACCGTCGTTGTCATACTGGCTGAAGTCGTGCCCGAGGCGCGCATAATGGTCGATGACATCCTTGATCAGATTCTGCCGTCCGATGAAATTCTGAGGAACTTCCGACCGATTGTAAGGCGTCCGGTACCAGCCGAGCGTATTGCCTTGCAGGGCCAGTTTGTTGTAGGACGAGCGCTGGTAGTAGTTGGTGAGGCTCTCGTAGGGGAATTTCGCCGGATTGCCCGCGCCAAAGAGGGCATTGTCGATGGCCTCCCGCGTATTGACGGGACTGTGAACGTAATCGTTGAACTCGACCAACATGCACAGCACCTTGGGGCTGCCCGTGGTGGGCATGCCGCGCCATGCCGGCGGCGGCGTGGCGGCAATCCCAGGATCAATCCCCTGCGCCTCCATGACGAGCCGCTGCATATTGAATCTGGCTTGAGCGAGGAAGCCCGGGTCGAATTTGTCGTTGCCGATGTCCTCGGCAAATGCCACCCGTTCGGCCAGCGTGCCATCCGCGGCATAGCCTGCCAGCTCTCCCGGCCGCGGCGGCGCGGTCGCGCCTGCGTGCCACGCTCCAACGGTGAGCAGCAATGCGCACAGCGGCAGCCAGGGCCGGGCGACCGGCGAATTCCGAGTGCCGGGAAATTGGTGCTCGGGCGGGCGTCCATGACCTAGCCAAGGCGCGGATGAATCAGTTTGGTGTTTCATGATGAGGTGCATATGGATTGTTGGTGTTTCTCATAACGTGACGTGCTCCGGATTCCAAGCCACTGGCAGTGTCAGACGCCAGCCCACCCGGAGAATGCTGAAAGGAAATCAGAAAATTTTCCGACCGCAAGCGGAAAAAAAAGTTTTTCTGGGTTCGCTTGATGGGAAAGCGCCCACCGGGTGCCGGAACTGCCGGCAGCAGAGCAGGCCCGCGCATGGAAAATCCAGGCACTGGTCAATGGCTGGTTGTGCAAGAGTGCCAACTCACCGCTCCCGTTATGGCACTTTCCCGATGCGATAGAGATGGGTGCGCGAGCGCAGGATGAGCGAGTTGGCGAAGACCGCGGGCGAGGCCATGAAGCCATCGCCGAGGCGGTTGTTGGCGAGCAACTTGTATTCGTCCGCGGCAGCCACCACCGGGACTTCGCCCTCCTCACCGAAGAAGTAGATGCGCCCTTCCGCAAAGAGCGGCGAGGCGGAGAACGCTCCTCCCAGGCGTTTCTGCCACACGCTCTCCCCCGACTTGGCATCGACGCATGAGATCACCCCCGCATCGCTGATCATGAACAAGCGTTCGCCGACCAGAATCTGCGAGGAGCGCGTCGGGACATTCTTGGAAAACTTCCACGCCACATGGGTATCGGTCACCTCGCCGCGCCCGCCGGGGCGCACGGCAAAAAGTTGGAAGCCGCCGGCCGCACTGGTGGCATAGATCAGTCCGTTCCCGAACAAGGGCAAGGCCGCCGCGTTCATGCCGCCGCTGCGCACCCGCCAAATCTCTTCGCCCGTTTTCGGCACGTAGGCGATGGTGGCGCCGGCGCTGGTGCTAACCAGTTGTGGCTGGCCCCCAACGGTGATGACCGCCGGCGTCGAGTAGGCTTTGTGGTAGTCGGTATCGTCGGTGTCATAGACGATGTTGCGGTCGCGCTTCCACACCGTCTTGCCGCTGTGCTTGTCGAGCGCCACGAGGTATTGCACATCGACCCCGTCGAAGGTGAGCACGAGCAGGTCGTCCACCACGATGGGCGACGACGCCGGGCCGCGGAAATGGTCGCAGGCGAAATCCTGGCGGGTCCACCGCGGCTTGGCGGTGGTGGTGTCGAGGCAGGCGCTGCCATGCACGCCGAAGTGGAGATAGACCCGCCCTTTTTCGAGCACCGGGGTCGGCGTGCCATAGCTGTTCATCGGATGGCAAAACTGCGGCTTGGCAATTTTGAACACCACCACGTCGTACACGATCTTACCCGACTCGGCATCGACGCAAACCGCTCCCAGCTCCGTGCCATCCGTGGTGGCGGTGGTCATCCAAATCTGCCGGTCCCAGACCACGGGCGACGACCATGCCTTGCCATGCACCGGGGTTTTCCAGCGCACGTTCTCCGCTTCGCCGAAGGTGACCGGCAACCCTTGCGTCAAGGCCTGGCCGTTGGCGTGCGAACCGCGAAACTGTGGCCAGTTCTCGCCGGCACGCAGCGGCATGGCGTGCCACGCAAGCAGCAGCGGAAATACGCACGCCCGATGCACGGCGGTGCTCCGGATGGAGGGAAAGAATACAGTCATGGGATTGGTTGCTAGGGATTCACGTTTGGAGTGCCGCCCCTGCGAAAGCAGGGTATGTGGGGGATCGGGCCTCCGGCTCAAGAAAATTTGTCTGAGGTGAAAGGTAGGTTGAAACGAGATTCCTGGCAACCTTCACTTGCCTGCCATCACCGGAAAATTCCGTTGCCAGCGCTTGCACATGACTTCCGGGAAATTCGTTAGGGGCGGTCGGCTGATGATTTCAGGGCCTTGGGCTGGGCCTGTTCCCATTCTTCACGGCTGACCTTGCGGGCCTCGTGAATGAAGACGAAGACGCCTTTCTTGTTGCCAACGATCACCTCCGGCAAGCGGTCGCCATTCAAGTCTGCCGCAGCCACTTGGGTGCCCACTCCGGAATCATCATCGATCAGATAGGGAATGAAGTCCACGGTCTGATCCGGATGGCGCACGGTTTTGAACCAATAGAGCACCGCCGGAGCGTTCGGTTCCTCATCGCCCGTCGGACCGTGCGCCCAAAACCGCTTGCCCGTCACGAAATCCTGGATGCCGTCGCCATCCATATCCACCAGCTCGAAGGCGTGGGGTTGTGAGAACTTGACGCCGTATTTGCTGTCCTCCGGCTGCTTGCCGACAATCGTGTGTGGTTTGAATGAGAGCTGGCCCTGGTCTTGCGTCTGTTCATACCAGACGATGCCGTAGCCATGCGGATTGAGGGTGGTGAGCACGTCGTTCAGACCGTCATTGTTGAAATCGTAAACATACATCTGCGCGCCGCCTGCGGTACCGGCGCCCGCCGCGAAGGGAAAGGGATGCGCTTTCCATTCGGGATCGCCGCGGAGCGATGCGGGTTGCTCCCACCAGCCGTTTTGTTCCAGGAAATCCGCGCGGCCATCGCCATTGACGTCGCCAAAGCCCACCCCGTGGGAATACTTTTGCCAGGCGCCTTTTGGCGAAATCGAGTGCCAGGTCCAGGGCTGCGTCGGCTGGCTCCAGTCGGCAGTTGCGTAGCCAAGGAAGCCCTTGGAATTGCAGACCGCGTCGGGCTTGCCGTCGCCATCGATATCGCCGAAGCGGGGTGATTCGTTGTCCAGGACCCTAACCGCCAGGTGGGACGGCCAATGGTCCGAGCCGTCAGCGTTCTGGCGGCCTTGTGGATTCTCGTACCAACAGGCGTCGGTGCCGGGGTGACCGTACACGATGATATCGGTCCACCCATCCCCGTTGAAGTCATGGGCATAGGTCAGGAAGTTATCGGAATAATCGTTGCTGGTGCCCTTGGCGCCGCTGTAGCCGGGAACCGTGACCTCCGTGCCGTCGGCCTTCTTGATCCTTGAGGTCTTGGTCGCGGAACGGTATTCATGGCGAACCTTGAAATCAGGTCCCTCCCACCAGAACGGCCCGCCGCAAACGTCCAGCTTGCCGTCGTGATTGAAGTCGCCGTAATAAGCGCCCTCGCACCAAAACTCATCGGTCACTTGGATTTTCTTGAAGGTATGCAGGGTTTGCAACGGGGCCTCCGCCGCGCTGGCGCCCAGCGCTGCGGCCAGGAATGTCAGGATCGTCATGTGGGGTTGGGTCATGCCCAAGCTGTCGCAGGTTTTGACGGATTGGTCAAGCAGGGTCACATCATTTTGTGCTCAGCAACCCAGCAGCCATTGCCAGACCGGCACGATCCCGATCCCTTTTGGGACGCGGCTGCCGTGCGGCGCTTCGGTCTCGGTCACCAGGAGGGCCGCCGCATCCGGAAATTCCTTGCAAGCTTCGGTTAGAGCCCGGACTTCCCGCTCGAATGTCGACGGAGCCGAAATGTCCGCAGCCACCTGGATCAATTGGCGGCGACCTTGGAAATCCGTGGCGAGGAAATCCACCACGATCAGTTGTCTGACACCCTGTTAGGCGCCGTGGCCCGCGTTACGGGAAATCACGGGAAATCATGTTAGGGGAAATCCATTGCCCGGGGCCCGGCGGCAAGGCATGCTGGCGGCCTGCCATGCCACGACCGCCGAAAAAGTTTGTGCCCACACCGTTTGCCTATCACGAGGAGATCGGGCTGACGATCGATGCCCTGACGAATTTGGGGGCTGGGGTGGGGCGGCTCGACGGCTGGGTGGTGATGGTGCCGTTCACGTTGCCCGGCGAGCGGGTGCGGGCCCGGGTGTTTCGCAATGAGAGGAATTGCTCGCATGCCGATCTGGTCGAGGTGCTGGTTGCCTCGGCGGAGCGGGTGGTGCCGCGCTGTCCGTTGTTTGGCGAATGCGGCGGCTGCCAGTATCAACACCTGGACCACGCCAGCCAACTCGGCTGGAAATCGCGGCAGGTGGGCGAATTGATGCAACACATGGCGGGGATCACGTTTCCGGTGAACCCCTGCCTGTCATCCGCCCAAATCTGGAATTATCGCTCGAAGATCACGCCGCATTTTGAACAGGCCAAGAATGGCGATCTGGGTCCCATCGGTTTTCTGGCCTGTGGCAGGCGCTCGCAACTCATTGATGTGCCGCAATGCCCGATCGCGATGGACTCGATCAATGCCGCCTTGCCGGACCTCCGCGCGAGTCTGCACGCCCGCGCCGCCAGCTTCAAACGTGGTGCCACCATGCTGTTGCGGGCCACCGGGGAGCGGGTTGAAACGGATGCCAACGCCACCGTCTGCGAGCACGTCGGCGGGCTCGCCCTGCAATTCCTCGCCGGGGATTTTTTCCAGAACAATCCGTTCATGCTGCCCGCCTTCACCGGTCACGTCGCCACCCAGGCGGCGGCTGGCGGCGCTCAATATCTGGTCGATGCCTATTGCGGGTCGGGCTTGTTCGCACTGAGCCTGGCGGGGCATTTCCACCAAGTCGCCGGCGTGGAAGTGTCTGCCACCGCCTGCGAGTGGGCCCGCAGGAACGCTGCGGCCAACGGCATCGCCAATGTCCGTTTTCTAACGGCATCCGCCGAGGCGGTCTTCGATGCAATCGACTTTCCCGCCGCGCAAAGCGCCGTGGTGATTGATCCGCCGCGCAAAGGTTGCACGCCGGAGTTTCTCGCCCAGCTTGTCAGGTTCGGGCCGGCGCGGGTCGTCTATGTCTCCTGCGATCCCGCCACCCAGGTGCGCGATCTCAAGCAACTCAGCGAAGCGGGCTATCAACTCAGCGACGTCCAACCCTTCGACCTGTTTCCTCACACCCGCCATCTGGAATGCGTGATGACGCTGGCGAAGCCGCCTCACCCCGCACTGTGAGACCCACTCTGCGAGCGCGTTTGGGTGACCTGCGGAGCACTGTGGCGGGGGGCAGGAGACCCCCGCCACCGGTGGCCCGCGCCTCTTGCCAGGAGCCGCTCATCCCCACCCAAGTGCCAGGTGAAAGAAGACCGTATTGGGGCATGCTGCCCGCCGCCAAGCTGCGCATGAACTCATGCCTTGGCCCCCACGCCCAGGAGGTCTGAGGCTCTCACCAGGCCGCCCGCTTCCCGTCGCGGTGGCGGGCCCCAAGCCGGTGGCCGCACCCGCCCCGGCAGGCCTTGCGGCGGACCACCTGCCGGAAAAAATAAATTAGAGAGAAAATGAAAGATTTCTCTTGCACTCGGAATTCCTGGGCGTATTTTGCCTTGAGCGTGGCCCGTGAGCAACTCCCTTGAGGGTCTCGCAAACCAGTCCAATGAACAACGAGTCCAATGAAAACAAACACAAACAGACGTAATCCGAATGCAATCCAAGCCGCGGCGCAAGCGTGCCTGCGGACGTTATCCCCGCCAGCGTCGCCCGTACCTCAGCGGTGGCGTTTGGCGGTTCAGGCCGTGGCGCTGCTTGCAGTGTGCGGCATCACCGTGCCGCGAGTTCTCGCCCAAAGCGTGCCCTTCTCCGGCTTTGACAACAGCCCGCTCGGGGCGGCCCACCTGGCAGTGACCCCGGCGGGCTTGGCGGTTAGCAACATCGGCAGCAGCGGGCAGGACGGCGTGAGTATCGCGTTGCCGGCGTCGAATTCCGCCGAGGTCGTGCTCGGCGACCTCACTGGCGACGGGTTGCCTGATTTGGCGGTCCTCGGCACCCTCGACGTGTTTGGGATTGGGGTCAACGAAACCATTCCCGACTCCACCTTGGTGCGCGGGCGGATGTTCCGGCCTTCGCAGCAGCAAGTCGTCTGCACCGCCAATTTCAGCGGTGCCGGTTCGACGGCGTTGATGGCGATGATCTACCGCGACGGCCAGTTGCTGGCGGAAGTGCCGGCCAGCCAGTTTACCATTGTCAGCTCTGGCACGGGCGACACGGATCCGGTGCCGCAGCGAGTCAAAGTGAGCGCCGGTGGCAGTTGTGACCTCAACGGGCACTACCATCTTTGGCTGACGATCGGTTGGAGCCTGCGGGCGATCACGCCGGTGACGGTCGGCGGCATCCTTTACGATGCGGACCGGGTGGACATCATGTCGGAGGACTCGCCCTCGTTGAACGGGCACCTGACGCGAATGGAATTGAAGGGGAAAAACCTGCCGCTCGGCTTTGTACTGGCGTCCGAGTCCAACACGGCCTACAGCGTGCCCTTCCGGATGCATGACCATGTGCCGGCTTGAGCGACAAGACTCCGACCAACAAGCTGCTCATCGGTAACATCGGCAGCAGCGGCCAGGACGGCGTGGATATCGCCTTGCCAGCGTCCAATAGCGTGACGATCAGGCCCGGCGATGTGAGTGGCGACGGCGTCCCCGATCTGGCGGTGGGCGGCACCTTGGATCTAACCGCTGTGGGCTTGCGTGAGAGCCCGACGAAGCAATCACTCGCAAGTGCGCACGTGGCGCGGACGACGATCAATCAGGTCGCTTGTGCTGCGGATTTCAGCGCTCTGGGTTCGACCGTACTGATGGCGGGCGTTTATCAGAGCGGGCAATTGGTCGCGGAAGTCCCGGCCAGCAGCTTTACCTATGGCGGCCCCAATCCGGTGCCGACCGAACTCACCATCTCGGCCGGCGGATCGTGCGACTTCAACGGCCATTATCATCTCTGGATCAGCTCTTCCTGGACCTTCAGCGTGGCGGGACCCATCCGCGCACATCACCGACCTCCAATTGCGCGGCACCAATCTCGGCACCTTCGCGCTCGCCGACGAATCGACCACGGCCTACAGCGTGCCTTTCCGCATGCACGAGCACTTCCCGGTAGGCGCGGCGACGCTGGCCCTGAGCGATCCGCTCCCGACCAACAAGCTGCTCATCGGTAACATCGGCAGCAGCGGCCAGGACGGCGTGGACATCGCCTTGCCAGCGTCCAACAGTGTGACGATTACCCCCGGCGACGTGGATGGCGACGGGATCCCCGACCTTGCCGTTGGCGGGGCGCTGGATCTGAACGCCCTCGGCTTGCGCGAGAGCCCGACGACCCAGTCGCTGGTAAGGACACACATTGCGCGGGCGGCCATCGATCAGGTCGTCTGCGACGCGGATTTCAGCGATCTGGGATCGACCGCACTCATGGCGGGCGTCTATAGCAACGGGCAATTGCTCGCGGAAGTCCCGGCCAGCAGCTTTTCCTTCGGCGGTAACAATCCGGTACCCTCCTCAATCACGATTTCGGTCGGTGGCTCGTGTGACCGCAAGGGCAATTACCATTTGTGGATCGACATCTCCTTTGCACGCAGTGTGCCGGGATCCATCACGGTTAACGGCACGACCTACCTGGGCGACAAGGTCGAAATCATGTCGGAGGATTCGCCGTTCGTGAATGGGCACGTCACCGTGCTGAAGGCGCGGGTGACCAATCCGGGCGGTCTCCCGCCCGGCACCTTTGCGCTCGCCGACGAAGCGACCACGCCCTACAGCGTGCCCTTCCGCATGCATGATCATTTTCCGGTTGGCGCGGCGACGCTGGCCTTGACCGACAAGAATCCGACCAACCGTTTGCTCATCGGCAACCTCGGCAGCAGCGGCCAGGATGGCGTGGACATCGCCTTGCCGAAGGCCAATAGCGTCTGGATTCAACCCGGTGACGTCGATGGCGACGGGGTCCCCGATTTTGCGGCGGGCGGCACGCTGGATCTAACCGCAGTGGGTTTCCGGGAGAGCCCGACGAAGCAGTCGCTCATCCACGTTCACGCGGCTCGCGGGTCGAGTGGGGCCATCGATTACACGGCGGATTTCAGCGGCCTGAATTCGTTTGCGCTGATGACGCAAGTCTATAACAACGGGGCCTTGGTCGGCGAGGCAAGCGGCGGCGGCGCGACCTTTGGCGGCAGCGATCCGGTGGCGAGCAGGATTACCATCGAGGCTGGAGCCTCTTGCGACCTCAACGGTCATTACCATCTTTGGTGCAAAACCATCATTGGACGCGGTGTGGCGGGGTCCATCACCGTCGGCGGCACGACCTACATAGGCGACCGGGTGGAGATCATGTCGGAAGACTCGCCGTTCCTGAATGCCTACCTCACGGACCTGCAAGTGCGCGGCACCGGCCTTGGGACCTTTGCCTTCGCAGACGAAGGCGTGACACCTTACAGCGTGCCCTTCCGCATGCATGATCACTTTCCGGTTGGCGCAGCAACGCTGGCCCTGAGTGACCCGAATCCGACCAACCGCTTGCTCATCGGTAACCTCGGCAGCAGCGGCCAGGATGGCGTGGACATCGCCTTGCCGAAGTCCAATAGCGTCTGGATTCAACCCGGTGACGTCGATGGCGACGGAGTTCCGGATTTTGCAGCCGGCGGCACGCTGGATCTAACCGCAGTGGGTTTCCGTGAGAGCCCGACGAAGCAGTCGCTCATCCGCGTTCACGCGGCTCGCGGGTCGAGTGGGGCAATCGATTACACGGCGGATTTCAGCGGCCTGAATTCGTTTGCGCTGATGACGCAGGTCTATAACAACGGGGCCTTGGTCGACGAGACGAGCGGGGGCGGCGTGACCTTTGGCGGCAGCGATCCGGTGGCGAAAACCATTACCATCACAGGTGCCGGGTCTTGCGACTTCAACGGCCATTACCATCTTTGGGTGGTTGTTACTGTTGAGCGCAGTGTGGCGGGACCCATCACCGTCGGCGGCAAGACCATCGTGGGCGACAAGGTGGAGATCATGTCGGAAGACTCGCCGTTCCTGAATGCCTATATCACGGATCTGCAAGTGCGCGGCACCGGGCTGGGGATCTTTGCGCTCGCGGACGAAGGAGTGACGCCCTACAGCGTGCCCTTCCGCATGCATGAACACACGCCGACCGGTGCGGCGACGCTGGCCATGAGCGATCCGAGTCCGACCAACCAACTGCTCGTTGGCAATCTCGGCAGCAGCGGCCAGGACGGCGTCGATATCGCGGCGGGCCCGGTGGGCTCGTTCGATCTGGCAATCGGTGACCTCGATGGCGATGGCCACAGCGATCTGGCCGTCGGTGGCACGCTCGACTTTGATAGTTATGGGTTCCGCGAAAGCCCGACGCTGGTAAGCCTGCCGCCGCCGGTCAAGCAGAAGCTCACCGGTTTGCACGTCAGCCGCCCGGTGGGGGAGGTCGTGTGTACGGCAGATTTCAGCGGGCTCGACTCTTCCGCGCTGATGGCGGAAGTCTATCGCGACGGGGTGCTGCTGGCGAGTGTGCCAGCCTCCAGCTTCAGCTTCGGCGACTACGATCCGGCAACCTTCGATTGGTCCGATCCGGTTCCCCGGAAAATCCGGACTTCCGTCGGCGGGTCGTGCGATTTGAACGGCCACTACCACCTTTGGATCAAGATCGAGGTGCTGCGCTCCGCCGCCGGTGTTGTGATTGTCAATGGCACGGAATATTACGCCGACCGGGTGGAGATCATGTCCGAAGACTCGGTCTTGCTGAATGCGAAAATCACCGAGATGCGCTTGCGTGGCACCAGCCTTGGGACGTTTGCGATTGCCGATGAGACCACCACTCCGTGGAGCATTCCATTCCGGATGCACGATCACTTCCCGGTCGGGGCAGCGGAACCCGCCCTCACCAGTCCGCTGCCGACTAACCAATTGTTCATCGGCAACCTCGGCAGCAGCGGTCAGGATGGCGTGGACATCGTCACCGGTCGGGTTGGTGGCGTGCGCGTGGCCATGGGCGATGTGACCGGCGACGGCGTCAGGGATCTCGCGGTTGGCGGATCGCTCGACTTCGACTACTGGGGGGTGCGGGAAAGTCCCACCCTGCCGAGCCAGAAGCTCAGCGGCCTGCATGTGAGCCGCACGGCAGCCGACGCTTGCGTATGCACGGCGGACTTCAGCGGCCTCGGATCGACGGCGCTGATGGCTGACATTTATCGCAACGGCCAACTGCTCGCGCAAGTGGATGCCTCCAGCGTGATTTTTGGCGGGACCGATCCCGTGCCGGCTTCCGCGAGATGGTCCGGCGAGGCCTCCTGTAACATAAGGACCAAGCGGTATCATCTCTGGATCACCATTGAACTCGCTCGCGCCGCGCCGGGTCCGGTGACCGTGGGCGGCGTGGAGTACGATGCGGATCGCGTGAGCATCATGTCCGAGGACTCACAATTCCTGAATGCCTACATGACGGAGTTGCAGGTACGCGGCACCAATCCCGGCACCATCGCCTTTGCCGACGAATCCACGACCCCCTACACGCTGCCATTCGGGATGAACGATCACACGCCGCTTGGCAGCGCCCAGCTCGCGTTCACCGCCCCTGATCCGACGGGCGAGCGCCGCTTGGAAGTCAGTAACATCGGCAGCAGCGGCATGGACGGCGTGAGCATCGACCTCGGCCGGGCCGAGGCCGCGTTTGTGGCCTTCAGCCCGTTGGACGCGGATCCTGCCGTCGGCCCCGGGGCCTTCCTCGAAGCCACCGCCCGCGGTTCGCTCAATGGCGTGTCTAACCAATCGCTCGGCACCGTGCGGGTCACCCAGACCACCGATGGCTTCCTGATCGCCCCGGACTTCGGGCCGATCCACTCGCCGACCCACCGGGTCGTGGTGTTGAGCGGTGGCACGGTGGTGGCGGATCTGCCCGGACAAAGCGGTGGCATCATGTCATCGCGGTGGCCGAAGTGGTTGGGCAAGCTCGGTGGCATCCTCGAATGCTTCGTGATGGACTACGTCCTCCCGACCCACTTCACCGTCGGTGGCAGCGTCGTGGTGGGTGACGAAATCCGCATGCTCGCCGAGCCTGCGCCTGGTACGATCATCGATTACAAGTCCGCCTTCGAGTTTCGGGCGGCGGGCATGCCGATGTTCGAGATCACCGAAGAAGTCATCACCGAGCAAGCACCGTTGCACATTGACCTGTCGCACTCTGCGGCTGGCGACTCGCTGCGACTGAGCCCCACCGTCACCAACCAAGCCTATGAGTTTGAAACCTGCGACGACTTGGAACACTGGACTGTTCTCAGCGTCCAAATTGCCCCCGGCACCTCGCTGACTCTGGATGTTCCGCCGAGCACCAGCCCGAAGAAGTTCTACCGGGCCCGGGAGTCCACCACCTCCACACCCTGATTGTATTGCGCCCGCTTCCTTCGCCCCGGAAAAGCGCCGTCCCACCACGGCCTGCTCTAACGGGTGGCTAACGAAGGGGAGCGGTTTCGGAGGCCCGCACCGGCAACTGTGCGGGCCTCTCTGCATAACGCGAGCAGCGATCCCAGGGCCCGGGAATAGCAGCAGGGAGATCCCCGAACCCGGGTCGGGGCTGGAACAGGCGGCAACTTGGGCGGCTCCATGGGTATCCTAACCGTATTGGCCGGGCCGCTTGCGCTCCGCGCCCGGCCACGGCTGGCTCACTCGTCGGAGGTGACGGAGCCTTGGAGCCGCTGCTCGGCATCCTTGCGCCACTTGAGGGCATCTTCGGCGAAGGGGCGATGGTAGGGGGTGAATTTCGAGGGCTCGAAGTCAGCGGCGCCGCGTTGCATTTGGGTTACGGCACTGGAGAGCAGGTTGGCCAAGCGTTTCTTGATATCGACCTCGCTGGTGCGGACGCGCTTGGCGGACAGTTGGGTGTTCATGGCGAGGACCTCCGTGGCGATGGGGATGTCCTTGGCCGCCGCAGTGAGCACGGAGAGGGCGGTATGCGAGCCGGAAACGGTGCTCGAAACTCCCAAGCCGGTGGCGCTGGGCGTGAGCACGGCAAGGGCCTGGGCCACGCGCGTCATGCGGTTGAACTCAGCGATTTTCCTGGCTTCCGCGAGGAAGGTGCCGATCGGCACGGATTTCCACTGCACTTTGCGGTTCACACGGCAGGCCCGGTAGGGGATTTGGCCGGTGGTGGTGGGGTCGGCCCACAGGACCCGCTGCTCGGCGGCAGGGTTGGTGATGACCGCGAGCACCTTGCCGGTGGCGGATTCCAGGAGCGGCCCACCGCTTTTCCCCATCAATGATAGGGAATCAACGCTGATGGACTCGTCGCTTTGGCCGGAGGGGTTGCCGCGCTCGGAGGTGACGGTGCCGGAGTTGCCGTCAGTGCCGAGGCCGGTGACGTTGGTTTCGGCGGTGACCTTGGTGTCTGCGTCGGCGAGTTGCAGGGCGGGCGCACCGGCGGCATCGAGGAGTTCGAGCCGCACGAAGTTGGCCCCTTCAGCAACTTCGAGATTGCCGAACTTGGTGAACTTGAGGCCGACTGAATTGGAGATGGAGAGGCGGCCATTACCGGCGATGACGTGGGCGGCGGTGTAGAGGAAAACCTTCCCTTCGGTGGCAACCACAAAGCCGGTGCCGGTGGACTTGTCGCCGACGATGGTGGCGAGGGCGGTGGTGATTTTTGCTTCCTTGGCGGGATCGAATTCGGGGTGGCCCGGGGTGGAGGCATCCTTGGGCAGCTTGGCGAGGCGGGCGGCCTCGGCGCGGCTTGCCTGCAGTTTGAGGACGGCGAGTTCACGGGCGGCCTGGTCGCGCTCCTGGGTCAGTTGTTGGATCTGTTGGGAGGCTTCGCTTTGAGCCTTGTAGGCCGCTTCGCTCTTCTCCGCCTGATCCTTCTCCCTGGCCATCTCGGTGGCGGCGGCCTCCTCGGCACTGGCTTCGATTTGCGCTTCGAGTTCCTTGATTCTGGCCTGATTCTTCCGGCTGGTGCAAGCGGACAGGGAGAGGAGGGCGATGCTCAACAGCACCAAATTGCGAACGACCGGTGGCTTCATGGCGGAAGCAATACCGGATTGCACAGGTCCAGGCAAGCCCGAAAATGAGAAACGTGCAAATTTGCTTGCGGCATGGCAATTTCTGCGGGCGATTGCCGTGGATTGACAGGGGCGGGGTTGGCCGCCATCATTGCCGGGACATGTCCAAGCAGCCCAATTCCCGCATGACTTCCGCAAGGTGGCCGGTCTTTCCCATCGCCTGCTGGGTGCTGGGTTTGATGGTCTTGTTGCAGGTGCTGGTGGCCGGGCTGGCGCTGGGGGCGCGGTTTGAAGCGTCCCGGCAGGTCAGGGTGGTGGAGAAGGAAGTGGTGAGGCTCATCGTGGTGCCAGGTCCCGAGAAGGAACCGGTCGTGCCGGAGGCGGTGGTGGCCCGGCCACCGCTGCCTGACCCTGCGGCTGAGCCTCCGGTGGCGGCAGTACCGCTGCCGCCGCCCACCCCGTTGGCCACCCCGTCGGTGGCGGATCCGCGCTCGGAGCAGTTGCTCAAGGAGGCCCGGCAAGCACGGGTGGCGGGCGATATGGGCTTGGCGATTCTCAAGCTTGAAGAAGCCCGCGGGCGTTCTCCTCAAGACCCCAACGTCCAGTATGAACTCGGTCTGGCACATGAGGTGATGGGAGTGTTTGACACAGCGGCGGAGCATTATGAAAAGGTGTTCCAAATGGGCGTCTCCGGGGCCGGCGTGCTGTATGAAATGGCCGCGGCCAAACTGCGGGATGGCTTCGAGGCAGAAGTGCCGCTGGGCAAGCTCGCCCTTGGCCGGGTCCGGATTTTCAATGACCCTAACCATGAGGGCGGCCAACGCGTGGTGCTGACCATCCCGGTGCAGAAAGCGCCGGGAACGGAGATTGAATTGAAGGATTTGAGCGTCTCGGTGGAGTTCTTCAATCGCAGTTCGCGCGATGGCATCATCCCGCTGCAAGACAAATCATGGGTCTCCGAACAGTGGGTCTCCGGGGCCTTTGATTGGGCCGGCGGCGAGGAGTCCTTGCGCATGAACTATGTCATTCCGAAACAGGATCAGGCCACGGAGCATCTGTTTGGCGAGCAAACCTATTACGGGCAGGTGGTTTCATTGCTCTACAACGGGGAGGTGCTGGATGTGCAGGCATGGCCGCGCGACCTGGCCGCCAGAAGCCGCCAGAAAGCGGCAGTCGCCCCCGATCCGCTGGACTCCCCCGAGTTTCTGGACCGGAACAACCTGCCGCCGGATTTTGACCCGAACCTTCCCATGGTGTTGCCGCCCCGCTGATTCCTTCACCCGCTCGCCGCCTCTGCCCGCCCATGGATGCCGCCCCTCAACCCCAGCGTCTCGGTGACTACCTGCTGCAGGAATGCCTCGCCGATGGCCCCTTCACCCGCACGTGGCTCGCCGTGCAGGAATCCGTCAGACGCACGGTCCTGGTCGAGGAACTCCGCCCCGAGCACGTCGCGCAGGCGGAGGTCTTCCTTGCCGACATTCGCGCCAAGGCGGCGGTCGATCATCCCTTGATTGCTTCCGTGTTTGAAGCCGTTGCTGAGCCCGGGTTGTGCTATTATGCACACGAGCGGCTGGCTGGCGCCACCTTGGCGCAGCGCATCAAGGCCTTCGAACCCATGAAGCCCGCACGCCTTGCCTACTATCTGCGTCGGATTGCCGAGGCCAACCTCTATTACGAGGCGCGGGGCTATGCCACCGACTTGTTCGGACCCGCAGCGGTTCACCTCGATGAGCAGGGCGTGATCCGGTTGCAAAACCTCACGCTTGCCGGGCCGCGTGCTCCGGAGCAATCGCTGCGGGATGTGGTCGCCCTGGGCATCGCCCTGCCCGTATTGGTGGCCGACGGTCTGCCAGGGGCCACCCGCATGCTGACGCTGCTGGCATGGATGCGCGGCACACCAGCCGCCGCGCCCCTGAGCTGGAAGAGCATCCATGGCTATTGCGAACAGATCGAACAACAGCTTGCCGACCCGCTGCCCAAGGTGGGACCCATGACTGCGGCAATGATTCCGAAACGGAAAATCCCACTCTGGCTCATCGGAGTGGCGGCGGGTCTTGCCCTGCTGGGGATCGCCGTCGTGCTCCTCAACACCGTCCATCGTCCGCCCCCGCCACCGGCACGCGGCTGGCTGCCGGAGGCCGTGGCAATGGCGGACGGCGAGTATCTGACACCGGATGGCGGCCACGCAGCGCTCCGGGCATTCCGCCTCTCCGCACACGAAGTGACCATCGGCCAATACGCCAAGTTTCTCGATGCGCTGGAATTGCTCGCTCAGGACGGGCGCGGGCGGCTCTTTGATCATGCCAACCAGCCTGCGGACAAGACCAGCCATCTTCCCACCGACTGGGCGGAGTTGTTGGCAGCGGCCCGCGCCAACGGCACCTGGCAGGGCCGACCCGTCACGCCGGATTCACCGGTCATCGGCGTGGACTGGTGGGATGCCGCCGCCTATGCAGAGTGGAAACAGGCACGGCTGCCCACGCAGGAAGAATGGTTTGCCGCGCTGTGCCAGAGTGTGAAAGATCCGGCCACCCTCAAACCGGGACCCTGGCAGCCCGCCACCTTGGCGACCCCGGACCGCACGCCTTCCGGCCTGCTCGGCATGGCCGGGTCGGTGGCGGAATGGACGCTCAGCCAAGCCGTCAATCCAGCCAATCCGCTTGGCCAGCGGCTGTGGGTCATCAGCGGTGCTTCCTATCTCAAGCCTGCCAACGGCGCGCTGGCTCGAGAGTGGGTTGAGGATCGCTCGCTACGCCGTCCCGACCTTGGTTTCCGGGTGGTGTTTGATCCGCAATGAGTTCGTGCCGCTGCCGCGCCCATGTTTCACCTCGTGCTGGTCACCCCCGAGATCCCGCATAATGCCGGAGCCGCAGGACGCCTGGCGCTGGCCACCGGCGCCACCCTGCATCTGATCCGCCCGCTCGGGTTTTCCCTGGATGACAAACACGTCCGCCGCACCGGCCTGGATTACTGGCATCAGGTGGATCTCCACGTTTGGGATTCCTTCGAGGACTTGCGAGCCGCTGCCAAGCCCACCGCCACATTCTGGTTCCTTTCCACCAAGGCGGCAAGGTCGCCATGGCAGGCGGCATTCCAGCCCGGCGACTACCTCGTCTTCGGCTGCGAAACCCGCGGCCTGCCCGCCGCCCTGCTCGCCACCGCGTCCGCCGAGCACACCCTGTGCATCCCGATGAAACCCGGCGGCACCCGCAGCCTCAATCTGGCGACCGCCGTTGCCATCGTGCTCTACGAAGCCGTGCGCCAACAGGATCCGCCGTGGCAAGCGTGTTAGAGATTGGTCAGGGAGCGAAAATGATCTGCTCGTCTTTCGCGGTGCCGCGGCCGAAACCGTCGCCGACGTCCTTGCTGGTAACGTAGAGCATCAGGCTGATGAGCAGCAACGCAAACACCGTCTGCACGACTTCCAACACCCGTGCCTTGACCGGACGCCGGGCGAGTTTCTCCAGCATGGCGAGCGTGATGTGGCCGCCATCCAGCACCGGAAACGGCAGCATGTTGAGCACGGCCAGATTCACGTTGAACAAGACCATGAACGCCAGAATGCGCCGCCAGGCATGCTCGGTTTGCAGGATCGCATACTGATGCTTGGCAATGCCCACCGGGCCGCTCAAGTGATCGATCCCGATGCTGGAATCCCGCGCGACCACGCTGGTGATGGTGATCCACATCATCTGCAGGCTCTCCACCACCTGCCCCCAGGGGCCGGGATGCACGATGCGCAAATCAACCCCGGCATCCAAATCCCACTCCAGGCCGGCCATGGGATCCAGGTTCTTCGGGCTGAGCGGAAGCTGCGGCGTGAGCGAGATTTCGCGGATCTCACCCGCCGGGTTTTGCACTTCCAAAGCGACGGCTTGCCATTTCTGGTCTTTCAGATATTGGCGGAATTCGAGCGGGCTGTGCAGCGGGATGCCATCGACCTTGAGGATGCGGTCGCCCTTGGTGAGACCCGCGCGTGCCGCCGGGCCGTTGACGGCGGTCGCCGCGACCAGCGCCGGGCTGGCATGAGCCAATCCGACCTGGCGCAACCCGCGCCGTTGGAACCATTGTGATTTCTCCGTCTCAAATCCCGAGGTGAGTGTCAGCGTCTCGGCCACTCCGGGACGTTCCACGGTGAACTGGATGTTCTCGCCGCGACTCAGGATGACCCGCGCCATGATCGAATCGAGCGGGCCGCTGAAGCCGTTGACCGGTGCCCCGTTGATGGCGGTGATCTTGTCACCAGCCTGCAAGCCCGCCGTGGCCGCAGGACTGTCCGGCAGCACGAACCCGATCTCCGTGGTGGGGATGAAATCCGCCGGTTTGCCCACCTGCCACACCACCACCGCCGCGAGCAGGGCCAGCAGCATCGAAAACAAGGGCCCGGCAAACGCCACGATGATCTTGTCCAGCGGGGTGACCGGCGGCAGCGGCTGTTCATGCGTGTTGCCACCTTCGATCGCTTCCATCGGCGCCATCTGCGGCAGCGCCACGAAGCCGCCAAACGGAATCCAGCCCAACCCGTATTGCACGCCGTTGACGGTCTTGCTCCACAGCGGCTTGCCAAACCAAATCTGGAATCGGTCAATCTGCAGGCCGCGCCATTTTCCCGCCAGAAAATGCCCCAGCTCGTGGGTGAAAATGATGATGTTGAAAATCATCACGACGACAAAGATCAACAGGGCAACGTGGCAAATGGTGGCAAGCGTGGACATGAACAGCAGTGGGAACACCGACCTTAGCGCCGCCAGCCATGCCGGCAAGTGCATAAACTTGCGGCTTTCCGGGACCGGGCTGGCGGGATAGGGCCGCCCGGCCTGAAGGCCGGACGATGCCCCCACTGATCCAAACGAGCGCAATCAACGCATCCGGTTCCCCGGGATGGTGCTTGCGATCCGCACTATGTGTCAGACAAATAATCGAGAGTCCACTTGACACTTCGCGCTTGGAGACAGTCTCCTGTTAGGATTGACGTTCGTCATCATCCCGGTGCTCGCCCACCCGTCTGGGCTGCCGCCACTAGGACTCTCTCATCATGCAGCCATTGCTGGAAGGCTGCATGGTTGGCTTGATCGTACTGGAAGCAACGCAAGCCGTGGGCGAGGCCTGCGGCGATGTTGGCCGCGAGGTCGTCAATGAAGAGGGTGGTGGCGGGGTCGAGCCGGTGGGTGGCGATGGCGTGCTGATAGATCGCCGGCTGGGGCTTGACGGCACCGACCTCAAACGAGAGGACGGCGGCATGAAAGAGGGCGAAATCAGGGAAGAAGCCAAAGACCCAGGGACAATGCAGCGCGTTGGTGTTGGAAAGCAGGATGAGCCGGTGACCGGCAGCGGCGAGCATGCGCACGGTCTGCCACATGGGCACGTTCGGGGTGAAGATGTGGCACCAGGCATGGCGGAATTCAGCGTGGCTGGCACCGCTGCCTAGCACCTCCAAGGCCCAAGCAATGTAAGCATCCGGCGCGATGGCGCCGGTTTCAAATTCGTCCTTGCGCTCTAGCAAAACGGCCAGCCGGGCCTGGGGGTCGGCGGTCCCCGGTGGGAGCAGGCGTGCCAGCGAGGTTTCAAAATCAAAGTCCAGAAGCACCCGGCCGATGTCGAAGAGAAAAGTCATGGGAGGATCGGTTGGCGGTGAGGAAGGGTGGGAAGGATGGGAACCGATCACTGGTTACTCGGTGCTTGGGTCTGCGGATTTTTCGAGGATGAATTTTGCGGCGGCGATGGCGCCGGAGTTGCGGTTGTGGCTGGCGAGGGCGTGTTTCATGGCGCGCCAGGTGGCGGCATGGTCGGTGAGGATGGCGCGGATTCTTGCGGTGAGGGTTGGCGGGGATGCGGTGTAGCCGCCGCTGCCGATCATTTCCAGGAGGCGGAGATTGCCTTCTTCCTGGCCGGGGACGAGGTGGTGGATGAGCATGGGACAATGGGCCGCAATGGCTTCGTGAACGGTGGCCCCCCCGGCTTTGCCAACGACGAGGTGGTGTTGGTTGAGGAGGCGGGGGATGCGGCGGGTCCAGCCCAAAATCCGGACGCGCCCGGGATAGGCTTGTTGCAACACCCGGGCGGCGGCATGCAGCAATCTGACATTTTTCCCGAGCACCAGGGTCAAGCTGACGGCCGGTGAGGCGTCGAGGATGGCGGCCCCAAAGGTGGCCACTGACGTGCGCCTGGCGGTGGGAAAGAACAGGACGCGGAAGGGCTGGCAGGAATCGGCTGGGGCGAGCGGAGTGAGTTTGGAGAACTGTGGGTTGACGGGGAAGCCGGTGTCGATGATGCGTTCGCGGGGCAGCCGGCTGCGGATCATGGATTCGCGGGTGGCGGCATCAGTGACGAGCCAATAATCACTGGGCGCACGCAACCAGGCGGAGTTGATTTCCATGGAGTCAGTCACGACGGTGAAAACGGGGACCTTGCTTCCGGTTTGGCGAAAAATGCGGGCCAGCAAATAGGGGTAGAGCGGATAGGTGCTGATGATGGCGGTGGGTTGATAGTCCGCGATGAGCTTGGCCAGCAGGCGGGCGGGCTTGCGCGTCGCAAAAATCCCACTGCGGTTGAAATCGATCCGGTCGATGGAATAGTAGATCTTTTTCCAGACGCGCGGGAGATAGTCCGTGGTGAAGCGGTATAGCCGGCTCAGGAGTTTGGTGCTGAAGGGGATGGCGAGCAGACAGGGGTCGCACACCTGGGCCGTGGTACCAGCCTCGATGAGGGCGAGCGCGAGATTCCTCGCAGCGCTATTGTGGCCTTCCCCGAAGGCAGCGGTGATGATGAGCAGACGCGAGGGAATTGACATGGCGAGGGTCTCGGCACGCATTTTAAGATGATTGTGGCATTGCGTCGATGGACTTTTTAGGTTTATTTGTCCTCCGGGCATGGCGCGAGAGAGGAAACCAATCGAATTGAGGACGGTGGATAACCATCCGGCGGAGAAGCCGCAGGTGGTCCGGCTGGGTGAGGAGGCTCAGCCGGTGCGCTTGATTCCCGAGAACCGGGACAGCCGACTGGCCCCGGCAGCACGCCTGGAGATGCCAAACACGGAGGACTTGGACAGCCGCCGCACCCATGAACCGGGGTTGGATGCGCTGATTGAAACGGAGGTGGCAAGCCTGCTCGCGGCGGAAGCGAATTGGGACAAGTCCGCTGCCGAGCGCAGTCCGCTGCCGTGGGGTTGGTTTGCCTTGGTGGGCTTGCTGCTCGCCGGCGCGGTCGGGTGGTCGGTCAGCCACATCCGGCGGGCGGACAAGCAAGTGGGGGAGGAGCACCAGCAAGCGGCGGTGATGGCGAATGCAAGCGTCGCGAGTGAACGGGAACTGGAACAGATGTTCGAGCGCATGGAGGAAATGGTGAAGACCTTTTGTGAAGCGACCTCGCTCAAGACGATGTTGCCCTTGGTGCGCCATCCCGCCAGGGTCCGGCCCTTGATGGACCAATTCTATGGGCAGCGCCCGCCGCAGCCGCTGGGTTTCCGCCAGGTGCTGGATGTCCAAGGAGCGGCGTTGGAGAGCACGAGCGATTTCTGGGCGTTCGCGGTGGTGCTGGGAGACGGCCGCACCAAGAATATCCTGGTGGAACATGAGGTCTCCGGGAAGATCCTGGTGGATTGGGAAACGGCCGTGACCTACCAACCGATGAACTGGGACAACTACGCCCTGCAACGTCCGCAGGGGACCATGGATTTCCGGGTGTTCGTCGAGGAGGACCATTTTTTCAGCCATGAGTTTGCCAACTCAAATCGCTGGGTTTCATTTCGTCTGACGGCTCCCGACAGTGAGGAAACGCTTTTCGGCTATGCGGCCAAGGACGGACCCGTGGCGGCTGCGTTGCTGGCGATGATTCAGGGAAATGATACTCGCCAGGTGGCGGTGATTCTGCGACTCGCGTTGCCGCCCGGGATGCAGTCGCGGCGCGGCGTGATCATCGACAAGGTGGCCAACGCGCGGTGGATTTATGTGAACCCGCCGGATTCTGATTCTTGATTCCGCTGCCTGCTGCTGCGAGAGTCGCCGCGTTGAGCGAACCAGCCCTACCTGACACGACGTCCCGCAGCACCCGTCCGCATGCCCGCTATTTGCCGGTATTGACGGGAGTTGCGGGGTTTCTTGCGTACCAATATGGCACGGCCCTGTGGCGACTGGCGCATCAATCCGGGGGGGGGATGGAGAACAAGTTCAGCGCGTTGGCACGCGACCAGTATCTCGGGTTTCTCATCGGACAGAATCTGCAAATGGTGCTGGCGTATGCCATTCTGGCACTGGTCGGCGCGTTTCTGTTGCAGCCCGTGGTGGCGTGGTGGACCGCCTGCTCGAAATACCGGAGCCGCAGGGTGCTCGCCTTGCGCGGCTTGGTGCTGGCCGCCTTCGTGCAGGGCTATTGCACGCTGCGCTTGGTGGATACCCGGCCGTATTTTCTCAACGACGACAGTTTTGGAAACTGGTATTTCCGCATGTTGGACCTCATCCCTGAAGCGGCGAAGCCGGCGGCGTTTTGCGTGCTGTTCACCCTGCTGCCCGGGCTTGGGCTGGCGGCTGCGTTGCTGTGGCAAGCCCACCGTCGCGGGCGGTACGGGTGGATGGCCTGCGGCGCGGTGGTCTTGGTGGCCGGGTTGGGCGTGGTGCTGGCCGCGCGGCCGCAGGGCGGTCCTGCCACCGGGCGTTCCAAGCCAACGCAACCCAACATCCTGATTCTGGCTTCGGATTCCTTGCGCGGTGACCGCCTCGGCTGCGCCGGTTACCGGCCGACACGAACCGAGGGCGCGGCGGCGGCCGGGGTTTCCCCGCTGATTGACGCGCTGGCGGCGCGTTCCGTCCGTTTCGAGCGTTGCTATGCGCCGATCGCTTCGACCATGGAATCCGGGGTGTCCCTGATGGCATCGCAGTATCCTCAGACGCACGGCCTCCGCCAGATGTATCCGGATCGGAAAACCGTGGACGCGGCCATGCGGCGGGTGGTGCCGATGGCAACCATCCTCCGCGACCACGGCTACGCCACCGCTGCCATCGGCGATTGGTGCGCCGGCTATTATGAAGTGGTGCCGCTCGGATTCGAGGACATTTCCGTTTCCACCTTCGATAATTTCAAGATCTACATGAGCCAGGCGGTGGTGATGGCGCATTTCGTCGTGCCCTTGTTCTTTGACAATGCGCTCGGCTATCGGATTTTTCCGCAGCTCAAGTCGTTCGCGCAGTTTGTCACGCCACAGGTTGTCACCGGGCGGGTCGAAGAGCGCCTGGCCAAGGCGGCCAAGGCGCAGCGACCGTTTTTCTGGCATGTGTTCTATTCCTGCAACCATCTGCCCTATCGCAGCCAGGAACCGTATTGCAGCCTCTTCAGCGACCCGGCCTACCGGGGACGCAACAAAACCGGGGTGGATTTTGATATTGACGCGTTCATCGGCGGCACCGATCTGGAATCCAAATGGAAAGCCCTGCCGCCGCCTGAGGTGGCGCAAATCCGCGCGCTCTACGACGGCTGCACGCGGCAGTTTGACGATTGCGTGGGCCGGGTGCTGGAGTCGCTCAAGCGCAATGGTCTGGAGGACAACACGATCATCATCATCACTGCGGATCACGGGGATGACCTCTACGAAGCGGGAGTGACACTCGGCCATGGCCTCACTTTCAACGGCGGGGGCCAGGCCAATCAGGTGCCCATGATCATGCACTTTCCCGGCGTGGCGCCGCAGGTGATTCCGGAATCCGTGCGCATGATCGATGTGATGCCGACCCTGGCGGATTGGCTTGGCGTGGCGAAGCCCGCTGCCTGGGAAGGCCAAAGCTTCGCCGCGTGGTTGCAAGGCGGCGAGCAGCCGGTGGGGCGGCCGTTTTATGGCGAGACCGGATTTCCGTTCATCCAATTCAAAGTGCCGGGGGTGGAGCGCCCGAAGTTGCCGCCAATGGATGAACTGACCGGCATCGACCCGGGTTTCAACTATCAATTTGTGCTCAAGGAGGAATACCGTGAACGCCTGGTGCAGGCCAAGCAACGCTGCCTGCGGACCCGCGATTGGAAACTCGTCTGCACCCCCACCGCCGATGGAGGGCGGCACTTTGGACTGTTCCACGTGGCGGCGGATCCGCACGGTGAACACGACCTTGCCGCAACCCATCCTGAAGTCCTCGCCCCATTGCGGGCGGCTTTGGAACGCTGGATCGATGAGCACCTGGAGACCTCCATCGCAGGCATCTTTCCCTCGGGCGAGCCTCAATAATTGTCTTCCCCGCGCATTGCGGCTTGAATTCCACTGCATCCCGGCGATCTTCCCCGTTCCCGACCCTCACTTCATGAAATTCCATATTCCTCTTTTGGCCACCGCTCTTGTTTCAAGCGTCACGGCGGCAGAAACCCCCAGGATTTTCGCCGGCTTGCTGGAGAAGGACATTCCGGTGGCCGCCCAGGTGGGCATCGTGCTGCCACCGCCGGAGATCGACAAATACCTCGCCAAAGTCAGGACTGCAGCCCACCTCGACCCGAAATGGTTCGAGGCCTACAGCGCCGAATCCAAACCCTATGTGCCCCTGCCATTTCACGAGAAACTCGGCCTCACCAAGGAAGAATACGATGAGTATCGCAAGCTCTGGGCCAAGCGGGAATTCAAGCCCACTGAAAATGTGGAGCTGCAGCTCCGTGAGACCCTTGGCGGAGCGTGGATCCTCGCCGCCACTGGCGAGGCCGGCATTGTTTCCCTCCTCCGCTTTCACGCCAAGGATGATGTCTTCCGCTCGCCAAACGGTGACCTCAAGCGCCTGGATGACATCAAGGCGGATGCCGACAGCATCCTCGGTGCCTGGACCGGCTTCGAATGGAAATTTGAAGAGGAAACGACCCTTAGCAAGACCAAGGAGAACCTCGCCCTGGGACGCATGGACGGCAACAAATACGGTCTCGTGGTTTATCGCTTTCAGGAAGTTCCGATCGAGGGCTCCCGCATGGTGGACAAGAGCCTGGTGATCCGCTTTCTGCTCGGCAAGGCCGGACATTTGAAACCACCCATACCCAAAGCCAAGCCTGCAGAGCAACCCGAGACCACTCCGGCAACCAAGCCCAAGCCCAAACCCACTGCCAAGCCAGCGACCAAACGCTAAGACCCAGGTGCCATGGATCCGGCCGCCCCGTCAAACGGAAAACGCTGCGGCTTCAGGCACTGGAGGCGATGGGTTCTGCTGCTCTGTGTGCTGCCGGCACTCGGTTTCGCCTTGAGCAATCTCTGGCTCGCCAGTCCGTGGGGCTGCAACTGGATTGCTGCGAAAATCCACCAACATAGCGGGTTCAAGATCCACCTTGGCGGTGCCTCATGGTCACCGTGGAACGGTTTCACGTTGCGTGAAATCGAGGTCTCTCAAGCCCCTGAGTTGCGCCCCTTCATTGCGGAACCCATGCTCCACATCGGCTCATTGCGACTCACCCCGGTGTGGAGTTCCTGGTTCCGCGGAAACTATCATGTGCGTGCGGTGGACCTCGAGTCGCCTCGCCTCGTCCTTTCGGTCCAGATGATGTCGCACCTTGCCAAGCAAGCGGCGGTGCCCACCGTGCCGCTCTCCGCCGCGCCAGCATCCACGCCGCTCATCGCTGCCGAGCCTGCATCCCGGAAATCATCCCTACCAGTCATTCCCTCGCCGCCCCAACACCCGCCAACGCCTGTGGGTCCAACTCCGCCAGCCACGCCAGGCACGCCAGGCACGCCAGGCACGCCAGCCACGCCAGCCACGCCAGCCACGCCAGGCACGCCAGGCACGCCAGGCACGCCGACTCCGCCGACTCCGTTAGCTCCGTTAGCTCCGTTAGCTCCGTTAGCTCCGTTAGCTCCGTTAGCTCCGTTAGCTCCGCCGCCCCAGCCGCCGCAGCCTGCCACGCTGCCTCCGCCCGCCATGTCTGTGGTACCGGCGGCAGGACCGCCCCTGCCCCCCGGATGGGTTCGCGTCCGGCATGCCTCGTTCCTGCTGGTGTCCACCGATTCCGCGATTCCCTTGGTTGAAATCGCCGATCTAGCCAGTGACATTCCCGTGTCTGGGGCGGCGGTTCTGTCATCGTTGAGCATGGCCAGCCTCAGTGCTCACGGCAAGACCTTGCTCGCCGATTTTCAAGCCTCACTGGCATGGCAGGCACCGGTGCTTTCTCTCAACCCGGTGGAAGTTTCAATCGAGGGAGTCAAATTCCACTTGGCCGGCCAACTCGCCTTGCTCGGCGGTTTGCCGATGCAACTCGAAATCCAATGCCCCAGGCAAACTCCCACCCCACTTGCGCTGGCCGGCGGGGGCGAGGTCAAGGCGGCGCAGCTCGTCGCCAACGGACGATGCCACGGGCTGCTTCTGGCACCCGCCACCTGGCAGGGCGATTTGTTCACCGAAGCCTCCTCCATTGCCATCAAACATGGCGAGCAGCATGCCGTCTTCGACAGCGGCAGTTGCCACTTCGCCCTGCGCGGCGGCACCCTTTCCTGCGTGGATGCCCGCGTCGTCGGCGATGAGTTCTCGCTACTTGGCAACGCCACGCTGCTTGCCGATGGCAGTGCGGCGGGGATTGTCCGCCTCGTCGCCGCACCCGAAACCGCCATCGGCATGATCCGGCGGCTGTTTCCCGACCCCGGTGCAACACCCTCTCTAACACCCATGAGCACCCCCCAACGGGTCGCCTTTGACCTCGAGGCATTTGGCAACCTCAGTGACCTCCAACTTCGGCTCGGCCACAACGGACCCATCGTGCCACTCCCGTGAAGGCGCCAGTGACTTTGCGACCCGAATCAGTCGGATCGGTCCGATCCGACCGATCCGACCGATCTTCCTCCCTGATAACCGAACACTGAAACTCTCCCATGCGCATCATCGCCGGCCAGGCCGGGCGGCTGGCCATCAAGGTTCCGTCTGCCGTAGCACGCCCGACCACGGATTTCGTCCGCCAGGCGCTGTTCTCAATCCTTGGCGAGCGGGTTGGGAACGCCCGCGCCCTCGATCTGTTCGCAGGGTCGGGCGCGCTCGGCCTGGAAGCACTCAGCCGGGGCGCGACCTCCTGCGTTTTCGTGGACGAGCACCGCCAGGCCGCCCAGGTCATCACCGAAAACCTAACCAAATCACGGCTGCTTGGGGGACGCGTCGTCCGGGCGGATGTCACGGCCTTTCTCCGGCGGGATGCCGCCATTTACGATCTGATTTTCGCTGACCCCCCATATTTGAAACACGCTGGTGATCACGACGCCATCGGCAGCCTGCTGGCCGGCGCACTGCTGCGCCCCCGGCTGGCTCCTGATGGCTGGTTCATTGCGGAAGTGGCCGCTCACCAGCCAAGCCCGACTGGCGCCGGGTGGTCACTGGTGGAGCGCCGGGAATACGGCGGCAGTGCCATCCTGCTTTACGCCCCCGGCAGTTGCGCCTAAGCTCAGCCGCGATGCGATTGATCTTAGGGCTTGCGATCTACCGGCTGCTGCTGCCGCTGCTATTCATGGCGGCGTTTCCCGGTTGGCTGGTGAAAATGCTGCGCCGCGGTGGCTTCGGTACCCGCCTGGGCGAGCGTGCCGCCCGCTATTCCGTCGCGCTCGAAAACGAACCACGCAGTGCCGTCCACCTCCACGCCGTCAGCGTTGGCGAAGCCATGCTCGCCCTCAAACTCATCCGCGAATGGCGCAGCACCGAGCCGCACCGCCGCTTTGTGCTCGCCACCGGCACCGCCACCGGTCATGCCGTGGCCACTGCGGCCAAGGTCCCCGGTCTTCGCGTCACCTACGCACCCTTGGATTTTCCCGGCATGGTCCGCCGTTACCTCAAGCACTTCGAGCCGGCTCAGATCATCCTCGTCGAAGGCGAGGCCTGGCCGAATCTGCTGCTCGCCTGCCGCCGTCGCAAGATTCCTGTCAGCCTCGTCAACGCGCGGTTTTCCCCGCGTTCCGCCGCCCGCTATCTACGCTTCGCCGCCTGGATCCGCCCGGTTTTCGGAATGCTCGATGCCCTCGCCATCCAAGACCCGGAGGACGCCGCCATCTGGCAACAACTCGGCGTCCCCGCCGCAAAAATCCACGCCACCGGCAGCCTGAAAATCGACCCCAGCAGCGGCCAGCCACCGACTCGCCGCCCTGAGTTTCAAGCTATCATCGACGCCCTCACCGGTCTGGGTAACGCCCGCCCGGTCATCCTTGCCGCCAGCACCCATCCCGGCGAAGAACCCTGGATCGCCACCGCCATCCGCAATGCCGTGCCCGACGCCCTTGCCCTTATCGTCCCGCGCCACGCCGAACGTCGTGACCAAGTCAAAGCAGATCTCGAACGCAACGGCTTCGAGGTCGTCTTCCGCTCCGCCTGCGATGCGGGCCAAGAGGGGCACGGGCCGTCCGCCCGTGATTCCGTCACCACTCTAACACCTACCGCCTGCCTCGTCATCGACACCACTGGCGAACTCCGCGATTGGACGGCCCACGCCGACGTGGTGATCATCGGCAAGAGTTTCCTCGCCACCGGCGGCCAAAACCCGTGCGAGGCAATCCTCGCCGGCAAGCCCGTGATCTTCGGCCCCCACATGGAAAACTTCGAGCCCCTCGCCACCCGCCTTCTAACCGAAAACGCCGCCTTCACCGCCCACGATCAAGCTTCCTTGAGTGCGGCCATCCTTCGCGCCCTCGATCCCGCCGAATCTAACCCCGCCACCACCCGCGCCACCGCCCTGCTCCTGCGCCACCACGGCGCCACCCGGCGCATCGTGGAACTGTTGGGCGGCACCTGATCCGGCTCCACACGGGCATTTTGGCTGGCATCGGGACGATGTTTCGGCTACTCACACTGCTAGCCGCTCCCCCCCCCATGCCCGCTCCCGATGCCGTCCTCAAACTCTGCGAAACCTTCGCCGACCACAGCGACCAATTCCGCTCTGGAAATTACAACGAGGCGCAGCTCCGCAAGGAATTCCTCGATCCGTTCTTCGCCGCCCTCGGCTGGGACATGGACAACACCCAGGGCCTTGCTCCGCAATACCGCGACGTCATCCACGAGGACGCCCTCCGCGTCGGCTTGCATGTGAAGGCCCCGGACTACGCCTTCACCCTGCACGGCCAGCGCAAATTCTTCCTCGAAGCAAAAAAGCCCGTCGTCAACCTCAAGTCCGACGTCGATCCCGCCTACCAGCTCCGCCGTTATGCGTGGTCCGCCAAGATGCCGCTCTCGGTGCTATCGGATTTCGAGGAATTCGCCATCTACGACACCCGCGTCAAGCCGGTGCGAAACGATCCCGCCGCCAAGGCCCGCACCTTTTATTGCACGCACGAGCAATTCCCCGAAAAGTGGGACGAGATCGCCGCCATTTTCTCGCGCGATGCCATCCTCAAGGGCTCGTTCGACAAATACGCGGACTCCAACAAGAAGAAAAAAGGCACCGCCGAAGTCGATGCCGCCTTCCTGGAGGAAATCGAGCGCTGGCGCGACCTGTTAGCCCGCAACCTCGCCCTGCGCAACCCCGCGCTGTCCGTCCGCGACCTCAACTTCGCCGTGCAGAAAACCATCGACCGCCTGGTGTTCCTGCGCATCTGCGAGGACCGCGGCACCGAGGATTACGGCCGGCTCCGCACGGTCGCCAACGGCACCCAGACCTATCCGCGCCTGCTCGAACTCTTCCGCAACGCCGACCATCGCTACAACTCCGGCCTCTTCCATTTCTCCAGGGAAAAAGGCCAGGCCGAGGAGCCCGACACGCTCACGCCCCATCTCGCCCTTGATGACAAGGTCCTCAAGGACATCATCACCCACCTCTACTATCCGGATAGTCCTTACGAATTCTCCGTCCTGCCCGCCGACATCCTCGGTTCCGTCTATGAACAGTTCCTCGGCAAGGTCATCACCCTGACGGCCGGCCACCGCGCCGTCGTCGAAGACAAGCCCGAGGTCAAGAAAGCCGGCGGCGTCTTCTACACGCCCACCTACATCGTCGATTACATCGTTCGCCAAACCGTCGGCCCGCTCATCGAAGGCAAGACACCCAAACAAATCGAATCCGTCCACATCCTCGACCCCGCCTGCGGCTCCGGCTCCTTCCTGATCGTCGCCTATCAATTCCTGCTCGACTGGTATCACCAATACCATATCTCCCACGACCCCGAAAAACTCGCCAAGGGCAAAAACCCGCTGCTCGTCCCGGCCCGCGGCGGCGGCTGGGCGCTCACCACCGCCGAGAGCAAGCGCATCCTCCTCACCCATATCTTCGGCGTGGACATCGACAGTCAGGCCGTGGAAGTCACCAAGCTCTCCCTGCTCCTCAAGGTCCTCGAAGGCGAGACCGCCCACAGCGTCCAGCTCGAACTCATCCACCAGCGCGTCCTCCCCGACCTCGGCGACAACATCAAGTGCGGCAACTCCCTCATCGCCTCCGATTTCTACGCCCAACCCGGTCTCCCCGCCATGGACGCCGACGCCCACCTGCGCGTCAACGTCTTCGACTGGGACGGCAAGGACGGCTTCCCGGAAATCATGCATGCAGGCGGCTTCGACGCGGTCATCGGGAATCCGCCGTATCTCGCGGGACGAGAATGGAACGAAGTACTTTGGCAACAACGGGACTATTTCCATTCCCACTTCAGTTGCATGACCGACCAATATGATTTGTACGCGCTGTTTATCCAGCGGGCGCATCTATTGCTCAAAGAAAGAGGCGGATTGGGATTCATCACACCGAACACCTGGCTCAACAACGAACACTATCTTGGACTTCGTCAATGGATGGTACAGAACGCGGATATTGACCGCATTGGTGATTTCCGCGACGTCAAGGTCTTTCCAACCGCTACCGTCCTCCCAATCGTGTTGATTGCCAACCGAAGTTCCAATCCCACCGTCAACAACGACTGCATAATTGAGACTTTCAAGAGTCCGGTTGAATCAACCCAGTTTGAGACCTCTGTTGAGATTTGGAACTCATTTCCCAACTTGGTCTTCAATCTTTCGCTTTCAAAATCCGACCTCCCGATTCTCAAGAAATTGGAGCGATCTCATTCGTGCATTGGTGACATCGCGGATGTGCGCTTTGGAGTGAAAGTTTATCAAACAGGAAAAGGAAAGCCTGCCCAAACAGGAGCGGAGGCAAAGGCCAAGTCTTTCGAATCTGCTACCAAAGACGGAGCGGATTATCTTCCATATCTATGGGGCCAGCACGTTTCGCGTTGGGGATTCACAAGCGGTCACGCCTGGCTGAGATACGGAAAGCACCTTGCCGAACCACGCACAATCGCACTTTTTGAGGGACCACGCGTTCTAGTGAGACGAATTGTGGGCGACAGGCTGGTGATTTGTCCGGTGATTGACTCGATGATCGCCGATCAACTTCTTCACACGGTGAAAGTGACCGCGCCCGACGTCGATCACCGGTTCACCGCCGCTTTGTTGGGCAGTCGGGTCGTTGCCTATTACTTCAGGAAACGTTTCAATCGAACCGAGAAGACGTTTCCCGAGATACGTGTTGCTGAACTGAGCGCGATGCCTTTGCCCTTCCGCTCTCCGGCCAACAAGACCGACCTCGCCGCGCACGACCGCATTGTTTCGCTGGTGGAGCATATGATGGACCTGCACCGGCAGCGTGCGGCGGTGAAGACGCCGCATGAGCAAACCGCGCTCGACCGTCAGATCGCCGCCACGGACACCCGGATCGACTGCCTTGTCTATGACCTCTATGGGCTAACAGAAGAGGAAATCAAGCTGGTGGAAGGAGCATAAGAACCGCCGGAATCTTCAGCCCCAACGGGGCGGAAGACGACAGCCCAGGGCAGCGCCCTGGGAACCGGATCCAACCAAAATCTTCAAGCCCTGAAGGGGCGCGACCAAGACGGACGCCGCTCTTGTGACGCCCTTTCAGGGCTTGGAATACTCTTGCCCGTTAGACCCAGGGCGTTGCCCTGGGCTATCATGTTTCGCCCCGTTGGGGCCATTGGATTTCGCCTTGTTTGGGCTATTGTTTTTCGCCCGTTGGGTTGATTGCCATCGTCTCGCTGGTGGAGCAGATGTTAGACATGCACCGGCGGCGGGCGGGGGTGCAGACGCCGCACGAGCAAACCGCGCTCAGCTTGCCCGTGCGGTTCTCAACCCGCCAGGGGTTGCACGCGGGCACGGATCTGCGGGGCTTGTTCCAATTCGACGCGGCGGAGATCGTGCTGGCTTTGGAGATTGAGCCAGAATTGCGCGCTGGTGCCAAAGAACATGCCGAGGGCGACGGCGGTTGCGGCACTGATGGGGCGTTTGCCCTTGATGATTTCATGGATCGTGGAACGTGGAATTCCGGTACGCTTCGATAGTTCCGCCTGGGAGAGGCTGAAGCCATTGAGGAATTCTTCCTTGAGGATGCGCCCGGGGGTGGCACGAAGGATGGGAGGCTGGCGCTTCATGGGGGTCTAATGGAATTCCACGGATTGGAACCGGGCGCAAGCGGAAATTCTGAATTTTAGAACAATTTGCCTCTCCCATTCCGCGTGATTCCTGCGGTCTGGCCCATCGTCTTGCATGGGTAGGATTTCAGGCGTAGGCCAGTTTGCCCTTGGGTTCGGGGATGGCGCGGCCCAGGGATCTCGCAGTCTCGATCCATTCCGCGATGACGCCCTGGGCGTTGGCGAGCACCTCCTCGTAGGAAGCCCCGTCGGCCATGCACCCGGGGAGTTCCGGCACTTCGGCGAGGAACGCCTGATCCTCGCGGCTCCAGTAAATGATGAGTTCGTAGCGCATGTCAGTTGATGTCCGGTTGGTATTTGAGAATGAGGTTCCGCACCTGCCTTACTTGATAAGCCTTCGCCTTGTTTCCGAGGGGCTGCAAGTTGATAATCTCCTCGACGTCCGCTTTGTGGAAGATCACATGGTTGCCATCGCCCTGACGACGAATGAACCCGCCACGCTCAAGGAGATGGCAGAGATCGGCAAAAGCGATGTTCGCGTCCGACCGTCCAGAGAGGATGTCAGCAAGGATTCTTTGGGTTTTGCTCATGGGTCGGAAGGAAATCGGGAGGCAGCGCCATGCCGGACCCCGCTTCGTCGGGTAGTTCAAGGGTGAGTTCCATGGCAAGCGGAACCTATGCCATGGGCGCGACCTGGTCAAGCGGAGACCCAACCGCCTGACGGAGAAAGAGATCATGGAAGCTGGTGGAGGGCCAATGAGACTCTTCAGCGCAGGAAAACATCCGGGGACAGTCCGAAATAGGTGCCAAGGCACAACACGTGATCAGCGGTGATCTTGCGTTCACCGCGCAGAATCATCGGGCCGAGCGAGGCCGTCTTGCCAAGGATGCGTGCGAGCCCGGCCCCGGACAGCGCGTGTTCATCAAGCAGTTAACCACCATCGTCCATGCCTCGAGCCATTTGCCCGCCTTGGACTTGGGTGGAGCCGCTTCCTTGAGAAACTTTTCCTTGATGAGGTGCAGCGAGCACAAATTGTGTCGATTCGCGCCTGCCGTCAAATGTTTTCTGTGGCGATACGCGGCATTTCCTCACCCATTCCGCAGGAACACGCCGGCGGCGACGCGAACGCCGCACGAGCAGGCCGCGCTGGAGCACCAGATCGCCGCCGCAGGCGCCCGCATCGACCGCCTGGTCCATGACCACGGTTCATTTGCGATGAAACATCGCGGGAATCCCAGCCGTAGGATCTGGCCGAATGAGTACCGCAAAGAGTCGTGCCCGCTTGATCTCACGAAAAGTTGAGCGCCGTAATCCGCTCCTCTGTGCCGGGCGGGGAGCGCTGCCCTTGCGCAAGTGCATTGGCTTGCTGTTGGGCGCGTGCGCCGTGCTGTTGCCGAGCGCGATGCCCCTGCATGGGCAAGCGGCCGGGCCGCACCCGCTGGCCGGTGCGGATGAATCAACCCCGTCACGCAGCCACTATTTTTCGTGGATCGACAATACCAACGAAGGTGCCACCGAGCACCAGACACTGGCCAATCTGGATTTCTTCAAGTGGCTCCATGATGAATATGGCATGGACTTGGACATCTACGCGCTCGACGCCGGAGCCATCGATGCGCCCGGATACTATGGCCGCATCGACTCTGCCAGATTTGAAAAGCAATTCCCTAACGGATTCGGCCCGATCGCGGCGAAGGCCAAGTCGTTCGGTTGCCGGTTGGGGGTCTGGCTGGGGCCTGACGGTTTCGGCGAGACGCCGCAAGAGGAACAGGCCCGCACCGACATGTTGGTCAAGCTGTGCCGCGATTACAATTTCCACCTGTTCAAAGTGGATGCGGTTTGCGGCCAGTTGCGCACCGAAAAGCAGGAGGCCTTTGTCCGCATGTTAAAGGAGTGTCGCAAGTACTCACCGGATTTGATCGTCCTGAACCACCGCTTGAATCTCGGCCAGGGACTGCCTTACGTCACCACCTCACTCTGGGCCGGCGAGGCCTATATCGACGTGTGGCGGGGTAATGAGGGGACGGCCACCCACAACCGCGCCGTCACCATCGAACTCGGGGAGCCAGTCGACAAACCAACCGGCAAGCCGAGCCGCCTGCTGGAGGACCACGGCGTGTGCCTGTCGTCATCGTTGGATTATTGGGAGGACGATCTGTTTCTCCAAGCGCTTTCGCGCAACCTGATTTTGGCGCCCGAGTTGTATGGCAGTCCGTGGTTCCTGCGCGACGATGAGTTTCCCAAGCTTGCCCGCATCTACAATCTCACGCGCCGCTATCGGGAGATTCTGCCGCAAGGAATGAGGCCCAACGACAAGGCCTATGGACCTAACGCCGTTGCCCGCGGCAACCCACAGACACGCATCATCACGCTGCGCAATCCCACCTGGAATCCGGTCACCTACACCGTCACCATGGATGAGGGCATCGGCCTGGTTGGCGAGGGCCCCTACGAGGCCAGGCGTCTGCATCCGGCGGAAGAGATTCTCGGTCAGTTCAAACCAGGCGAGAGTGTGAAGGTGACGGTGCCGGCGTTTCGCGCTTATGCCATGCTTGTTTCCAGTGAGCCCTCCCGGGAATTGGGCGTCGCGGGCTGTGCCTACGAGGTGGTCCGCGAGGTGCCGGGCAAACCCGCGATTCTCAAATTGTTAGGGATGCCTGGGACCAGCGCCAGGATCACCTTGCCGGTGCAACCGCGCAAATTTGCCAAAGCCACCCTGGGGGGAAATCCGGCCGCCGGGCTGCTGGCGGGGGAGGCCCGGGAAATCACGTTTCCGGGGGTCGCACTCAAGCAGGCGTGGCATCGCAAGCTCAACGACCTGAAGCCGGTGGAGGTTCCGGCGGATGCCGGATCGCTCTATGAAGCCACCTGTTTTGCTGCGGACAACAACGCCATGGAAATCCGTTCGATCCTGCGCTCCGGCCCCACCCGGATCCCTCAGGTGAGGGCCTCCCGCAACGAGTTCCTCGGGCAAAAGCTCCTGGTGGAGCGTGGCGTCTGGGATCGCTACCTGTTTGACAATGATCCGGCAACCTTCTTCCGCCTCACCCAGGATGCCATCTGGCAGGGCGCCCTCCGCATCGATATGGGCAAAGCCACCCCGCTCCATCAACTGGTGCTCAGGAATGTCGACCTGCGCTTCAATCCCAAGGAAATTTTCGTGTCGGCCGATTTGAAAGACTGGCGGGCCGTGGCGACCCGCGCCGAACCCGAAAGACCTTCCGAGGCCACCGTGTTGAAAGGCAGCTACTCCGGCACCAAAGAATGGGAGACCATCCAGGTGAACCGCATTACCATCGATCTTCCCACAGGGCTCGGGCCACTGCGCTACCTCAAAATCCCGGGCAAGGCGATCAATGTGGGCGAAGCCATCGGTTATGCCAACGGCGTGCAACTTGATAGGACCGCCTGGCGTGCCTCGAATGTTTTCGCGGACTATGCCAAGGCCCCCGCGCAGCGGGCATGGAGCGGATCGTTCCGTCTGGATGAGGCAGCCACAGGTTCCTATCTGGTGATCCCTTGCCATGGCAAGCATGGTCGCGACGGAGCCTACGCGGCCTTGCGCATGGACGGACGCTGGATCGGTGCCCCGCAACGCGCCAAGGCCTATCCGGCCAATCCTTGGGAAACCGGCAATGGTCATCCGGACGACAACTTCAGCTATTTCTTCCCGGTGACCGAAGACATGCTCGGCGTGTCCATCGACGCCGTCGTGATGCAGTTTGAGTCCGAGGGCAATCCCAAGATTCCCCTGGGTGAATTCAGCTCGGAAGTTTGGCTCACCGCCTATCCCATTCCCTATGTCTCACAACAACTCGTCCTGGAGGAATAACTTATGAAACCCCTCCTCACCGCCGGAAAAGTTTACGCCAACTTCGTGCTGCGGCTCAAATTCAAGCTCACCGGCAAGAGCGGCTTCATCAACGCCGGCGTGCAAGACATCACCGTGGAAGAACTGCCGTAAAATGGCCGAATCTTGATTGTCGAAACCGTCATTTTGGCGTCAAATCCCGCCCCCGCTCACAACGCAAGCGGCATCAACTCACCAAATACCCTCGCCAAGCCATGTGGAAAGGTCGCTTCTCCCAAGACACCTCGTCCCTCGTCCAACAATTCGGCGAGTCCATTTCCTATGACTGGCGCCTGTTTCCGCACGACATCGCCGGCTCGATCGCGCATGCCCGCGGCCAGCTCGCCGCCGGACTCCTCAGTGGCGACGAGTTTGCCGCCATCGAAAGTGGCCTGCGTGCGATCGAGGCCGACATCCGCGCCGGCGCCTTCGAGTTCAAGACCTCGCTCGAAGACATCCACATGAATATCGAGGCGGAACTGACCCGCCGCATCGGCCCGCCAGGTGCCAAACTCCACACCGCCCGCTCGCGCAACGACCAGGTCGCCACCGATACCCGCCTCTATTGCCGCAGCGAGATCGACGGTCTGACCGCTGCGATCCGCAGCCTGCAATTGGCCCTGCTGGAGCGTGCCGAGCGCTATGCCGCCACCGTGATCCCCGGCTATACCCACCTGCAACGCGGCCAACCGGTCACCGTCGGCCACCAGTTCCTGGCCTACGTCGAAATGCTCGAACGCGACAACGACCGCCTCGCCGATTGCCGCCGGCGCCTGAACCTGTCCCCACTCGGCTCCGGCGCGCTCGCCGGCTCGACCATCAACCTCGACCGCCATGCGATTGCCGCCGAACTGGGCTTTGACGGCATCACCCACAATTCGATGGATGCCATCGCCGACCGCGATTACATCGCCGAGTTGTTGTTTGTGATAGCCCTTTGCGGGACGCACCTCTCCCGCCTCAGCGAGGATCTGATCCTCTGGTGTACCAGCGAGTTTGCCTTCGTCGCACTCTCCGACGCCCACACCACGGGCTCCTCCCTGATGCCCCAAAAGAAAAACCCGGACGTCTGCGAACTCACCCGCGGCAAGACCGGCCGCTTGGTCGGCAATCTGGTGAACCTGCTCGTCGCCCTCAAAGGCCTGCCGCTCACCTACAACCGCGACCTCCAGGAAGACAAACCCCCGCTCTTCGATTCCGTGGACACCCTGCGCCTGATCCTCGCCGTCAACACCGAGATGATCTCCGCCGTGGAACTCCGCGAGGATAATTGCCGCCGCGCCGCCGCCGATCCCATGCTCCTCGCCACCGATCTGGCCGATCACCTCGTGAAATCCGGCATTCCCTTCCGCCACGCCCACGAATTGGTGGGAAAAGCCGTCGCCGAGGCCCTCGGCCGCGGCATTCCGCTCGATCAACTCGATTTTCCCGCCCTCGACCCGGCCTTTGGCAATGACGCCGCAGCGGTCTTCTCCCTGGATCGTGCCCTGGCATCCCGCACCAACCCCGGCTCCCCATCCCTTGCCAACATCCGCGCTGAAATCCTTTGCTGGCAAGGAAAAATGAGGCCATGAAGCGGCAACCAACCGCCACCATGCGCATCCTCATCACGACCAATCCGTTAATGATCGTCCCCGGATTTGTCGCAGTTTGAGTGCGGGGGAACGAGGGCGCGGCACTCGTTCTTGGCCAATTCCGGCAAGAACCTCGTTCCGTCCTTGCCAAAGCCGCAAATGTCACTATGCTCCGCGCCGAGCAGGAACTTCCTACCTCCAATACCAGCATCCGGCCCAGTGCCTTCCTAATCTCACCCACTCACGGGTGACACCAACCGGATGGCAGGTGCAGGGGGGGGGATTTTCTTGTCTCAAACGGGCGGCGGCGCAAGCCAGCCAGCCCTGACCTTGGTGATGTCCGGTCCGCACCGTAGCGGAGCCTCACCCCGGCACCCATAAGCCGGTCGTCGGGGATGGCTTGGTCAGCACGCAGGTCCATACCAGCACCGCCGGGCACCTCTGCCCGCCGCGCCGGGCCGCCCGAAACCAACGACACCCATGCTAAACCATGTCGAACACAACACCGCACTCCCGCAATCAGGGAGACAACAAACGCCGTCGCTCACGCGGTGGCCAAAACAGACGCAATAATAGCCAACAAGACAACCGGGGCCAAGACCGTGATTCCAACTTCGACCGCGACACCCGCGGCCAGTCGCCGAATCGCAGCCCGAATCCCCCGCACAAACAAACCATCACACCACCTCGCAAGTATGCCCCGGCCAAATTAAGCTGGTGGCAAAAACTGCTCAGGCTCATCGGCCTCTACAAGGCTCCAACCCGCCCAGACCTGCGGCCCGCACGCGTGCCCGAGTCCCCGCGACCTGCCAGCGATCCAAAGGTGAAATCCAACACCCGCAACCTCCGCACCGGCGATGGCGATCCAAGCACGGCAGCCAACAACCGCGACCCCGCACGCAACCGCGACCGGGGCGGCGACCGGGGCGGCGACCGGGGCGGCGACCGGGGCGGCACGCGCGGCAACGAGCGTGCCCGGGGTGGCGACAGTGACGGTGTGGAATCCCCGCGGGTTTACGTTGGCAACCTGTCCTACGAGGTCTCAGAAGGCGATCTTCAGGATCTCTTCAAAGGGATCGGCGGGGTGCGCAATGTGGAGATCGTTTACAACCGCAGCACCCACCGCTCAAAAGGCTTCGGCTTCGTGGAAATGCTGCACGTGGACGAAGCGAGGCGTGCCGTCGAAGTGCTTCACGATCAACCCTTCATGGGGCGCAAGCTGACCGTTTCCGGGGCCCAGTCCAAAGGCCAGGACGAGCGTGAAGACACCGACGAGCGAACGGAGCGACCAGAGCGACCGGAGCGACCGGAGCGACCGGAGCGACGCCCGCGTCCGAGCCCGGCGGCGGCAAGCATCGCCACTTCAGTCGCAAGTACTGAAGTGCTTGCTGCCATGTCCGCCGACAGCCTCGGAGCGGCTGCTGAAAGCACCACGATCCTGGAACAAGCGGCTGCTCCTGAAGCGGCGGAAGACGGTGGGCTGGAGCCTGCGGAGGCAGTGGTGCCAGCCGCTGAATCCGCAACACCGTTGCAGGCGGAGCCTCTCGCCGAAGCCCACCCGGCGTCGGAACATCCGGTGGCGCTCACCTGACGCGCAGCCGAACCTGATCAAACCAACCAAGCCCCCCGTCCGGCCTCGCCGGGCGGGGGGCTTGCGTTTCCACGGTTCACGCGGCGGGCTGTGATCGGCGGCGGCTTGGAAGTCCTGGTGCTTGTCCGATCAATGCTCCAGCTTGAGCTTCTTGAGTTTCGGCTCGATGACGTATTTGCAGTAGCCATTCTTGGTCTTGTTCTCGAAGTAATAGTTCTGATGATAGTTCTCCGCCGGATAGAACTGCGTGGCCTTGGTGATGGCGGTGACGATGGGTTGGTCGAAGTTCTTGCCGGCGGCGGATTTCGAGGCCTCGGCGATCTTGCGCTGGGCCTCGGAATGATGGAAAATCACCGAGCGATACTGCGGGCCTTCATCGTTGCCCTGGCGATTGAGAGTGGTCGGATCATGCAGCTCCCAGAACCAGGCCAGCACCCGCTCGTAGGAGATTTTCCTGGGATCGAACACCACCTGCACCACCTCCGCATGACCGGTCGCCTGGTCACACACCTGCTCATAAGTCGGATCTTTCACCTGCCCTCCCATGTAGCCCGAAGTCGCCGAAATCACGCCATCGAGCTGGCGAAACGCGGCCTCAATGCACCAGAAACACCCGCCGCCAAGCGTGGCGGTCTCGGCACCTTCAGGAACTACCGGGATCGTGGCCGGGACATGGGCAGCAGGGGTCATGGCAGGTTTGGGGTCGCAGGCCGCCAGCGTGGGCACTAACATCAACAGGGAAAGCACCAAGCGGCGGTTCATACTCTTGCGAGGTGCAGGGGGGAATCTTATTCCAACCAATCAAGCCTACCACTCAATCCCCACCCCTTCCTCGGGAATGAGAATCTGCTCGCTGAGGCCCAAGCGATCCGCCTCCATCAGCAGCCGCTCCAGCGGTTCGTGGTGCGGTTCATTGCCTAACGGAAAAGTGCCATAGTGCATCGGAATGAGCACCTTCGCCCCAAGATCCGCGAAGGCCCGCACCGCTTCCTCCGGGTTCATGTGGACATCGCGGCCACTGGGCGCTTCGTAGGCCCCGATGGGCATCAGCGCAATGTCGATTTGCTGGGTTTTGCCGATCTTTTCGAAGCCATCGAAATACGCACTGTCGCCACAGTGGAACACGCTCTTTCCTGCGGCGCGAACAATGTAGCCGCCATAATTCCGATGGGTATCGTGCAGAAATCTGGCCCCCCAGTGATCGCTAGGCGTATGGGTCACTTCAAGTTGCTCAAAATTCAGCACGTCTCCAACCGTCATCTCATGAATTGCGGAAAATCCCAGCCGCTTGACCAGCTTGCCACTGCCATCCGGAACCACAATCCCCTCCCGCGCCTGTAACATCCTCAAACTCGGCTTGTGCAGGTGGTCGAAGTGCGCGTGCGTCACCAACACCAAGTCCACTACCGGCACTTCATGAAGACGCAACCCGGGCTGTCGCTGGCGTTTCACCGGCCCGTGCCACTTCGCCCAGTTGGGATCCACGATCACCGAGTGCCCGGCGAATTGCAGGAAAAACGAAGCATGCCCGATCCAGGTGATGCGGACGCGCCCGCCCGTCGGCGGCTCGAGCACCGGACCCAGGGCTTCCCCACCCGCCCGGTGGAACATGCCCGGCACGATCCGATGCCGGAAAAACTTCAAATTGCGCTTGGGCCAGCCCTTTTGCGGCAGTAGTCCCAAGTAACGCGCCGGAGTCCACCTCCGCGGCTGCTTGCCATTGGCCTTCATTCGAGAGGAAGCATACTCGAGGTCGGGACTATTGCCAGCAGAATTTCCGAGATTATCCGGCATAAGCGGCGGTGATTTTTTCCGCCCAATCCATGGCCCGCGTGCCGAAGTCGCGCTCATCCGCCGCATAGAGAATGCCGCGTGAAACATTGATCACGTCCGGGGCCTGCCGCTTTGCCGCCACCAGCGCCGCCAGCTCGCCGCCCTGCGCCCCCAGTCCGGGCACCAACAAGGGCACGTCAGGAATCCGTTCCAGCACGCCAAGCGCGTTCGTCAAGCCCACCACATACCCCACGTCCGTCGCCCGCACCTCCCGCGCGGCACGCTCCCCCAGGGCGGTGACCAATTCATACACCGCACGACCATCCAACAAGGTCTGCCGCTGCAAGTCCGCAGAGCCCGGATTCGAGGTCACTGCCAGCAGATAGATCCCCTTCTCCTCCCAATCGAGAAACGGCTCGATGGAGTCGTACCCCAGAAAGGGATTGAGCGTCACCGCATCCACCTTCCAAGCGCCGAAGTATCTCTGTGCGTAGTATTTCTGGGTCTCTCCGATGTCGCTTCGCTTGGCATCCAGAATCACCGGAATATCGTCCGGAATCCCGCCCAGCAGGTTTTCCAGCAACCGCATCCCCTCAATCCCCATCGCCTCAAAATACGCCATGTTGGGCTTGTACGCTGCCGCCCACGGCGCGGTCTCTGCCACCACCTGCTTGAGAAAATTCCGCACCAGCGCCGTTCCACCGTCCCCCGGCCGGGGATCGAGCCCCACACACAGCCGCGAGCCGGTTTTCCTGATCCGTTGCTGAAGACGTTCGGAGTAGCGCATGCCACACTCTGCAACACCCACCGCAATTCGCAAGCGGCAATCCCTTCGGCAATCCCATCAGATGTCGTGAACGGGCAGATTCGCGCATTCGTCGCGCACTTTCTCGGCAAGCGGAGTCGAGAGATAGCGCTCGGTCGAGGAACATGCGATGGTGACGATGCGCTGGCCCTTGAATTCCGGACGCTTGGCGATCTGGATGGCGGCCCAGACGTTGGCACCGGTGGAAATGCCCGCCGGGAAACCCTCCAGTTGAGCCAAGGCCTGAGCCGTGGCCATGGCGTCCTCGTTGCTCACCAGCACGACCTCATCAATGATCTCGACGTTGAGGTTTTTCGGAATGAACCCGGCACCGATGCCTTGAATCATGTGAGGTCCGGGCTGCCCGCCGGAGATGACCGGGCTGGCCGCCGGCTCCACCGCAAAGGCCTTGATCGTCCGCCGGGATTTGAGCACTTCCGCCACCCCGGTGAGCGTGCCGCCGGTGCCGACGCCGGCCACAAAGGCGTCAACCTCACCATCCGTATCACGCCAGATCTCCTCGGCGGTGGTCTCCCGGTGGACTTGCGGATTGGCCGGATTGTCAAACTGACCGGGCCCGTAGGCGCCCTCGCCATGCTCCTCCAGCAGTTGTTTGGCCTTGGCGATGGCGCCGCCCATGCCGCGGGCACGGGGTGTTAGCACCAGCTCGGCACCCAGCATGCGGAGCAGCACCCGGCGCTCGATGGACATGCTTTCCGGCATGGTCAGGATGCAGCGGTAGCCTTTGGCCCGGGCGACGAACGCAAGCGCAATGCCGGTGTTGCCGGACGTCGGTTCGATGATGAGACCGCCAGGCTTGAGCAGTCCGTCACGCTCGGCGGCTTCAATCATCGCCTTGCCGATGCGGTCCTTGACGCTGAAGAGCGGATTGAAGAACTCAGCCTTGACGCAGATCTCGGCGGCGAGCCCGGCGGTGAGGTGATTGAGTCGGACCAAGGGGGTGTTGCCAACGGTGGCAACCAGGTTGTTTGCAATGTTCATAAGGGTGGCAGTTAGTGGTTAGTGGTTAGGGGTTGGTGGTTAGTGATGATCAGGGGGAAGAGAGCCGGCAGCCAGCAGACTTGAAGACCGCCGCAAGGCGCAGAGGCAGGCAGGGAGATTCCCGATCTTCGGTCCGGGAGCGAGGCGCGCTGCCGGTTGCTGTCTCCAAGTCATTTTTTTCATATTTGGAAATCCGGGGTGCCGGAGTCCAGGTGGAGGCCGCATTCGTATTTGGTGCCGCTGAAGCGGGTGGCCCCGGGCTCGCTATCGGCACCGGCAGGACGGGTGCTGTGCCAGTCGCCCATGGTGAGGAAGCCTTCGCCCGCAAGCGGATGACGCGGCAGTTCGTGTTCGCGGAAATAGTGGTCGAGCTGGGCCTCGGCCCAGTCGAGGATTGGATAGATTTTCAGGGTTTTGTTCTGTTGCTCGGCGAAGGCCCGGTCGGCACGGGTTTTCGATTGGGACCGGCGCAGCCCGCTGAGCCAGACGTCGGCCCCGAGTTCGCGCAGGGCGCGGTTCATCGGCTCGATTTTGGTGAGGAGGGCGTACTTGTCGGCCCCGGCCTGGCCATCGCTCCAGAGTTCACCCCACAGTGCCTCGATGCGGGCCGCCGTGATGTTAGGTTGATAGATGCGGAGGTCCAGATCGAGGCGCGAGGTGAGTTCCTCGGCATAGCGGTAGGTTTCCGGAAAGAGATAGCCGGTGTCAATGAACACCACCGGTACCTTGGGCGCATGCTCGTGAATGAGATGCAACATGGCCGCCGCCTGGATGCCGAAACTGGTGGTGGCGACCAGGCGGGCACCGAGTTTTCCGTACAGGAAGCGGAGCCGCTCACCGGCCCGCAGGGGAGCCAGGGTGGCGGAGATTGCGGCGGGATCCAGGCCGGCAATGGCGGTGATGGGAGTATTGAATTGCAGAGCTTCCATGGCGATTCAGCGGGCGTTATGGGCTTCCGGGTGGAGGTTTTGGTGAAAGTCCGAGCCATTCAGAGTGGCGGCGACGTAGCCGGCGCGAATGCAGAAATCGCCAAACCGTTCGCCAACGTTGCGTGCCCTGGCGTAATGTGCGATGAGCGGCTCCAGCAACTGCTTGATGGCCTCGGCGCGGACGCTTTCGCGATAGAGTTTCGAGAGCCGCTGACCGGCAAACCCGCCACCCAGATAGACGTTGTAACGGCCGGGGGCACGCCCGACGAAGCCGATTTCGGCAAGGTACGGGCGGGCACAGCCATTCGGGCAACCGGACATGCGAATGGTGATGGCATCGTGGCGCAGACCGTTGGCTTCCATGGTTTCCTCCAATTCTGTCAGCAAGTCGGGCAGGTAGCGTTCCGCCTCGGCGAGTGCCAGGCCGCAGGTGGGCAGCGCCACGCAGGCCAGCGAGTTGAGGCGCAGGGCACTCTTGAAGTGGCTGTCCTTGATGCCGTACTGGTCGAGGACTGGCTCGATTGTCTGGCGTTGGGCCGGGGTGACGCTGGCGATGATGAGGTTTTGGTTGGCCGTGAGGCGGAAGTCGCCAGTGTGGATTTGTGCAATTGCGCGGAGGCCACTGCGCAAAGGATAGGACGGTGTATCGAGCACCCGACCGCCTTGAATAAACAGGTTGAGATGGAAATTGCCACGCTCGTCCTCGCTCCAGCCGTAGCGGTCACCATTGCTCTCAAAGTGATAGGGGCGGGCGGGTTCGAGCGGGTAGCCCAGATGGCTGTGGAGTTCCGCCTTGAACCATTCAAGACCGCGATCCTCAATGGTGTATTTCAGCCGGGCATGTTTGCGATCACTGCGATCTCCGTAGTCGCGTTGCACGAGGACAACTTGCTCCGCAACCTCGATGGTTTGCGCGACGGTGCAGAAGCCGATCACCTCGGCGAGGCGCGGAAAGGAGGTTTCAAGGCCTTGGCTCATGCCCATGCCACCGCCGACGGCGACGTTGAAACCCATGAGCTTCCCGGCCTCGACGATGGCGACGAACGACAGGTCATTGGCGAAGATATCGACATCGTTGGAGGGCGGCACGGCGATGCTGATCTTGAACTTCCGGGGGAGATAGGTCTTGCCGTAGATTGGCTCAACCTCTTCCTCGCCGACCGGGACTTTCCCGCCGTCAAGCCAGAGTTCGTGATAGGCGCGGGTTTGCGGCGTGAGATGGTCGGAGAGACCCTGGGCGATCTTGAGGACTGCGGCATGGACGGCGGAGAGGTGCGGGTTGGGATTGCACATCACATTGCGGTTCACATCGCCGCATGCGGCGATGGTGTCCATGGCGGCCTGGTTGATCCCGGCTATGGAACGTTTGAGATGGGACTTGATGACGCCGTGGAATTGGAACGCCTGCCGGGTGGTCAGCTTGATCGTGCCATTGGCATACTCGGTGGCGAGGCGGTCCACTGCGAGCCATTGGGCGGGAGTGGCGACCCCGCCCGGCACCCGGATGCGGATCATGAAGGAGTAGGCTTTCTCAAGACGTTGCTGGCGGCGTGCGGAGCGCAGGTCGCGGTCGTCCTGTTGATAGATGCCGTGAAACTTGAGGACTTGCTGATCATCGGCCGACATCGCCCCGGTGGATGGATCGGCCAGCCCCTCGGCGATGGTGCCGCGGAGGTAGTTGCTGTTGAGCTTGATGCCTTCGTTGGCACTTGGTTTGTTCTCGGACATGGTGGGGGAGGCGGTTATCGGTTGTTCGGCACGTTGGGTGGGATGACGGCCAGCACATCCCCGGGTTCATCGGCCAAGCCAGACCCGGCAAGGGAAAATTCGAGTAATCCTTGGTTCATTGTGTCACATCATGAGGTTTCGGGAGGAAAGTGCAGCAGCTTGGACGAATACGCAACAAATTTCCTGAAAAATTTCATTTCGGGTGGGTCTAACGGATTTTCCGCCGGGATGGTTCCGTGCCTCCCCCTGCCTTACAGCCAGTGCCAGTTCATCACCACTTCGATGTCCGGGTGGATGCTGTGATACACCGGACAGGAGCGGGCCGCACTCTCAAACACCTTGCGCTCGGGATGCGTGGAGGGCAGCGGCATCGTGATGTCCACCTCCAGACAACTGATCCGCCGCGGCTGGTCGTCGGACATGAATTTCCGGACCTTCACCGTCATGCCTTCGATGGCGAGGTCCTTGCGCCGGGCGACGATTCCCATCACCGTGGCCATGCACGCGCCGACGGCGGTGGCGACCAGGTCGGTGGGAGAAAACGCTTCGCCACGGCCATTGTTATCCACTGGGGCATCCGTGACCAGGCGGTTTCCAGAGGGCAGGTGGATGGCGTTGCAGTGCAGGTCGCCTTCGTAATCGATTTTGATTTCAACCATTGGAGGGTGGGAGTTGGGGGGAGGGAATCAGGGCGCTGGCGGGTCCAACGCCGAGGACGAGGAGTCTGATAGGGGCAGGAGCTTCGCCAATACCACCCGGAAACCGTAGCCGTCAGAGGCGGAAGCAGGAAGTTGGGGATGGCGCGAGCCGGAGTAGAGATCTTCCGCCTGATAGGTATTCCACCCGCCGCCACGGAGCACCCCCAGGTGATTGGGGTCCACGATGGAGTAGTCATCGGAAACCCACTCGTGAACATTGCCGCTCAGATCAAAGAGCCCCTTGTCATTGGGTGGAAACGAGCCAACCGGAGCCGTCTTTTCAAATCCATCGTCATATTCCGGAATGACCCGTTCGCCGGACATCCCGGGCGCCAGCGCGGCGGACTCGTCAGCGAAATTCCCAACCTTGCCGGGTGGCGGCCAGGCCAGCCCCCATGGAAAAACCCGCTCCTTGCGGGCATCACGCCAACTGGGACTCAACCCGAGGCTTTCCTCCAGCCCCACCATCATGCTCCACTCGACATCCGTTGGCAACCGATACCCATGGGACGTGGCGATGAGTTCAACGTGCTGGTGGCGCTCACGCTTGGTCAGCCACTCGCAGAACGCCACCGCATCATCTCTCGAGACGAACACGACGGGATGATCCGGCGGGCCTTGCGGAAAACCCGCCGCTGAGGGCTCCCGGTGCTTGCTCTCCTTAACAAAAAGATCGTAATCGCGAACCCGGGTTTCCCAAACCGAAACCATCAGGTCGTGGCCGAGCGGGACAAATCGCATGCCGATGCCGTTTTCCCACGGGCGCCCGAACACAACCCCCTGGTTGGGGATCAACGGGACGTCGCGCGACCAAGTCTGCCCCGGTTTGATGGTCAGCTTCTCCGTGTGAGGGGTGTATCCTTCGAGAACGATGATCAACTCCACCGGGCCGGGTTTGACCTTGGAAATCGACAACAATCCGTTGGTCACCCCTGCGGCCGCACCATTCAGATAGACCTCCGCCCCCGGCGGATTGCTGGTTATCTTGATGCAGGCATAGGCAATCTGCCGGACGACCACCCGGAACGGCTTGAGGCCCTCACGCCGCGCGCGCTCACTCAATCCGGGATGCTCAAACGCTTGCTCAAGGCGGGGCAAGACCTCGTGATCTTCGGTCAGGAAGCCCTCTTTGATGCCATTCGTCCTCAACCAGTTGCAGAAGATCCCGGCCTCCTCGGCGGTGCAAAGAACCACCCTGGCCACTTCCCCTTTTTGGGAAAACTCGAGGAATTCCACCCCCGCCGCCGCACGCTGGGTTTCCACCATGAACATTTTCCAAACCTCCTCGACCACGAATCCGAAGCCCACATGCTCGTTGCCCACCGGTTGATAGGAATCGCCATGCTGGTCGAGCCATGCATCTCCGAACTGCGGCGGGGAGAACACCTCCAGCACCTTGAAAATCGATTGCGGCTCATTCACCGCCCGTGGCCCGATCCTTTCAGTGACCATGATGGGTCGGTAGCCGCGTTTCTGGATGCTGAAGCTGACTTCCTCCCCCACCTTCGCAGTCATGGTGCCAGTGGGCGTGGTGCCCACCCACTTGCCGGCAGCATCCAGGACCTCCGCAGTGTCCGGCGTGCTCACCACGCGGAACTTCCCTAGCGCGAGCGGTGCTTCCACGGGAGGCTTGGTCCGCAAGCCCGGCCACTCACTGTCCTTGAGCATTTCCCAGGCCGCCCAGCCGGTGAAGGCGGTGAACAGCACCGTGGTGGCCCACACGGCACCCACCCGGCCACGGCGGCGTTTCCCGCCCTGCAAGCGGCGCAGGGCCTCGGCCAGCTCCGCCGCAGTGGTGATTCGCCGCTTGGATACCCGCGGCTCGCACACCTCACAAATGATCCGGTTGAGTTCCAGCCAGCGCTTGCGGTCTGCATCCGCTGGCAAGTCATCCGGCAACTCGGGAAAATCCAAGCGATCCTTCCCGGTGGCGATTTCATACAACACCTTGCCCAGGCTGTACACGTCCGCCTGCGTCGAGCCGGGACCTTCCGGTGGCACAAACCCTTCCGTTCCGACAAAGGTCCGCTGGCCACGTGACGCCACCAACCCGATGTCCGCCAGCTTGGCCTTGCCATTGACGAAAATCACGTTGGACGGCTTCACATCGCGATGCGCCAGGCCGAGATCGTGCAGATGATTCAGGGCCTCGGCCAGCCGCAAGCCAACATCAATGCACTGTGGCAGATTCAAACCCGTGACCACCGCCGACTTGACATCGGGGCGCAACGTGCGTGGTTCATACTCGATCGGATTGATGTCTGGCCCGGTGCGGAGGTCATCGCCCAATTCCATGACGTAGTAGTAAAAGGAAATGCCGTCCGGGCTGCGTCCCACATGCAGGATGTTCACCAAGCCCGGATGATCGCGGGAGATGGGCTCGAATTTCAAGATCCCTTCAAACTCCCGCTCAAACCCCCGCGCGTCCTCAAAATCCTCTCGCCATACCACTTTCACGGCCCGCCATGCGCCGGTCACTCCGCGCCCCAGCCAGACCTCGCCATAGGCTCCACCGCCGATTTTTCGCAGGATTTCATGATCCGGTATCACCGGATCCGGACGGGACTTAATCGGCATCGACTTCAAGTTTGGCGAGTTCACGTTTGAGCACGGCTCCCACCCGGTGCTTCGCTAAATACACCTGTGCCATGCTCACATTCAAATGATCCTGCACTCTTTTCGCATCCCACTGCCTGATCACATAACAATCGAATATCTGATATTGCTTGGGGGAGACCTGTGCCTTCACCCGCGTGAGCGCGGCATCCGCCACGTTCTTTTTCCACTCGACGTCCCACAAGCGGGACAGCACCTCGCCATTGGGATCCTCGACGCGGTCAATCATCGCGGTCTTCCGGTCGTTTTCCCACTCCCCACCCACCATCGCCGTGTCCTTCTTGCGCTTGCGGAACTGATCGCTGATGCGCCAGCGCGTCATGTTCATCAGCCAGGTCTTGAACGATCCCTGCGCGGGATCATAGAGATTCTTCTTACTCTGCTTGGCAATCGAGAGAATCGTTTCCTGCACGCAGTCAAACGCCTCGTCGGAACGCAACCCCGCCCGCACCGCCACCGAGTAAATCAGCCGCCAGTATATCTTGTAGAATTCATCCCATGCCCGTTGGTCTTCCCAGTTGTCCAGCTTGGCAATCAAGCTCTTCCGGGTCTTCGCGTACGCCTCACCCAGAATCGCCTCATGCTCGTTCCCAGCTTCTTCACTTGTCTCGCTCATCCGCCTCATTGTAGCCGATGCTCCGGAGTTTGTCTTCCCCTCATTCAAGTTTTTCATGGCGTGCTCATGCAAAACCCCTCGGAGCATTCCAAAGTGACCGGCTGAGCGCCAACCCCGGAAACCCGCAGCGTGCTCACCGCACCGCCGCCGCACCACCACCACCACCACCGCCGCACCATCGATTTCGTCTCGACACCCGACACAAAACCGACCAATTTGGCGCGGCCCTATCGTATTCAACTCATGCGGATTGCAATTTTCGGTGACATTCACGCCAACCTCGAAGCCCTCGAGGCCGTGCTGGATGATGCCTCGAAACAAGCCGTCACCGATTTTGTCTGCATCGGCGACGTCGTGGGCTACAACGCGGACCCCGTCGCCTGCCTCGAAAATCTCCGCCAAATGGAGTGTCCCACCGTCAAGGGCAACCACGACGAGGACGCCTCCGGCAGCCACTCGCTGGAAAGCATGAATCCGGTGGCCGCCGCCGCCCTCGAGTGGACCCGTGGCCAACTCAATGCCGACCAATGCCTCTGGCTGCGCCGCCTCCGGATGGTCCGCCAAATTGCCGATTTCACGGTCGTCCACAGCACCCTCGATCAACCGGCGCACTGGAATTATGTGACCAACCGCTTTGATGCGATGGCGAATTTCTCCTATCAGTTCACCCAGGTCTGCTTCCACGGCCACACCCACGTCCCGCGGGTTTACACCAAGTCGGACAAGGTCCATGAAGTCCCCGCAGATTCCATTATCGTCGAGAAAACCGCGAAGTACTTCGTCAACGTCGGCTCCGTGGGTCAACCCCGTGATGGCGATTGGCGCTCCTGCTACGCGATCTACGACACCGATCATCAATTGATTGTCTTCCGCCGTGTCGAGTACGACATTGCCAAGACCCAGGCGAAAATCCTCGCCGCCGGGCTGCCCCCGATGCTCGCCGAGCGCATCGCCGAGGGCCGCTAGCAGGCAGTGGTACCCGCCAGGATGCGGTGCTTCACGGCAGCCAGGAGACGGGGTCAGCCGCGCTGCGGATCCAGCGGCACTCTTCCTGGGCTGGACCTTGAATTGACAAGGAATTGGCAATGCATCCCGGAACATGACTTGGCACCTTCCGGGGGGTGCCGGGAGCGGCATCCGGACGGAGATGTTAGGCCATGGTTTGTCACTGTTGGCAGAGCCAAAGTCTGGAGTGCGGTGGGAAGGGCGCAGCCCGCCACACCGCTGTGGCTAAACCGGGAGAGCTGCGGCTACACCATTCTTCACGCCGAAGATTTCAACATTCAACATTCAACTTCCAACTTCCAATGATCAAGTAAGACAAAGAAATGTCACAGCCGCGTCCATTCTTATACTTGAAAATTGAATGTTGAATGTTGGAAGTTGGAAGTTGGATGTTGTGAGTTGGTGATGGCCTCGTGGCGCCGGAAAATTCGCGATTCCCAATTGGCCCGGGCCATGTATCGTCCGTCCGCCATGCTGCCGGAAAGCTTCGTCACCTCGCTCCAGTCCACCCTTGCTGAAATCACCGCCGCGGGCCTTTACAAGCGCGAGCGCCTGCTCGATTCCACCCAGCACTCCACCGTCCGCCTCAAGGACGGCCGCAGCGTCATCAACCTCTGCGCCAACAACTACCTCGGCCTCGCCGCTCACCCGGAAGTCGTCGCCGCCGCCAAGTCCGCCCTCGGGCGCTGGGGCTTCGGCATGGCCTCGGTCCGCTTCATCTGCGGCACCCAGACCCTCCACCAACAACTCGAAGAGAAAATCACCGCCTTCCTCGGCACCGAGGACACCATCCTCTACCCAAGCTGCTTCGATGCCAACGGCGGCCTGTTCGAGGTCCTCCTAACCGAAGCCGACGCGGTCATTTCGGACTCCCTCAACCACGCCTCCATCATCGATGGCATCCGCCTCTGCAAAGCCAAACGCTACCGCTACGCCAACAATGACATGGCCGACCTCGAAGCCCAGCTTCAGGCCGCCGATGGTGACGGCGCGCGCTTCAAGCTCATCACCACCGATGGGGTCTTCTCCATGGATGGCATCATCGCCCAGCTCGACCAGGTCCACGCCCTCGCCCGCCAATACCACGCCATCGTTCACTTCGACGATTGCCACGCCACCGGTTTTCTCGGCCCGCGCGGTCGCGGCACCCACGAGCACCGCGGCCTCTTCGGGGCCATCGACCTCACCACCGGCACCCTCGGCAAAGCCCTCGGCGGAGCCTCCGGCGGCTACACCTCCGGCAAACGGGAAATCATCGAACTGCTCCGCCAGCGCTCCCGTCCCTATCTGTTCTCCAACAGCATCGCGCCGCCCATCGTCGCGGCCTCCATCAAGGTCCTCGAAATGCTCGAAGCCTCCACCGCCCTGGCCGACCGCGTGAAAGACAACACCGCTTACTTCCGCAAGGCCATGGCCGGCACCGGCTTCAACCTCGCCGGCCACGACCACCCGATCTCGCCGGTCATGTTAGGCGAGGCCGCACTCGCCCAACGCTTTTCCGACCGACTCCTCGACCACGGGGTCTATGCCGTCGGCTTCTTCTATCCGGTCGTGCCCCAGGGCCAGGCCCGCATCCGCACCCAAATCAGCGCCGCCCACACCCGCGAGCAACTGGACCAAGGCATCGACGCCTTCATCAAGACCGGCAAGGAACTCGGGGTGATTCACTGAACTTGAGAATCCATGGGATCCACTCCGCCCCCGAGCCACTGGCTGGCGGGTGTTGGGATGGGGCGCAGCATGTTTTTCTGTTTTTCCCGGTCGCGGGACTTGCGGGCCACCGGGATTGGCATGCCGCTGTTGATATCCAGGCCGGTCACATACATGGCGGCCGCAGCGGTCATTGGCAGCGGGATGAAATCCTGTACTTGCTGGAGGTTCCAGCGTGCCTGTTTGAGGAACTCCTCCACCACCCCCATCTTCTGTTCGGTACAGCCGGGAAAGCTCGAGATGAAATACGGCACGAGATACTGCTCCTTGCCCGCCTCGGCACTCAGTTCGGAAAACCTTTGCATGAACGCCGGAAAATCCCCGGCGGGCTTGCGCATCCGCCGCAAGACGTCCGGATGCAGATGCTCGGGTGCCACCTTCAGGTGCCCGGAGACATGATGCTGCACCAGTTCGCGCAAGTACTCCGGGGTGCGCAAGGCCACATCCATCCGAATGCCGGATTGCACGAAGACGTGCTTCACCCCTGGCAAGTTCCGCGCCCCGCGCAACAACTCCAGACCCGGCCGTTCGTTGATTTCAAAATGGGGACATGGACTCGGCCACAGGCAACTCGGCCGATGGCAGCCCCGGCACGCCTCCACATGGCCATTCCTGGCCCCAAACAAATTCGCCGTCGGCCCGCCGAGATCGGAGACCGTGCCACGGAACGTCTCCAATTCACCCAGGCGGCGCACCTCCTTCAGCACCGAATCCACGCTGCGGCTCGACAGGAACTTCCCCTGATGCAGACCCAGCCCGCAAAACGTGCAACCACCCGCACACCCGCGCGAAACAATCACCGAATCCTTGATCGTCGCAAAACCCGGCACCGGCTCATGATAGGATGGATGCACCGCCCGCTGAAACGGGTATTCATACAAGGCATCCAGATCCGGACCGTCCACCGGCATGGCCGGCGGCTCCACCACCACGGCCCGGTTGCCGTGCATCTGTACCAGCCTCTTCCCGCAAAACGGCGTCTGCTGGGCCTCCGTGACTCGGGTCAATGGCAGCAGCAGTTTGACCTCCCCCTGCAAGTCCTCCCACGACGGCAACCCGATACACCCGGAAAAATCCGCCGCCGCGCTGGCCTTCGCACCTAACAACCTGGCGGTGCCGGGAATCCCGCCCAAATCCCCTCGCCCCGCCCGCAAGCGCCTGGCAATCTCCCGCACCGCGCGTTCCCCCATGCCATAAACCAGCACCTCCGCCTTGGAGTCCGTTAGCACAGATGGCCGCAGCTTGTCCTCCCAATAATCATAGTGAGCCACCCGCCGCATGCTCGCCTCCATCCCGCCGAGCACCACCGGCACGCCGGGAAAGGCCCGCCGACTCATCTGCGAATACACCGTGGCCGCATGATTCGGCCGTTTTCCCGGCACCCCGCCGACGCTGTAAACATCCAACTTCCGCTTGTGCCGTGCCGCCGTATAGTTCGACAGCATCGAATCCAGATTCCCCGCCGTCACCCCCACGAACAGGCGCGGCACCCCCATCACCTTGAGCGAATCCGCATCCCGCCAATCCGGTTGCGCCACGATCCCGACCCGCAGGCCCTCCGACTCCAACACCCGCCCGATCATCGCCGCTCCAAACGACGGATGGTCCACATACGCATCGCCGGTAATGATGAGCACATCCAACTCGCGCCAACCCAGGACCTCCATCTCCGCCCGTGACATCGGCAAGAACGCCCCGGACTGCACCGGCTTGGCTGTGGATATGCCGGACATCGGATCAGCTCGATAAACCCGTCCGCACCCGGCTCAGGCCAGGTCCATCACCAGCACCCTGGCCCACCAACCCTTGAAGGTTTCAACGAAGGCATTGTGTTGCGGATGCCCTTGATAGGCATTGTGATCCTCCACACTGGCAAATTGCATCGTCAGGGCATAGTCCCATGATTGATCAATCACCGGGCGCAGCACCACCGGCGCCGGAACCGCCCAGCGCCCGCCGACAACCAGGTCAATCTCAAACAACGAGGCCAAGCCCTGCTCAAAGACCGCACGATCCGCTGCGCTCTGGCATTCGTCCTGCAACCAAAAATAGACATGATGTTCCATGCCCGATGCTCCACGCATTGCCCCTCCCCCGCAAGCCCATTTCCAACCTATTTCCAACCCGGGCCAAACCGGCGGTAGCAGGACCAAAATGCCAGTTCCCGGTCTGGATGTCGGAGCCTCGCCACTGCGAGCAAGGTCTTGGCCGCGCCACTTGGCTCACCGGTGCCGCGTTCCCACTCGCGCACGGTGGCCAATGAAACACCCGAACCATCAACCAAAGCGCATCTTCGCACGAATGCTTGCATCGATCTGCAAATGTTCTCATGAACATTCGCGGTGCCCACCATCTGCCACCCCCGCCGCCCCCGTGTGTCTCCCCGCTCCGCCCGAATGTCTGCGCGGTCGTGCGCAACTTCCTCCGCGGTGGCGACCGTGCCTGCGGCGTCCCGCCGCAGGCCGTGGACGGCGCGTCTCGCGCCGCGAATTCGAATGCCGCCGCCCACCACTCCCCCCGCCTGTCACCAGCGCTCCGCTTGCCAGACCGCCGACTGGATCGCCTCCTGCGTCTGCCACGAAGTCCCGCACCGCCAGTTCGTCTTCAACATCCCCAAAATCCTGCGCGGCTTCTTCCGCAAGCGTCGCGACCTCCTCCACCTCCTGTGCAAAACGGCGACCGACACCTTGCTCGAATCATTCCGTGCCCGTCTCAACCTTCTGACGAAATCCCCCATTTTCCTGCATGATCACCCCCCCCCTTCTGATACCCGCTCTGCGATGCCCGCTTCCGCTGCCACACGCGTGCCAATCGTAAAAGCAATTTCTTAGATGCGAATTGCTTGGACTATCGTGGGGAGGCGCGTGATCGGTGGTTTCCAGCCCGCGCGCTAGCGGCATTCCAAGCGATAGAACGCGGCGTTGTCGGACGGCAGGAAACTGAACTCAAGGCAGCCAGCGGCGTTGATGATGACCTGTGGCGCGGTCATCGGAAACGGCAGGAATTCCAACAGATCCACCGATTTTTCGATGCCAATGGTGAGCTTGAACATACCGCTCACCGGGTCCCTGACCAGCAACGGCGTGCCGACGTGCAGGGCTTGGACTTGGTCGCGGGTGAACAGGCCGTTGACGTTGGCGGCGTCAAAGTAGGTTCTTACCAACGCCGGTTGAGGCACCTGCCAATCAAAACCCAAGGTCGTCAGCATGAACTCGCCGACATCATTCATGCCATCGCCGTCGGTGTCCATGGTCGCCGAGAGCGCCCGACCGGCCAGTGCGATATCAAACGGATTCTCATCGGCATCATTGCTGGCCAGATGAAGGCTGGCCGACTTGCTGCCACCGGTGGACGGGGCAAACCGCAACTCGAAGGTGGTGCTGCCACCGGCGGGAACTTGCACGCCGGGTGCCGCAAGCAGGGTGAAATCAGTCGCATTCGCGCCATCGATGGTGATGCCCAGCCCGGACAACTCGCCGGTGCCGGTGTTCTTGATCGTGAACGTGAGCGATTTGGGAACACCCACGATGCAGACGCCGAAATCCAGGCTGCCACCGTCGGCGATGGGGGTTCCTAACGGCTGTTCCACTTCGATCTCGGGGACCGGAGGGGCGTAGCTGCCGTAATGCACCGTTCCGTTCGAGCCGGGACGGGTTCCGCTCTGGCCGCCGTTGGCCGCCACGCTACCAGGGAATTCCTTGATCCCGGTGTAGATGGCAAGGCGTCCGCCGCCGCCGCCGCCGGACAGGGAATATCCGCATGCCTGACCGTTCGCCGTGATACTGCCGGCTCCGTTCAACCGACTCGCCGACAGCCAAATGCTACCGCCCGCGCCGCCGCCGTCGTAGCCCCCGGTCACCGCGTCGGCATTGACCGAAACGCGGCCATCAACCGTTAGAGTGCCTTCGACGGTCAGTTGCATGGCTCCTCCGCCCCGGTTTGGCGCGGTGCTGCCGCCGCCGCCGCTCCCGTAGTCCACGGGCGCAGCTTCAGAATCGTAGGTCACGCCACCGGGTGCGCCGTCATAGGCAGCGCCGCCCTGGCCGCCGTGTCCCGCGCCAGATGCCGCGAACCCATACATTCCGCCGCTGCCCGCCCCCGGCCCGGTGTGCGCCGGATAGCCCCGCGCGTCCGCCGCGATGGCTCCGCCACCTTCCACCACGGCATTGCCTTGCACGAGCACTTGGAGGCGCGGCCCTTGAAACGGGTGCGTAAGGAGACCGCCCGTGCCGACTCGCAGGCCGCTGAAGGTGATCGGCGTGGTCGCGAAGGCCGTGACGTTGGTGAGCACGAGCCGATACGGAACGGGCCCGGTGAGGAGGGTTTCCACGGCGTTCGTGCGCCCGGTGTTATCGAGGCGCAAGTCGCCCACACTCTGGCTGGTGGCATGGGTGTATAAGGTGCCCGCGCCGCCGCTATTGCCCGAAAAAGTTCCCGCAGCGAGACCGCCCAGAGCCGTCAATCCGCCGCTGAACGTCGAGCTGCCGTAATAAAGCGCGATGCGCCCACCGCCGCCGCCGCCAGCCCCAACGATACTGGCGCTGCCGCCATTGGCCGCGATGCTGCCATTCCCAGCCAGCGTCCCGGCGCTGAGATGAATGCTCCCACCCGCGCCGCTGCTCGCCCTCCCGCTCTCCCCATTGGCGGTCAACTGACCGGCCACCGTGAGTGCTCCGCCGACGTTGAGGCGGACGACCCCGCCGCCGGCACCGCCGAGTCCGAAGTTAATCGAATTGCCCCCGCCGCTGCCACCCTGGGTGGGAGCGAGCAGATCACCATAACTCACTCCGCCTGCGGGACCACCATAGGAATTGCCACCCGGCCCGCCGTGTCCGCCGCCGGACGGATAAGCTCCGGAATTGATTCCGGCACCGGGTCCGGTCGTTGCGGCGTGGCCTTTGGCGGTGGCATCCACCCGACTCGTGGCGTCAATTTCCATTGCCCCGGCAATCGTTAGGTCGAGCCGATTGTTAGGTTCCCCGGCCGGAGCCGCCGAATGGGTGAGCACCGCGCCGCCGGTGAGCAGCAGCGAGGTGAAGCGGTGGCCGCCGTCCACCGTGAGCGTGCAACCGTTCACGACTATCTCCTGGTTCTCGTAGGTCGCGTCACCGACGCCGATGGTGGTGTTGGCGGTGAACGTGACGGCGTTCGCGGCGGTCTGCGCCAACGCCAACGCGATGATGGCGGTGCTGATGGTTTTCATGGCAATGGGAGTGTGTGATTAATTGGAAGCAGGAAACAACTCAGATAGCCCCGGCATGAAGCCACCTTGCCACGGAGGGTAATCATCGGTTGCCGCAAAACTCAATCAATAAATTCAAAAATTCAATGCGTTCTTTTGCGGCTCCTGAGTCACTTGGCTCCGATGGTGCCCGCAGTGAGGAGCGCCGACATCTTGTCGGCTGTCGGCGAGGCGACATTCGGTCGCCAGTTTCGAGCCAGCGGACAACCTGTCCGCTGGCCGTCAGCGTGCAGGATGCACGCGCTCCGGATCCGCCCGAGTTACTGCCCACGCCATACCCGCCCCGCGTTCGGGGCTTGGAACTACTCGCCACACTTGATTGAACCATCCGCTTGCCGACGCATGACGTGCGGTTCCGTATCGATAGGGACAGCTCCTGGTGGTGCCGCTATTGGGGCCTCGGCCACAGGTGGTTTTGCGGCCTCGGCCCGGAGTTTGCGCTCGAGTTCGGTCAGTCGCGTGGCGATGGTTTGCAGCCGGGCCAAGCGCTCGTCAGCCTGGGCCTGCATGTCCAAGGCATAGTATTGAACCTCGTGGTCTTTGCCATCGGCCTGAATCCGCACCACGGTCGTCGCGGCATCACAAATGCCATCTGGTCCAATACTGATGATTCCCTGGTCTTTCAGTTGCTCATTCTCGTGCTTGAGTTTCACGTCGAGCGAGTGCTTGATTTCGGCCGCATCGAGCTTGAAGAAATCATTCGTGTCGATGGCCAGTTGCAGCAACGCCTGGAGATCGTCTTTGGTGACTCGGGTCTTGATGCGGGCGTTCTTGTGATAGTGATCTCCCAAGGTGACCGAACCATCCGCGCGAATCACCATCAGCGGGTCGTCGTTTTCCGGTTTGCGCATCCCACCACTGTAGTTAAATGAGATCACCGTGGCCGACGCGTCAGTCGGCAGGGTGTGGGTTTTCGGCACGGCCACAGGGACTGCGGGCGGCGGCCCGGACTCCGCCGCGTAGCCGCTGGCACCCAGCAAAGACAAGCACGCGCAGACTCCAAGGGTGATCCCTGTGGCGAGCCGTGCCGCAGGTACAGCCACGGCACGCAAACCGGTGTCGGATGACGGCTTTGCGAGCCGGGCGGACGATTCAAACTTTGCATTCTTGGTGTTCATTGTGGGTGATCGTTTTGGCGAGCTGATCCACTCTTTGTCGTTGGTGGTGCTGCTGCTGCCCTGAAGAGGAATATGAAACCGCAGGTGGACGCAGATGGTAAGGGCCGTGCGCCCTCAAATAGCCAGACACTCCATGAGGAGAATCCTTGGAAAGATTCTTGATTTTGAATTTGGGATTCAGATCACGGCTGGGTGACTTGGGCGCGGAGGAAGCCTTGGGTGGTCAGGCCGGCGGAGCCATCGAGGCTGAAGCTGCGGTATTCAGGCCTGGACTCGGGGAGGCGGCGAGCCAAACACGCCGACTCAAGTCCACAGTATAAGAATGGACGCGGCGGTGACAATTCTTGGTCTTACTTGATCATTGAATGTTGGAAGTTGAATGTTGAATGTTGAATGTTGAAATCTGCGGCGTGCCTCATGGGAACCCCGCGGCTCTAACGGTTGAGCCAAAGCGGGGTGGCGGGCTGCGCCCTTCCCACCGCACTCCAGACCTTGGCTCGCGCAGGTGCGGTGAGAGTATGGAGTGCGGTGGGAAGCGCAGCGCCACACCGCGGTGGCTAAGTCCCGGCACCCCCCGGGAAGGTGCCAAGTCATTTTCCGAGATGCATTGCCGATTCCTCGTCAATTCAAGGTCCAGTTCAGGAAGTGTGCTGTCAGGTTCATCTGGCGGCTGGCGGCACCCGTGGCGGACTGGGTGAGCGGATAGCCGCCGCCGACCAGGTTCAAGCCCATGCAGAGCGGGCGGATGAAGGCGTTGTCACGCACTTCGCCGTAGCCGAGCATTGTGATGGCGGGGTCGATGGCGGGGTCGCGCTTGAGAGCGAACAACCCCTGGCCGGGCGCAGCACGGTAGATCCTTGATCGGTGGGAGACTCAGAGGTGTCTTCAAGGTTGACCCATGTGGCGGGATCGGTGTTCTTGAGCCAACAAGGGGTCCAGGCACCCGCTGCGTAGGTTTGCACCTGATCGGCTGAGGCAGCGCTGGTGCTGGCGACGAAGCTACGGACCGGGAACAACACCCCCAGCGTCCCATGGGGGCGGATCACCACTCTGTCGCCAGCGAGGGTGGCAGGCAACGGGGAACCCGCCAGGGCAGGAACGATGAGGATAAGAAATAGGAGATGAGGTGCCAGTGGCAAGCTGCCTGATCAGCGGCTTGACCACCATTCGGAAGCAATCTTATCCGTGAAATCCGTGGTAAAAAGATCTTGAACCAGGCACCGCCTCTGGCGGGGTCATGGGTGTTCGGGTGGCAGCAGTGCCGCTGCGGGGTCATGTCTTGCTCTCACTTGATCATCCATTCCTCGACCATTCAACGGCGGGCTCAGGAAGTCTGAGGTTGACGGCCTCCTCCCTGGCAACGGACACTGCGTGGTGGTGGCCATGGCGATTGACGTGAATGGTTACCAACACCTGTTGGATTGCGAGGAGGGCAGCAGCGGGAACGCGGCGGTGGTGGAGGGCTGGTTGGGCCGGATCGCCGCTCGCGGGCACTCGCGTCACGCCCCGCTCGTCGGCGGATTTTCGGATTTGACATTTCGCCAGGCGGTGGCACGGTGCGGCTGCGCTCGCACGGTCCGGCTCATGTTATTCGTCAATCCTTACACCGATTTTGGATTCAAGAAGCTTTTCGGGGAAGAAGCTTCCAAGGATTTGTTGTGCGATTTTCTCAACCAGTTGCTGCCGCCGCACCATCAGATTGCCACGCTTGCCCTCAAGCCGTCCTACCGCCTGGGCGAGATCCTCGAATCCCGGCAGGCGGTGTTTGATCTGGCCTGCGAGGCGGCTTCCGGCGAGCGTTTCGTGGTGGAGATGCAGAAGGCAAAACAGAATTTTTTCAAGGATCGC
>JAPLUI010000054.1 GCA_026397725.1 Verrucomicrobiota bacterium | reverse complement strand
CCCGTTTCGCAAGCTCTGGGTGCTCGATCATTCACCAAAGTTAATCTGGCCCCCGATTCTCGGCCATTTCACGTTGAAATCTGTCTAGTTTTGCTCCGGCAAAAAATCTAGTTTTGAACCGTCGCCGACACATGTTGGACACTTATTTGACATGTTGATCACATTTCAGATCAATAGAGAAGCCAGTCTTGGCCTGGCGCACCGGATTGACACGGATGGAAGAGGGGAACGCGCGGCGCACTATCCGTGAACATCCGTGTAATCCGTGGTTAAGGATCTTCGAATTCGCCGGGATGGCAGTGAGTCACATCCCCGATGGCATCCCCGGAAGTTTCTGCTTGCGTGGTGGGGCGCTTTTGGTAGCTTGTGGCCGTTCGTCAAGGCTCGGTGGACCCGGACCCCACCCGCCAAGACCGAACAAGTCGGTGGAGGCGACGGCGATAAGCCCTCAGTTTGGATTCGCAGTCCAGCACGGCGTCGCCTCACCTCAAACGTTCTCCAAGAAAATGAAATCCATTAGTGCAGTCATGCTTTTATCGGTGGCGTTTACGATTACCTGCGATGCCGACATGGGAAGCATTCCCTTTAAGAAGGGAGTCCGCATAGTAGAGCCCAATCAAGACGCGATCATTGCTTGGAATGGCAAAGAGCAGCTTTTGTATCTTCAGACTACTCTGGGAGCCTCGGAAGAGACAAAGATTCTTGAAGTGATGCCTTTGCCGTCCAAGCCAAAAGTTGAGGCAACAGACATTGGAGTGTTCACGCGCTGCAAGTCACTACTTCCACGTGTGGTAGTTCGCGACTCTGGTGGAGCGGATCCGTTTGGCCCGTTCTCGGGACCCGCCGAGATTCCTGCCGCAAGAGTTGTTGAGCGGAAGATGATTGGAGCGCATGATATTCGGACTGTCGAATTGCTCGACGCGGAGCGCTTTTCAGCGTGGGTGACCGCCGAGTTTGGCGCGGCTAACGAAGGTCTTGAAGTTCCTGCTCCACTACTTGCGGTGATCTCTGACTATGCGAAGGACGGTTACAAGTGGTTCCTTTTTGACGTGGTTGACGTAAAGCAGGAGGCAGCGAAGAAGACTCCTTTGAGAATTCGTTTCGAGACTGACAAGCTCTACTACCCAATGAGAATCACCCGAACGGAGAAGGGACACACGACTGTCTCACTTTCCATACTCACGAACATCTTGTTTAACAAGGAGGACTGTGTGGGAATCCCCAGAGAATCTTTCAGAGTTCCTGCGCGCCCAATTACGATTTCCGGTGCTCAGGTGAATTGGATTGATCCACCGCTATTTGCTCTGTTGGGTCGCCCGCAGGCAGTCCAGCTACGCACATGGGAAATTTCCGGCGAGATAGACACATTCGAGAAGGATTTGCTCATCCGCAATCCTGCCACAGCAAAGAGAGCGGGAGAACAAGTCGTGCCTCCTAACGGGCCATAAGCTGCTCAAGCTCATGCCAATTCACTTTCAATCGCGCCCGTAGGAGCACTCAATCGTTCGGTCAGAGATTGAAGAGCTGCATGGGATGGCCTGATGGCGGAGTCGCTTAGTGGCGGCATGGGGCTGCTTCGATTTGGGCGCGGTCATGGCGGCTTTCTTTCGCGAGAGCGGATGAACTTCATGCGGGCCTGAGTGACCATTCTCCGCGAGCGCATTCGATTAGGGGCTGGTTGTTCGGGACCGTGATCCGCATGTTTGACCACGGATTTCACGGATTGACACGGATGGAAGAGGGGAACGCGCGGCGCACTATCTGTGAACATCCGTGTAATCCGTGGTTAAGGATCTTCGAATTCGCCGGGATGGCAGTGAGTCACATCCCCGAGACCAGCCGACAATTTTTGGCATCGCCGGAAGTTTCTGCCGGAAGTTTCTGCTTGCGTGGTGGGGCGCTTTTGGTAGCTTGTGGCCCTTCGTCAAGGCTCGGTGGACCCGGACCCCACCCGCCAAGACCGAACAAGTCGATGGAGGCGACGGCGATAAACCCTCAGTTTGGATTCGCAGTCCAGCGTGCCGTCGCCTCACCTCAAACGTTGTGCCACACGATTTGAGAGAACGGGAAAGCCCCTGCCCCTCTGATTTGGACACTTGCTGTGGTTGTCGCCGTGCTGCGGGCGACATCAGGCACGGCCAACAAGGCGCGGCGCATCTTAGGCCAGAGCAGAGGAGATGGGGTCTCGCCTGGAAGATATGGGCGCGACAACTTCATCGGTTGGAAACCCGCGGGCGCACCCGCAACGACCGCGAGCACCGCATCAAAACGGCGCTCAAGGAGGTGTATATCCATCCGCAGTGGCACATTCCTGGTGGTGAGGTTGAAGTCATCAGTTAACCTTCACGCGGATGACGGTGAGCGAGTTTCCCGGGAAGGTATAACTCAAGGTGGTTCCGGTTAGGGGCAACGCTTGGGAGACTGGCACGACTTTGGTCGGGTTGTCGAGGGTGTTCTCGTCGGTGGCATGCTCCGAGGTGAGCACCAGGGCCCGGGCCGGGCTGGTGGCTTGGGTGATCCCGTTGAGCTTGATCTCGGCGGGCTGCGCGTCAGCGGCAGCATTGACGACCTTGATGATGACCTCGCCGCTGGCCAGCTCACGGGTGGCCGAGGCATGCAGCGATTTCACGCTGGTGGCCGTGGCTTCATGGATGAGTTTCTGGTCGAGATAGCACTTGATGCTAGAGCCGCGGACTTCGATGCGGAGGTCATACCAGCGCCCGGTTTCGAGTTTGCATGGTTCATCCCTGGCGGTGACGCCGGCCATCTCGAGGGAGCTGCGGGTGTTGCCCCAACCGCCGATGTTCCACCAGCACTTGGATTCGTCTTCCGTAATCAGGAAGGGAACGAGGAAACCTTCCTGACCACCGATTTTCCGCGCTTTGAGAGTGTAGGTGTAATCCGTCCAGGTCTTGTCGCCGACGAGCGCGCGGACATTCGTGTTGAGGGAGTTTTGGCGCAGGGCGCCGTCCTGGATTTTCCAGTCGCCACCTAACAATCTCCACGCGGCGGTGCCTTGGGCCGGATCGGCGGCGAAGAGCGTCTTGCCATCACGCGTCGTGACCTTCATGTCCTTGAACTCGGCCTGGGTCAGCCAGGTGCCCACGCCGACCCCACCGCCGCGGACGCTGTCGTTGACGGCGGGCGTGCTCACGGCCACGGGCAGGACGACGTCGCCACGGTGTTGGGAGAAGAGTTGTTGGACATAATAACTTGGCAGGCCGAAGTTGCGGGTGCTATCGAAGTTGATGAGGTTGATCGGCCAGCGTTTGTGGTTCGCGTTGCAGAAAAGGGGCGCGTAGGCGGCCATGACGACCACATCGGAATTGCGCTCCATGCCGGTCATGAAGGCGGCTTCGCCGATGGCGCCGCGCAGGTTGCCCAGGCCGGCATTCTGGGTGACGGCGTATTCGCCCACGAAAATCTTGGGACCGTTGCGTTGGTAGGAATCGTATTTGCCGGCCTGACGGATGAAAAAGTCGGGGGTGTCATAGTAGTGTTCGTCGAGGATTTCGACGGGACTGTCCTTGGGGGAACCATTCCAAACGTTGGCGATGAGGTGCATTTGCGGGTATTTTGCCAGGATCGCCTTCACAAACAGGGCATAGCGCTCGTGATAGGCCGGACCGCCGTTTTCGTTGCCGATCTCGAGGTATTGCAGCTTGAAGGGCGCGGGGTGACCGGCCTTGGCACGCAGCGCGCCCCACGTGCTGTCGGCGGGGCCGTTGGCGTATTCGATGGCATCGAGGGCGTCCTGCACATACTCGCCCATCTGGTCCAGCGGGACGTTTTCCCGGTGGGACATGCCGACGTTGAGGCAAAAGAGCGGCGCGGCGTTGAGGTCTTCGCAAAGCTGGAGATACTCATGGAAACCGAGGCCGTGGGTGGCCTCGTAGGCCCAGATGTTATGTTGGGTGCGGCGCTCGGAGGGATCGCCGATGGTTTGTTTCCAGCGGTAGGCTTCCTTCATCGTGTCGCCCTCGACCCAGCAACCGCCGGGGAAACGCACGAAGGCGGGCTTGAGACCGACCAACATTTCGGCAAGGTCCGGGCGCAAGCCATGGCCCTTCCATGTCTGTTCCGGAAAGAGCGACACCATGTCGAGCCAGAAGGTGCCGGCCTGGGTGGCGCTGATGACGAGTCGCGCCTTGGGGTCGCTGGCGCTGGCCTTGAGCGCGAAGGTGTAATTCTTCCAATCTCCCGTCAGGGCGGGAAGCGTCGCGGTGGCGTAGGGAACGCTCTCGGCGCTTTCGAGCGAAATCGTGAGCGGGCCGCTGAAACCGTCGCCGCCGCGTGCCAGCAGCGAGAGTTGGTAGGTCTTGCCCTGGGCGATGCCCATGCCATAGAAGCCGCCGTTGGCGACGCCAGCGCGTGCGCCGCCGGACGGGGCGATGGTGACCTTGAGCGAACGCGGGTTCTTCGGGCTAACGGGCCGGGCGGGGTCCACGCTGAAACGGGCGGCCTCCGCGCCACTGCCAATGGCGCTCCAATGCTCGGGTTGATCCGAGTCCTCGAAATTGCGGTTGCGCACCAGTTCGGCGTAAATGCCGCCGTCGGCGGAGAGGTTGATGTCCTCGAAAAAGATGCCCCAAAGGGTGGCCGGGACCGGGTGTCCCGGCTTGCCCACATCCACGGCGAGTACGGCGGGTGCGGCTGACAGAGGTTGGCCAAGTGCGGTCAGCAAGCTGACGGCAAGCAGGTGGGTGTGGATGCTTGTTTTCATGGTGTGTGGATCACTACGGTGGATTGATGGAGATTATTGCGGGGAATTTGCCTTGGGCTGGCGTGCATGAAAAGGCAAAGCGGGGATGGAAGAGCGGGAGCCACGGGGGGTGGTGGTGGTGGGTTTGCCCGGTCAAGCAACGGTTTGTCGGCAGCAGTCAGAAGTTCATGGCCTGCTCGCGCATGGTGGCGAGAGCTTTCTTCCAGGCCGCCTCGAGGTTTTCCTTGGGCCAGCCGCATTCGCATGAGACGCCGCCGGCATAGCCGATGTCCCTGAGCGCCTTGAAGAAGCCGCGCATGTCCTCACCCTTGGTGCCCGGGGCCTGGCGGCCTTCCAGTTCGGCGAGGTGGCAGTGACGGAGGCGTGCGGCGGCCATGCGGATTGAGGCCGGGCCTTCGCCTTCTTTCATCATGTGATAGAAATCCGCCAACAACTGAATCCGGGGACTCCTGATGGCGTCCACATACGCGATGCCTTCGGCGACCGAGTTGAGGATATTGGATTCGCCCTTGTTGAGCGGTTCCAGCACGATGGTGACTTGGCAGTCCTTGATGCGGTCTCCCAACTGCTGACAGAACCCGATGAATTGCGCTTTGCCTTTGTCGATCGCGAACCCGGCGGGCACATTCCGCGCGCCTCCGCTGCCGAGGACGAGATAGGGAATGCCAAGCGCATCCGCACGGTGGCAGGCCGTGACCGCATACTCCAGTGCGGCGGCGTGCCGGGTGGCCGGGCCGGTGAGCCGGAATTCCTTGGGGAGATAGCCGTTGCACGACCGGATGGGCAGCTCGCTGGCTTTGAGGGTTGCCAGTAGCGGCGCGAACCCGGCGTCCGGCACGCTGGGTTTGAGCATGCCATCGACACCACCCTCAATGAAATCAAAACCCAGGGCCTTGAGTTTGCCCGCCTGGTCCGGGCCGGCGCAAATCCCTAACAGGATTTTCGGTGCGACCTGCTGGGCACGCGTCATGCCGGCACCGCCGGCCACCCCAGCGACAGCCAGCGTCCTGATGAATGTTCTGCGGTTCAGTTGCATGGATGATTCTCCAATGGCGGAAGTTTCACCTGTGGAATGATCCGACCGCCCCCCGTGATTTCCATGATAGTGAAAGGCGATCCGGCATGTTCGTCACGTGATGCTGTCGAACGGGTTGGTCACCTCAGGATCAATAGCCCTTGAACACCTTGCCTCCGGTCATGACTTGGCGCGTGTTCTTGTCGAAGACCGCCTTCATGCCGGTGCGCAGCGAGGCGTTGGACATGATGAGCGCCACCGAGTGGTTGTAACCGGCCTCGATGGGGGCGTTCGGCAGTTTGCGCGTGCGGACGCTCTCCATCCAGTTGCGCATGTGGGCGACCTCCATGCCGCCCGCGCCGGTGTTGGCACTGGTGGTCGCGACTTCGGTCGCGCTGAGTTTCAGCGTCTCCCCTTTCACATTCTCGACCCCCTCGTTAGAGACCGTGCCACTGATCAGGTCGATCGTGCCCTTGGTCGAGTGGTATTTCTCAACGTTGCCGCGTGCGGAGTTGGTCTGGCGCGAACTGAAGACCACCTGAAACCCCTGGCTGAGGTCGTTCTCGGGACCATACTCAAGGATCGTGGTGAAGGTATCGCCGTTCTCGCGTCCGTCATGCCAGGCGTAGATCCCGCCGTTGGCCATCGCCGAGCGGGGGAACTCGCAGCCGGTAAACCAACCGACGGTGTCTATCTGATGACACATCCACTGGCCGGGGATGCCGGACGAGTAGGGCCAGAAGAGACGGAACTCGAGGTATTTGCGTGGGTCGAACGCCACTTGGGGCCGGTCGAGCAGCCACTTGTTCCAGTCGGTGTCGGCCTCCTTCAGGGTGGCGGGCAGATCACCCCGGCGCCAGCGGTTAGGCTGGTTGACGTTCCAGCAGAGATCGACATAGGTGATGGCACCGAACTGGTCCGAGCGGATGTAGTCATTGGCGATGTGATAGGCGTTGCCGCTGCGGCGCTGGGATCCGACCTGGACGACCGCGCCGCCGCGCTGGTTCGCATTGCGGGCTTCGCGCACCGCGTCGAGCACGGCGTTGGCGGCGGCCATGTCCTCGGCCAAAGGCTTCTCGGTGTAGGTGTCTTTGCCGGCCTTGACGGCGTGGACGGTATGCCTGGCGTGCTGGAAATCGGCAGTGGAGATGATCACGGCATCGACGTTGCGGGCTTTCTCATACAACTCCTCGTCGCTCCGATAGAGGTCGATGGCATGGCCGAGGGCTTGTTCGAGTTTCGCCTTGCCTTCCTCGCGGCGTGCGCTCCAGAGGTCGGCCAGCGCGACCAGCTCGAAATTCAACTCGGTTCTGGCTTTGAGGAATGAGGGCAAGAGCGCGTCCTGGAAGCGGTTGGAGAATCCGACACAGGCGACATTGACGCGGTTGTTCGCACCAATGACGTTCATGGACGGTGCCTGCTGGGCTTTGAGGATGCCTGGCAGGGCGGCAAACATAGTGCCAACCGTGGCGGTTTTCACAAATTCACGGCGGCTGATTTGGGTCAATGGATTCGATTGCATAAGTGCTGCGTTACGATTCAGGCAGCCCCACCACGGGGCGACCCTTGAATTGCTGGAAAAGCGCCCACGATGGCCACTCCGGCATCGCCTTTGCCCATGCCTTCACCCATCCGGAGCCATGCCGGGGCGTTTGGTTCCCGGCGCCTGGGGAGGCCCGTTTCACTCGCTTTGCCGGCGGGGTTCGGGCCCCGGAACTGCGGCCAATCCTTGCCCGCCGCAGGCTCATTCCCGAATCCCATGCCCGCCAAGAAAACCAGCCGGCCCGGCTTGAGACGATCCGTTGTCTTCGATGGTTGCTTGATCACACGAGAACATAAACGCCAACCGGCGGTCGTTCTTTCACGAAAAATGATTACCAGAATATTGCTTCCAGGGTTGGCGTGCATGAATATCACGGTTCCTGATCCCGGCGGAAAATGAGTTGACACTGGTTGGCGTTTCAGACGAATTCGTGAGTCATCCGCGAACGAAGCATGTGGATGGGATTCATGATGTCAGAAGCCGAAACCACGGATATTACCGGTGGAGTTAAGTTCATGGAGTGGATCCGGCCTTGGCGTACGAATAGATCCAGTAAAAATATTCGTTGGTCAGCTTTTCATCGGCTGGGTTGACGGCCAAGGAATTCCTGGTGACCATTTTGATGTTGAGGTTCTGTTTGCCGGTTGTCAGTGCTGCGGGAATTTCGAATTCGGTGTCCCGGAACTTCGTTGGCATGGTCCCGTTCCGCCAGTTCGGCACTTCCTGCTTCTTCTGGTCAAAGTAAGTCCGCACCAATTCCTGGTAGGGCGCATGATCGTAGTTCAGCACGTAATTGGCACCCTGTTCAAACCAGGTCCCAGCACGCACCCCGTCCACGAAGACGTCCACCTCCTGGTGATAGGCCATCTGGTTGATGCGTTTGCGGAGTCGCACGCCGTCATTGCCCGCATTGATCCGGATTGTGAAAGTTGAACTCTTGTCGGTCCACCGGCCTTCGTCGGTGATGAGTTCATTGAAGTTGCCCTCGTAGCTTGCCGTGTCCGTCTGCAGGCGCGATTTGCCCTCGGTGCCTGTCACCTGGTAATGGTGTGACGCCTCGGATGCCGGTTTCCCGACATCCATGCTGTCAGTTAGCACCAGGAACTTTTGCGGAGTGTGGTAGTAATACACGGCGCTGAGGAACGTGCCGTCCCTGTCATGGGTGAAGCCATGGGCGTGATCCTGGGTCAACTTGATGGAATTCAGGAACGGCACATAATCGAGGATATGAAAGCGGTAGCCGGTGCCTCCTGCCAGTCCGCCGCTGAAGGCATTGAAGATGCCGGGGTGGATGCCATAGGCGTGATTGAAGTAATCCTCGCCGCCGGTGGTCTCGATCACAGGGGTGTTGGAACCATCGGTAAAGATGCTGAAATTCCCTTCGATATCCCCGGTGAGTTTTGAGACGCATCCCACCAGGGTGCCCGCCCCTGCCACGTCCAGGTTGGCGAAGTCAGGATCACCCGCCTTGACTAACACATTGTCGTTGAACTGAACCTTGAAGATGCCGGTGGAATGCTCCGGATACGGATTGCGGTCCGACCATCCGACCTCACAGGCCACCTGTGCCGGGCCGTTTTGTTTGTTGACCAGTTCGATTTTCAGGGATTTCCAGAATGGCATCGGGAAATAACAATATAACAATTTGCCATCAAATCCGGCTGGCATGCCCCTGGCGTTCCGCATGTCGATATTCTGGTATCCGCCGAAAAACATCGAGATGGGAAGGTCGGCGGTGATCGCGCCGTCCGTGGTCATGCGGATATGGATGGAATCCATGGCCCCGGTGGCTGCGGACGGAGGCGCGATCCGCAGGCTGCGGATCACGCCAGCCTGGCCGGCCTCGAACATGACTTGCGCCTGCGAGGCACTGAGATCGAGTGTCCTGGATTCCGTCAGGTTGCCCGGGACCGCGCCTGGAAACGCGCCACCGGGCGCGCTGATCCGGGTCTTGAGCACCTCGAGTGCCGCGGGCGTGATCCCTTCGGAGAAGCGGTCTTCCCGATAGAGATGCAGCGTGTATTGATACCAATCGGGACGCTTGGTGATGGCCGCCTTGAAATAGGAGTCGAACGGCAGACAAGGAAATGCCGACCAGATGCAGCCATCCTGGTTATACCACAGCAAATGGGGCGGCTTGCCCGCTGTGAAATAATCGGTGATCGGCATGTCGTGGGCCGGTGTGATGCCATCCTTCAGATAGAGTTTCAGGTTGCCGTCGGGTTTGCTCAACCAGGCGAACCATGAATGGACCAGCATGCCTGCGCAGCCTTTGACAATCGCCTGCTCGTAACCATCCCCATCCTGCAGCGTGTAGTTGGTCCAATCCATGATGGTGCAATTCATGGCATTCTTCGAGGTGTGAGATCTGATCTTCACGCCTGTTCGGATAGCAGGCAGGCTTTCCCAGACGACTGCGGGGTTTTGCGCTGCCGCATTTCGCCCCGGTGCCGGGGCGGTGCCCGTCTCGCCACCCGCCGACCCGTTGCCGCCCAGCAGGCCGGCCGTCAGTCCGCAAACCAGGCGCAGCTTCAGGGCGGGCACCTGAAGCCTGACACGGTCGCGGATTCTAGCTGCAAAGGAAAGGTTTGTGTTAGACGTATCGGTGTTCATGTTGTCAGTTTGCTTGGTTGTTGCCGAGGTGTTTTTCCAATCATCTTGCTGCGGTTGATAGTTGCTGAGTGTCCACTCGGCGGCGTCAAACGGCCAGCCGGCCACGCGCAGGTCCTGCGGCTTGCGTTCGGCCAGCGGTGCAGGCGCGACATACTGGATGGGCTCTTTGTTAGATGGTGGCGGGATTGCTTCCTGATCTTCGGTGCGGTTGGCGCATTTCGCGAACATCTCTTTGCGCCGCTGCATCACGGGCCGCACGCCGTTGACGTGCTCGGTCCAGGTGCCGTGGTCGGGCACGTTGAGGTCGATCCAGGAGACGATGCGGTCCCAGGCTTCGGCGTCGAGTTTCACGCTGTTAGTCCTCGGTGCGGAACGGGGAGGCCGGCAGGCCATCCTTGTTATAGAGATTGCAGCCCTCGGGATTCCTGCTGTACGCATAATGCACGGCCACGGGTTTGGGAACCTCCGGCGACGACACCACCACGGACTTGCCATCGATGGCCGCTTCGGCCCAGACCCATTTCAGAGCGGGCTGAGTCGGGTCAGTCGCCGCGGCCGGGTTGACGGTGGCGATCGCGAACTGTTTGAGCTTGCCGCCTGCGACTTCCTGGACCGGATCCTTACCTTTCTTGCTGCCGACCATCAGGCCCTTGCCGACATGGTCAAAGCCGATGCGGATCTTGTTGCCTTCGGGTTCGATCCATTTCTCGATGGGGGTTCCGCTCAACGAACAGTTGAGCAGGCCGATCGGGATGCCGGTCTCCTGAGCCATTCTACGACCGAAGTAGTAGCTCGTGGCGCAGAACTCGCTGATGGTTGCCGGGGAACAAACCGCCCAGCCTTCGCCGAGCCTGGATTGGCGCAGCAGCGGGAAATTTGCCTTGGCCATATCGTCATCGGCCCTAAGCTCCTTCATTGAAAAGGCCATGTTGGAGTGCCCGCCACAAAGATAGACTTCGCCCACCAGCACATCGGCGATCTTCACCGGCTGATTGCCGGTGGCCGATGTGATAGTCAACTCCGCCGGTGTGGTGGAGGCTTTCAGGACGTCGAGTCTAACCATCCACTTGCCATCCTTGTCGGCCCCGGCGGTTTTCTCCTGCGGCCCGAACTTGACGGTGACCTTGGTGCCCGCCTTGGCCGCGCCCCAGACCGGCACCGGCATCCCGCGCTGCAACACCATGTGGTCGCTGAACAGGCCGCTCACCGACGCATTATCCTGCGCCAGGCCAACCACGCTCAATGAAGTCACCCACAAACCCACGATTCCGCACCATGTAACGAATTGATTTATCATAAGCATATTTCCTATTTATTGGGTGGTGGTGGCGGTGGCCGCGACGGCGGGTTGGCCCTCGGCGGACATTACCACGCGGAAGCCGACGTTATACACCGCCTGCCACGTGCGATAGGGTAGGCGTGCCGCAGAGCTGGTATGGATCGGGCGGTCGTACCACGAGCCACCGCGCACGGTCTTCATGACATCGGCTTGCAAATCATTGCGGCCGTCGGTGTCCACATACGGATAGGGCTGATAGTTGCTGAGTGTCCACTCGGCGGCGTTGCCGATCATGTTGCGCAGGCCCCAGGCATTCGGCTCATAGCGGTTGACCTCGCTGGTCACCCCGCAGCCGTCATTGAAACGGCGGTCCCTGGGATGCCATGGCGGCGCATCGCCGCGATCCAGTTGGCTGAGCGAGGCGTCGGCCAGGTTGGCGAACTTGGCGAAATCCGTGTCGCGATTGCCGTAGAAGAACGGCGATTCGGTGCCGGCGCGGCAGGCCCATTCCCATTGCGCCTCGGTGGGCAGGGTACACTTTTTGCCGGTTTTCTGTGAGAGCCACTTGCAGAAGGCCATGGCTTCGATCCAGGTGACGCGCACCACGGGTTGGTTCGGTTGGTTGATGATGTGGCCGCGTTCGCCCTGATCCTTGCCGGTCATGCTGATCACGCCGCTGTCATGTTTGGTGTCGAAGGCCGCATATTGGGCGTTGCTGATTTCCGTCGCGCCCATGTAAAACGGTTGGTCGATCCTGACCTTGCCAACAGGAACCTCGTCGGTTGCGCCGGCGGCGTCGCCCATGATGAACTCGCCGGCGGGAACCAGCGCCAGATCCATCACCTTGCCGTCAGCCAGGTCGATCTTCAGGGTGGGTGCCAGCTTGGCGGCGGTTTGCCGCTTGGTGGCCTCGGCGGCGTCAAAGGGCCAACCGGCCACACGCAGGTCCTGCGGCTTGCGCTCGGGCAGCGGCGCAGGCGCGACATACCGGATGGGCTCCTTGTTAGATGGTTCCGGGATTGCTTCCGGGTCATCGGTGCGGTTGGCGTATTTCGCGAACATCTCCTTGCGCCGCTGCATCACGGGCCGCACGCCGTTGACGTGCTCGGTCCAGGTGCCGTGGTCGGGCACGTTGAGGTCGATCCAGGTCACGATGCGGTCCCAGGCCTCGGCGTCGAGCTTCACGTTGTAGTGGCCGCGCTTGAGCATCTGCACGAGTTCGCTGGTATCGGCATGATACTCTAACGGTTTGAGCAGGTGATAGTCGCTCTCCGGGCCGGGCCGGCGGACAAACGGATGGAGCGCGATGTAGGACTTGGTGAAGTTGCGCTCGCCGTTGTCTTTCTTGGCGGTGAAGTCGGCCACGGCCTGGCCGTTGACCGGTTGGGCGCCCTCCTTGTGGCAGCCCACACAGAATTTATCCAACACCGGCTGGACCTCGCGTTTGAAGCTGAAGCCGCGCGCCGGGCCATACCACGGCGCGATGTCCGAGGCCGCGCGCTGGCTGGCAATGGTCGCCTTGCTAGGCGGGATCGTGTTCTGGGTGTCGTGGCAGCCGATGCAGGAGAAGCTCTCGCCCGGCATGGCCGTGTACCAACTGCGCATGAGTTGGATGGCCTTGCCCTCCGCGTCTAACGGTTGTACGGCAATGGGGGTGTTGGCGGGCACCTTGAAGCTGGCCGAGCCGTCGGCTTCCACCGGGACGGTGCCGAGGATGCGATGGACGTCCCACGGGCCGTCGATGCCGATGTTGATATGTCCGCCCATGCCCTGATAGCCGAAATGCGGCTCGTAGAGGCGCATTTTCCTGACGGTGCCGCGCGGCACGTCCTTGAGGCCGGGACCTTGATAGATATCCGCCAGATAGACCGTGGCATCCTTTTTGGCCAGGTTGATGCGGTCGGGGATGACCGGCGGGCGGGTGGTCTTGCGCAACGGGATCGGCTCAAACAGGACATAACCGTCCTGCTCCTTGATGAGCGTCATGTTGTCGAACACATCCACCAGATAGATGCCCCACTTCGCTTGCTCCGAGAGTTTGCAGGACACCAGGAAGTACTTGTCGCTGAGCGGATAGGGATGCAGGAACTTCGGCCATGAACCGTCGACCAGGCCGTCGCCGATGGTGGGTTTGACTTCCTGGCCGTTGCCAGGGATGCGTTGCACCACGCCATCGGCCTCGAAGCGGCCCTTGGCGGGATCGAACATGATCAACTCGCCCATGCGCGGCACGCCGTGGTGGCCGGAGATCACCGAGATCAGCTTGGTCGGGTGGTTCGGCACCGGCTTGGCATAGAAGAACGAGTTGGGCCAATATGAATTGCTGCCATAATAGGACATCTGGCCCGAGCCGTCCGGGTTCATGCGGAACAGGATGCGGGTGAAGTAATGCGGCGTGTCGGAGTATTCCCAACGGGTATAGAGCACGCTGCCATCGTTGAGCACCGTGGGGCACCAGTTCTGGTCCTGGTCGAAGCAAAGCTGGCGGATGTTGGTGCCATCGGCATTCATTTTGCAGATGTTAGCCACTTGGTTGCCGCCGCCCACGCAGGGCACGCCGGCGAAGCCACGGCTCGAGGTGAAGAGGATTTTGCCGTCGGGCAGGTAACAGGGATCGTAGTTGTCCACGTCCGGTTCGTCACCGGGGGTCACTTGCCGCAGGCCGGTGCCGTCCGCCCTGACCTCCCAGACCTGCCAGATCATCCCCTTGCCGGGCATCGAGAAGAGCAGCTTGTCGCCGTCGAAATCCAGTTTCAGGTCGCCCACGAATTCCGAGGTCGCGGGTTTCAGCAACGTCGTTAGATTGCCCTGCGGATTCACCGGCGAGAGCACGGCGATCTGGTTGTCATAACCATATCTGCCGGTGCCGCAGTTGGCCTGCCAGTTGTTGGGCAGGCCGAGGCTGTTGACGCTGCGTTTGATCAATAACAGTTTTTCGAAATTCATCAGCGGGTTGGCCAGCATGGCTTCGCGCTGCAGGGTGAGGAAGGCCTGTTCGTCCGGGTTCTCCTCAAGGGCATCCAAGCGATTCAGGAACTCCGCGCCATTCTGGTACTGGCCGGGATAGGTGCGGCTGAGATCCTCGATGCCCATCCGCAGTGCCTCGGTGTTCATGCCCTTTGGCATGACCGGCACGTCGATGAACCTGAATTGAAACGCACAACCGGCGGTGACATTGAAAATCTTGACGAGCAACTTGTTCTCGCCGGCCAGCAGATTGAGCACCACCTTGTCGCGATCCGGTGACATGCCACCCGTGCCGTTCGAGTGAATCTTTTTTCCGTTCAACCAAACTTCGATCCCGTCATCGCTGCTCAGACCGACGGTGACGTTGCGCACGCTCTTGGAGGAAATCACGCGGTAGAGATACGTGGCGGCAGAATCCGGCGACGGCAGGCCGATGGTGCTTCCGTCCGCCCACTCCTTGTGCCGCGACCAGATCAGTTGTCCGTTGTCGATCTTGGCCGCAAGGTCCACGCCCGCCTCGGGGAACAACGCGTCGCTGAAAGCTTTCGTCTTGATGGGTTGCGTCACGTACCAGGTGGGGCTGCTGCCATTGATCACGCTGCCGGAGCCGGGCGTTCGGTTCAACGCGGGCAACTCGTTGGCACTTGACGTCGCGAGCACCCCGCCACCCGCAACCGCACACAGCATCAAGGTCTGCATGGCTGTCTTGTTTGGAATCATCCGGAACATTTTCATAATCGATTAGCTCTTACTCGGGCACGCCGGACATACTTTCGTTTATTTTCCAGTTACTACTCAGGTATGGCAGAATCATTCATGACAGAATCATTTCAGAATTGGAAAAAGTCATTGGATCAACCCCTGTCTGTGCGCATCCGCACGCCGACAGGCCGACCAGTGATGAATCCCCCTCAAGACTCTTGAAAAATGATTCTGCCATAAATGATTCTGCCATGAATTCTTTGGAACCTGAGGAGTAACCTTTTCCAGCCATTGATCCGGGGTGGCGGGGCAGGCCGTGAGCATGTGGATGGCAACGTCCAGACGACGGGTCGGCGCGGCAGTCTTCAAGGACTGCGCCGCACCTGCCGCCTCAGCCTGAACAAAGCCCTTGCCGGTGACGCAGCCGCCGAAGGTGCGATGCAGGAGCTGATCCGGCACCCTATTCATCAGGCTCTCCAGTCCCAAATTCGGAAGGTCGAAAGGTCGGGAAGTCGAAAGGTCGATTCCCTCGATTCGATCTTCTATCTCCGGTTCACGGCGATGTCACCTTGAGGCGGGCGAAGATGATATTTTCGCCGGTGGGCAGGATGAAGGAGATGGTGGTCGCGTCGTCCACCTTCGGGGCGACGATGGTCCACGGTTCCTGCAGGTCGGGCGAGGTTTCGATGGCGTAGGTGACATCGCCGTTGGCGACCGCGTCCGGCCGCTTGGTGAAGCTGAGCACATTGCCAGTGAGAGTGCCGGGCGAGCCATTGGAGGCGGCCGGATTGAGGAGGAGGGCGTATTCGACCAAGTTGGAGATGCCGTCATGGTCCGAATCCCCGTTCGGCCCGCCGGTCACGCCGTGGGCGCTGGCCCAGGTGGCGTAGTTCGGATGGAGCGCCGTATCCCAGGCCTGCGCCATGTGCTGGTAACCGAGCGCGTTCGGATGCAAGCCGTCGGCCAAGTCCGTATTGATATTCATCGCCTCATACATGGGAACGTAAACCACATTCCGGCCAAGGGCTTGGTGGCTGGCCACGATGCCCGGGATGGTGGCGTTGAAGGCCTGCACGTCGGGCTCATGTCCGACCATGGGAATGATCGACGCCACGAAGAGTTTCACGTTGGGCCGATAACCATAGATGTGGGTGATGAGGGTACTCAGGCGGGTGGGAGCGTTGGGCATGTCATAGTAGAGGTTGATGTCGTTGCTGCCGATCATCAGCAGGATCTTGTCCGGGGCTACCGCGCCGGGCCCGATCCACCCCGCCAGATTCTCGTCCAAGCCGCTGCGCCCGCCGCCGTTTGCGATGACGTAGCCGCTGTGGCCCTCGTGATGCGTCTGTCCGGCCTCGCTGAGCGTTTGGGTTGCGTAGTCGGTCAACGAACCCACGAACGTGAAGGTGTCGCCCCGGTTGTGCAAGAGGGTGTACAACGGGTCGCGATAACCGCCAGCGACCGGGACGCCGAGCGTGATCGAGTCGCCCATGGGCATGATGTTGCCCAAGGCGGATAGTGGCGGCTGAGCGGCCACGGTGAACGCCGCGCTGTCCGCTGCTGTCAGGCTGTCGCCGCTGGTCACCGTGGCTGTTAGAACCACCCCGCTTTCCGCCTTGCTATAGGTAACTCCGTTGATAGTTACCGAATTCGTCCCAGCGGCGATGGTGCCGCTAACAATTCCGCCCAAGGTTCCGGTACCGGTCTTGAGGCTGAGGATCACGGCCGTGGCGGCAGTCACAGTTTGCGGCGTGCCACCCGCGTCGCGTGCCTGCACCACCACGCTGAAAGCCGTGCCGGCGGTCGGATTGGCCCCGCCATTCACCGTGGGGATCGCCAGTTGCGTCGGCCGAACCGGAGTGGCAGTGGTGTACTTGAAGGTCGGGCCCAAGTAACGGACCGGGCTGTTGTTATTGATCTGCCAGCTTGCTGGAGCGGTGGCCGGCAAAGGACCAGCCGCACCCGAAAACGCCACGCCATTGGTCCACGTGAGCCAGGTTCCCATGGTCACGGTGGGGCTGCCCCCCGGACCGATGAAATCCTCGCCGTTTTGCGTGCTCATGATCACATAGTCGCCAGCGGGCAGCACCACGGGGGCAACCGCGGCGTAGCGCGCAGGGCAGACGCCGCTTGCCTCCGCAGGGCTGGTGTTGAGGACGGATGCTGAGACAAGCTGCGCCCCGCCCCCGCCCGTGACCCTTTGATAGATGGCCACCGTATTGGTTTGCGGGTTTGAATTCGGATCGAATTGCCCCAAGGCGGAGACCGTGATCGACTGGCTGACCGTGAATTCCCAGCCGACGCTGAATCCAGTGCCGTTCCCGACGCTACCACCGTTGCCCGTCACATCCAGCGCATGGATCGTCCCCACCGGATTCACAGTGCTGGGAGCCGTGGCAACATTCCGGGTGTTTGCACCGGTGCTGGAGCAGACGATATCTCCCGAATGAATACCAAGCGCGGCGGTGGCGGCCAGGCGCACATGAATCGTGGTGCTGGCAATCGTGCCGCCTGATCCGACGGTGATGGCGGTCCCGCTGCCCGCATAGCCGGTGGTGCCACCCACAGTTTGCGAAACTTCAAATCCCGCTGGCGGCGTGATCGTAATGCCTGCAGTCAAATTGGCACCGGAAACCGCGAAACTGGTCGGCGTGGCGGAGGCCGTGCCGAACGTGGTGTTCACCGCCGCGAGCGTTCCCGTGGTGATGATGGTGGGGGACGTATTAGTGGCCAGTTCGTACTTGAAGGTCGGACCGAAGTAACGGAATGGGGTGGTGTTCTCGATCTGCCAGGGGTTTGGAGCGGTGGCTGGCAGAGGACCAGCCGCAGACCCAAAGTCGAGTGCGACGCCCTTGTTCCACGTGATCCCGGTGCCCAAGGTCGCGGTCGGGTTCCCAAAGGGGGAGACAAAGTCCACGGTGTGTTGTGTGCTGAAGACCACATAGTCGCCGGGGGGCAGCACCACGGGGGTAATCCCGGCGTAGCGTGCGGAGTAGTTGCCGCTTTGCTCCGCAGGGCTGGTGGCGAGGACGGTCGCTTCGACGAGCTTCGCCCCGCCTCTTTGATAGATGGCCACCGTGTTGTCTTGCGGCGTGTTTGCGGTTGGATCAAATTGCCCCAGTGCGGTGACCGTGAGCGTCTGGGTGACCGTGAAATCCCAGCCGACACTGAAAGTGTTATTGTAATCAAATCCGCCATCACTCGTCAGTTCAATCGCATGCATCGCCTGGGCGTTTGGCAGCAAGTGACTGGTGCCGAGGGCCAGCACGGCGAGCGCCCGGGCGATGGATGTTAGAAAACGGCGGAATGGATGTCCCGGCTGCTTGAGCTTGGGCTTGTCATGAATTGGGGCGGCGGCTGACGCGACGCCGGGGAGGCGGAGGCCGGCGCGAATGCTGGTGGTGCTGGTGCTGGTGGTGCTTGTTTGCATGGTTCGGGGGTATTCTGGGTTGGATATTCGAGAGGCCCGCGAATGATCCGCACCAGTTTGATGGTTTGAGTGCTGACTTGCCGGGCGCCGGACAGGACACGAAGGATCAACGGAAGTATATATGCGAATGGGGACTCCCACAACTACTTTTTGGGATAGCTCTCGCCGGGTGCTGGCGGGCGGAAGCGGAAGAAAACGCTGAAACTCTGAAACGCTGACAGAGGTCAGAGGTCAGAGGTCCTTTCATTTGATTGATTTTCCGTTGATCAGTGACATTGCCGGGACTGTGGTGGGCGCATTGTTCGAAAATTCTGGGCCAGGAGAGGGTGACACCCTGCCTGAAGCGCACCGAGATGAGCGCCACTCGCAGGATGGCCAGAGAGGCTTTCAAGCTGGGCTTTGCGCAACGGCAGGGCACGTTCGGGGCTGTTGAGATTGAGGCCCGCGGCATATTCCGGCGACATCTCGATGGCCACGTCGCGGTCGGCGAGTTTCAGGGCGGCCGGCCCCCACACGAGCAGGGCCACCCAGCGCCCCTGGTGATGGACTGCCTGGAGCACAGTCCGGCCCACCGGACGGGCGGCCGCCAGGTAGTGCTCCTCCTCCAGCAGGCTGGCGGCGCGGTGCAGCTCCTCGCCGCACACGGTGCGTGCTTCCAACTCCCCGAGCACCACGGCGGGCGGGTCCCCGGCAATCACGGTTTCAGCGATGATTGGGTTCATGGCACCCGTAACTCAGCGAAAATCGCGCGATGTGTTTAGCCCAGGGTGTTTTCCCGTACCGCCACAAGCGCTCAAGCCTCACAAACAGAATCACCGTTAGGAAAAAAAAACTTGCGCCGATTTTCCTCGACCAGGGGAGGGGAAACCGTTATCTCGGCGCTGGAAGGATCATCCCATGACCAACACCACACCACTGTTTGGTCGGGAAAACCGCCCCACTCACCTCGCCGGGGCGGCGGAATGCGCATCTCCGGCCCCTCCTTCTTTCCCCGCAACCCCTTTTCTCCCGGTCTCCGAATCCCTCTTTCGCCCCTCATGCGCACCAGCCCCGAAAAGCAATCTCCTAGCAGCCATACAGCTTTTTGGGCTGCCTCCGGCACGGCGGATCGTGGTAGCCGTGCGTCGAACCAGCAGATGGATTGAGCGGGAGGGACCCTTCCCAAGAATTCGAAAATCATGACTACCAAATATCGTGTTAGCTGGAACCCAAGGGGTCACATGTTGATTTTGAGTGAAATCCCAAGTCTGACAAACTGCTAGCAATCCAAGAATCCACTGTCGGAAATGACTGCCATGAACACCAAACTGTTGCTGCTCGGGTGCGGGTTGCTGGCCACAAGCCAGGCCTTCGCAGGTACTTTTGAACTGAACAATGTCAGGGGGCTCTGGCGCATGGATGGCTCGCTGGTATCCCATTGGGCCTCCCAGCAACCGCTGACCACCCAGGGTCTCGCGGAACCGCCCTACCAGAGTTCGGGCGGCTCCACTTGGCTCGCCTTGGCCAGCGCCACCGCGCCCTTCGGCGGGCTGAAGCCGACCGAACGCTTGGTCGCGCCCAACAGCGCCGGCCCGAACGGTCCGGTTGGGGCCACGCTCACCAACTCCTGGACCTTGGTCGTGGATGTGCGGTTTCCGGCGTTCACCACCTGGACCAGCATCCTGCAAACCGACCCGGGCAACTCGCTCGACGCGGCCGTTTTCATCGGTCCCGCGCGGGAACTCAGGTTCATCGGGGCCTCCGGGCCGGCGGGCAGCCTCGCGTCGGATTCGCTCAGCGCCAACACCTGGTATCGGCTCGCCATCACCGCCGCCTATGACTCCGGCTCCAACCAGCAAATCCTGCGTGCCTACATCAACGGCACGCCCACCAGCCAAACCGCTGCGGGCCTGACCACCAGCCCGCCGGAGGCCCGCTACGCGCTCGGCACCATTTTCAATTTGTTCAGCGACAACGACAATGAAACCGCCAAGGTGGACGTCGGCAATGTCGCCTTCTGGGGCCTGCCGCTGGCGAGCGCCGACATTGCGACCCTGGGCGGCGGGTCCACCGGGGTGATGACCTGGGCGGACATGATTCCCTCCGACGGCTATCCGCCCCTCACCGGCGCGCTGAAGTTCGGCAGCTTTACCGCCTACTTCAGCCCGAACCAAGCGGACCTAGCGGCCATCGCCGCCAGTGCCCGGCCGCCGACCTTGCCGGGTGCGGTGGAGCTGGTGACGGTCAATCTCGGGGTCGGGGGCGGGACCATTGCCGGTCATCCGCAACACACTTTTGGCGGTGAGGTTGACGGCCAGGTCATGCCCAACGGCGACATCGTGGTGGACGATGATTGGGTCACCCTCAATTACACCCCGCCGGCCGGCGCCGGAGTGGCCGATGTGTTCACGTTGGCCAATGTCACCTACTCGCGTTTCCGCACCGAACTCACGCCGACGGGTGCCAGAACCACCCTGGCCGTTTACTTTCCCGCCGGCATGGGGGTGGCGATCAATCCGCTCAGCAAGCAGCTCTATCCGAAAGCCGAGTGGTTGGACGCGCCGCTGGACGCCGATCTGCTGCCGTCGGAATTCCTGAACCTCGACCGCCCGCGCTTCGGGAGTGGCAACGATCCGGGCCTGATCTATCCGATGGTTGACCGCGTCCCCGTGCGGTTTGCCACCTGGTTCATCACCGTCGCCACCCGCACCGGCGAGTTCACCTTCGAGCAGGATTTGAGTGAAGACCTGGTTTTTCACCGCGAACCGCAGATTCAGGCGATGCTCACCCAAGTGGGTGCCAACCTGCCCGGCGCCAGCGTGCCGGCCTCCAACGATTTCTATTTCGTGGCGGCCAGATCCGTGGACTCCGTGGTCGATATCCGCGCCAGGGACGACGGCAGCGCGGCCCTCCAGGCGGCCTCTATCGTCCTTGATCCCCAGAAATTCGGGGCCTCGGACCTGACGTTCATCACCCATTATCCGAAGCTGTCCGTGACCTGGGCCGACGCGGGTGGCAGCCGGCTGGTCATTGCCAACGGCACCATCGATCCGGTCCAAAGCGGATTGGCCGGAGCCTCCTCGACCCGCATGTCCTACGCGACCGGGGTACCGACCAAGTCCTGCGACACCCTGTCGGATCCTGCGGTGCCGACAGAACAAGTCGAGTTCTATCCGCACGAGGGCGTCTGGCGCTTCACCCCCGACGGCGGACTGCGGGCGGAGGGATTCATCGAAGCCTACATCGAGGATATCGGGTATTGGCCGCTGTACGTGGAGTGGGGCCGCTACCCCAAGGGCGCGGCGATTTATCACACCCATCAGTTCAAGACCCCGTTCGAGTTCGGTCGGCTGATGACCGCAGGGGTGGCGACCCGCGACGACGATCTGTTAGCCGGGTTGGCGGACTACCAGAAACCAGCCGCGCTGTGGCTCAGCGGCCATGGGTCGCCGGACAACTCCGCCCTCACCGAGCGACCGGGCACGCCGGCCTACTATGACGGCTTGGCGGATTATCCGGGCCTGAACCTGCGCTGCGCGAGCGGCAGCCACGCCGCCGTCAGCCGACTCGCCGACGAAGCGGTGCCGATGGGACCCGATGCGACATACCCGTTGGCGGACGAGGCCAAGTACTGCCTGCGTCCCAGCGGTGTCACCGGCCGCCACCTCGCCGATGAAACGGCGCCGGAAATCGACTTTCCGGCGTTCGGGGCCACTTTTCACCTGAGCCGTTTGAGTCTTGGCTATCTCGAGGGCGTAAACGTCTCGTCGGGAGTGCGGGGCGACCTCCTCACGCTGCCGCCGGCGGAATTCGGACTGTCCTTCGAGAGCCTGTTGTTCGGAGGCCAGGGGCAATTGTTAGGTGCGACCGTCGCCAGCCCGCAGCCGGACAAGATCCTCGGGCCGAGCTACTGGAATCTCAAGTTCACCCCGTTGGCGCTCGATTTTCCGCAGCCGGCGGTTTGCCCGGCACCCGACCCCGGCGACGGCTTCGTGCGGGTCACCGCCAAAGCCCAGCTCACGGCGTTTGGCGACAGTTGGCTGACGGGCACCATCGGGGTCAAGGATGGCCAGATCGTCGCCGAAAATGATCTGGTGGCGAAGGGCCAGAAATCCATTTCGCGGTTCACGCCGGGCGGAGAACTGCAGGTCACCGGCCCCGCCCCGGACCTCAAGCCGTGGCGCGTCAATCCGACGTGCGGGATTTCGCTCAACAAATCCAGCCCGGACAGCGGCGGGACGCTCACGGTGGCCGGGCTGATGGACGTGCCGTTTTTCACGGATCTGCCGGTTGTGCTGTCGGCGGATTCCCGCAACACCGAGCCCCGTCCGCCAGTCTATGTCCGGCTGCCATGGGAACCGCTGGAGACCGCAACATACGACCGCGACCACCGTGGTATTCCGGTCGGCACCACGCTGGGAGACTACCGGGGGGCGGCGGGCTATGACCCGCACGCCACCCGCGGCTGGCAGAACGGGATCAATTTCGACCTGCCCGTTCATCTGGAAGCCAACCACCGGTTCCGTTCGCGCACTCCGGTGCCCGACCAGCCCGTGCTGTTGTTCAATCTCACGGAAGCGGTGCGGACCATGACGCCGGACGCGGCGGAACTGACCTTCGAGGGGGAAGCCAAATTAGCCATCGGGGAGTTGATCCCCCAGGTCAACCTCGGCTCGCTCCTCACCGACAGCGGTTTGCTCGGCCCGCTTGGCGGGGACCTGCAGGCCGGACTCGACGGAGCGCTCGGCAGCGTCATGGGACTCGATGGCTTGCTGGCCGACCAGATCCAGAGCCTGATCCAGCCGGCTCTCGAACAAGTGGCGGCGGAGGCGACCTCGCCGGCCTTCCTGGCGAACCTGGCCAGTCTCTCCGACCGCACGGGCGCGCTCGATTCGCTGGCCCCCGGCTTGGCCTCCGACTTGCAGGAAGCCTCGAGAGCCAGTTCGACGTTCAGCCACTCATGGGTCGGCGAATGCGCCGGGAAAATCCACCAGGCACGGACCGGGCTCGAGGCCGCCAGGAGTTTGCTGGCGACCGCCGGCAGTATCAAAGGCCTGGCCAGCGCGATTGGCGGCGTCATCGGCGAGAGTGGCACGCCGGTCGAGCCGGATGCGTTCCAACTCGAGGCCATCCAGTCGCTGCTCGACCAAGTGATCGCACAACTTCAGACGCTCGAAAGCCAGCTCGGAGGTACTGGCGTGCTGGCGCTGACCTTGGAGGGAAATTTTCCCGATCCCACCACGTTGGTCGCGCAAGCACTCGGCGACTTGAAGGCCAAGTGGGAAGCCCCCAACGATGCGTATGGCGACGGCTTCCTGGCCACCGCCACCCCGGCGGATTTGGCCAAGGATCTGGCTGCGGCGCTGGCGGACCGGATCGCGGGCAGCGACTTTGCCGGCACTTTCGCCGAATTGCTCCGCCAATATGCCGCCGACTCGCAGATGCTGGCCCGGCAGGTGATTGACGACACCCTGCGGATGGCCGAGCAACTCGTGGCCGGCGCCCCGGGCGGTCCCGCGATTCCCGCGCTGGGCTCGATCGGGGACACCGTGGCGGCGGCCCGGCTGCGCGGCTATGCCCGCATCAACGGCGATTCGCTGCACGAATTGCGCCTCGATGGCCACGGCGAATTCAACCTGGGCGGCATCGACAAGATGGCGATCGATACCTGGTTCCTGATGCGGGATGTGGATTCCTCAACCCCGGCCGGCAAATGCATGGCGAATAGCGGAGCGAAAACCGAAGTCGTCGCCGGGGCCACGGGCCAGCTCGATTGGGGCGAGCAATCGATGGGGGCCACCTTGGCCACCCGGGTTTGCTTCGACGACACCGGTTCGCCGAACGGCTTTACCGGCGATCTCGCGCTCAGTGGTGATTTCTCCTTCGGCGCGGTGGCTCTGAAACAAATCAATCTCGGCGTCGGATTCGGCAATAACAACTCCTACGTTTACGGCCGCGCCAGCGCCACCACCTCCGAAATGGGCGTGACCGCCGGACTTTTCGCGGGCACTACCTGCGACCTCGGGGTGGTTCAGAATGCCGACCGCGACATCGGGGCCGTCCTCAACAGCATGCCAGGGCTGGAAGATCCGCCCTACATGGGTGCCGTGATCTACGCCGAGGGCAATGTGAGCCTGATGCCGATCATCGGCATTCCACCCTCGTGTTTGTTGGACTTGCGGCTCATCGGCGGTGAAGGGATGTTCGCCTTCATGGGTACCGGCGGAGCCGCCGGATCCGCTGTGGCGGGAGAAAAGTTCATGTATGGCATCGAGGGCGAACTGCTCTGCCTGGCCGACGTCACCGGCAGCGTGGCGACGGTCCTGGGGGCCAGTGGCGACATCGGCCTATTCAGTGGGGGCATGCCGAGCTTCACCAGCGTCGCCGGCAGCGCCGCCGGCACTCTCTCCGCCGAAGTCGGCGTCGGCTTCTTCAGCTATACATTCGAGAAAACCCTCCGGCTCAATGTCCAAGGCACCCCGTCCGCGATCCATTGGAGCGTCGATTATTGATCTCTAACCGTTTTAGCCATGAAATTGCCAACTCCGTCCTTCCTCCTGGCGCTCGCCGTTCTGGTGCCAAGCACCTGCCTTGTCAGATCCGGCGAGCCCGGCCCCATCGAAGCCCCCACGCGCCTGACCCTGCCGCCCACGCTGACCGCGGCCGGCACCACCACCGCCATCGGCGGCCTGCCATGGGGCTATGTCGTCTGGAATGCCAACACCCAGGACTGGTTCGAGACCCACCAGGTCGCCGTCTATCTGAAACCTGTCGCCGCCACCACCTTTGCCCTGCAAGGAGTGATGTCCATGCTGACCGCTCCGCAAGCGATCCAACCGTGGATCGAGCGGGCACGCAAGCTCGGAGACGACATCCCGGCGGCCGAGTTCCTCGCCGGACAGCTCTACAACCAGTGGTGCCTCAAGGATGCCCTCGGCAACCCGCTGCCCACCAATCCGCCTTTGCCCGCCGCCCTTGAGGACCGTCTGTCGATGGTGGCTCAGCGCGCGCTGCAGGTGCCATCCGCCGCCAACGCCCTCCGCCAGATGGGCAACGCTCGTCCGGTGTTCCGTTTTCTAACGGGAACCGCGTGGGCGGGTCCGCTCGGCGTGGCCGACGGCCAGGAGGTGGTGATCGAGCTGCGCGAGCGGCTCCGCACCACCGGGGTGGAAGGCAGTGTGGTCGGCCGCGTCACGCTCCGCGCCGGCTACGTCGAGCCCTTGGTCGCACCCGGCCAGGCCGTGCAGGTGCCGCCGCTCTTTCCCACCGCGTTGCCGGTTCCCGCCGAGGAGCCGTTTCCGATCGTCGCCGACTCGCGGTTGCCCGATTTGGGCGTCGCTTTGCGCTGGGCCGTCCCCGAGGCGCTCCGCCGCCAACTCCTGCTGACCCGCGGCTTCATGGTGTGGCGACTGCCAAACCCGGCGGGCGGCGGCTATGTGCCCGCCAACGCGGCCGAGTTGGACCAACTGGCCAGGCAGGGGAAACTCCCCACTGCGGTCGGCCCGGTGAGGGCGTTGTTCCGCGTGCCGGCCTCCGCCTCCAAAATCTTCCGCACTCCCGCCGGGGCCGCAGCCGGGGAATCCGGGGCCGACATTGGCGATTTCACCAGCGACCGCACGACCTGGTTCGCCACCGATGACAACAGCCGCTTCGCCACCGACCCCGCCGCTCCCCAGCACATCGTCGGCAGTCCCTATCCGGAAGGCGACGCTTCCCGCTACTACGTGGCGGCGGTGGATTTGTTAGGCCGCTTCGGCGCGCTCTCGCCGGTGGGCGGCGGTACCGCCATTCACACCCTGCCGCCGCCGGTTCCCGAGCCGGTGCGCGTGGATAACGTCATGCTGGATCGCCAGCAACGGTTGCGGGTGTTCTGGAAACCCAACCATAATACCGCCGACCGCGTCAGCACCACCCATTACCTCATCTATCGTGACCGGGTGGCCAACCAGGTGCCGCTTCTCAACGGCCTCGAGCGGAGTTCGACTCCCGCGCTCCAGAACGAACTCATCTATCTGGGCGCGGTGGCCCAACCGGCGACGCTCCCCGAGGTGCTGAGTTTCGACGACGTGGCGATCACGCCCACTCCCGCCGACTTTGGCGCCACCTATTTCTATTGCATCCGCGCCGCCCACCTCGGGCCCATGGGATACGACACCTCCGCGCCGAGCCCGGCGGTTTTCGGCACCTTGCGCGACCGTCTCGGGCCCGCCGCCCCGAGCGGTTACCTCGCCACCGACAGTCCGCGGGTTGACATCGAGTTCGAACCGCCGATGGAACAAGCGCTCGGCGATACCCAAGCCCCGACCGGAATGGCGATGGTGCGCTTCGAGGTCGAGCGCGGCTCGACCCGTGCGGACCCGGCCGGCGGCCGGCAGCGGATCCTGCAAGGCGTGGATTGGATCGAATTCGGCGCCAAGGACGCCCGGGGCAGAGTCATCAGCAAACCGGCGGTCTCACCGCGCCTGCATTTCGGCGAGGGCGACCAGGTTTGGTACGAAATGCCCGTGCAGGTCGATGGCGGCAAAGCGGCCACCTACTATGCCCGCGCCGCCAGTTCGGCCGGTCGCTTGAGCCACCAGGTGACCCTGCAAACCGATACCACCCTGCGGCCGGGTCAGCACTATCTGCTGAAAGTGCGGGTGGTGGCCGCCCCCGCCATCGAGATGAGGCCCCAAGTCCTCATCGGAGACCCGATCTGGGTGCCGTTTTTCCATCGCGGCGAGGAGGAAACCGTGGTGGCCTTCACCCCGCAGGACGCCGGTTCGGAGACCCTCAAGGGTATCTTCACTGGTTCTGCCGACCCTGATCGCTCACGCACCCTGCTGATCCAGTACCAAGGGGTCGGCAGTCCTTCATGGAAGAACCACGACACCGCACGCCTGCTGCCGGCCAGCACTTCGTTTTACTTTCACAGCCTCCCGGACTTCCAGGCCAAGTCGTGGCGCGTCTGGGAAATCGTCGATCCGTCGGATGCCCCGGACGTGGCGGCGGGAGCACACGAAGCCCGGCCCGCGGGGGCGGATACCACCCTCCCGATCCAAATCGTGATGCACATTCCCGAGGGCAGCCGCGAGTACCGGATCTATCGCCGCGTTGACTCCGGCCCGCTGGCCCTGCTCAAGCAGGACGCCGGGTTCTGGACCAGCGGCATCGTTGATCAGGTGATGCTGGCCGATGCCATGATTCCGTCAGCCGGGGCCACCATCGGTTATTACGGCCAGGTCTTCGATGAACATGGCAACCCGAGTCCGTTGGCCCTGTTAGGCAGCAAGGTGGCGACCCTGCCCGAGCTGCCCGTGCCCTCGTTGGATCCCGTGGTCGCCGGGGGCACGGCGACCGCTCCGACCATGAAAATCAGCATCGCCTGCCCGAGTCCCGGCGTTGAATACCTGGAGCTGTTCGTCGATCCGCCGGTTCCCGCCAGCGCCGGTTTTCAGCTTGTGGAGCAGGATACCGGCGAGTGGTTCAGCCTGGAACCCGGCGTCTTCGGCAGCCCGACGGTGCGTTTCACCAAATCGTTGGTGACCTCGCACATCGTCCCGCTGGATCCCAAAGAACCCGTGCTCGTCACGACCGAGATTCCCGTCGAGACGGGCCTCAAGTACACCGTGACAGTCCGCAGCCTCGGCCCCCGCCTCTACCCCGGCACCTTGAATCTCAGCCGCCAAGCGAGCAACCGCAGCGTTACCCGCAACTGCACCTGGGTGCCGCCGCTGGGAGCCGACCTGGTCCCCTGGCCCACCAAACCGGTACCGCCCCTGATCACCCTGCACCCGCTGATCGCCGCGTTCCGCACCGGCTCGACCGGTCCGGCCACCTATACCAACATGTTCGCTCCCGGCTACTTCGAGGGTGCCCATTCTCCCGAGCAATACCCGGTGGCCATCCGCATCGGCCGCATCCCGTTCGATTCCAATTGGACCGTCCGCGGCACGCGCATCAGCGATACCATCGTCATCGGCTATCTCGGCATCTCCGGGATTCCCGGGTTTGATGCGAGTTCCCCCAAACCCGCCCTGCTCAAGACATTCCTGTTTCCTGCCGCCGCCGGTTCGGCGGTGCCGGCCTCGCTGACCTCGCCGCTGCCCTTCGTGCTCTATCGCCAGCAGACCGCGCGCCTCATCGAAGGCGTCACCGTGGCGACCTACGGTACCGACATCATCCAGGCCTCGCCGCTGATCAACAGCATCTCATGGACTCCGGAAACCGGCGCCGATCCGCAATTCGCCTTGTTCATCGATCCTTTCGTCGGTGCCGCCATGTTGGAACCGGACCGGCTGCCCCTGGGCGCCGATCTCTGCCTGTTCGACAATTCGCCCGTCGCGGCCGGTGCCACCTATCACTATTATCTCGTCCACTTCGGTCCCACCGGCGAACCCGACGCCATCATCGACGCCAAATCCCTTACCTTCCCCGAGGTCTTTGACAACAATCCACAACAATGATTCCCATGAAACGACTTCTCGCCCTCGTGCTGGCCGGAGTGGCAGGGTCCGCCGCCGCCCCGCCGCCATTCACCTATCAAACGCCGAAGTGGCAGTACTCCACCGGCAATTTCAATAACGACGGCCAGGCCGATCTGGTTCTGCTAGAAAGGGCCGGCGGGGCGCTCCTGGTGGGCGTCCAAATCGGTGCCACTGGGTTCGGCTGGGCACCGCCGGAGGCGTCCGGCTTCACGGCACCCACCGGCCTCTGCGTCGGCGGCTTCGACAACACCGCCACCGACCAGATCGCGGTGACCGGGCCGACCGAAAACCGCGTCAGCATCTTCACCGTCAACTATCCCTCGTTGACCCTGGGCATCCGTCACCTCGATCCCGGCGAGCCGGCCCCGGCAGGCATCGCGCCCGTCGATGGCGATGGCACCGGCGCCGCCGATCTGTTCATCGCCGGCGATGCCGGCGGCGGCGGGGTCAATTTCTATCAGGAGGTGCTGGTCCAAACCGACCTCGCCCCCGTCACGCTGTGGCGCCAGCCGGCCTGGACCGCCACCTATCATGTGTGGCCGTTTGTCCGCAAGCTGGGCACGCCCGCGGCGTTGGCCGCCTATCAGGACCCGGAGTTCACCGTGCAGGCGGTGGCCGCTGACGGGTTCTCCTCCTTCAGCCCGCTGGGCGGGGTGCCATCCACTCCCGACTCCCAGATGACCTACGGCTTCTTTGACGGCGGGACGCTGGCCCAGATCATCCTCTATCAACCCGGCGGCACCACCGCGCTGGCCGCCAAAGTGACCGAGCCGACGCCCGACTTCTTTGACTGGGCGCCGTCCCTCACCCTGACTTTTCCCCGGGGCGTGCAAGTCATCGTCACGATTCCCACCGCAACCGGCTCACGGCTCGGGGTGATTTTTGTGAATGGCACCGCCGCGATTTACGATTTCAACGGCAGCACGCTCACCTTGCGGGCGGACCTGACCGGCACGGGTTTTGATTTCCTCGCCCCGGTGGGCAACGATGCGATTCTCACCGCCGTTGGCGCGGGCTGGGAGAAGTGGGACACCTCCGCGGCGGGCGGACCCTTGCATCCCGTCGCCACCGGCACCTTGCCCTTGCCGTCAAGCGCCAGCCGGGTTTCCAACATCGTGTTCGCCAGCGCCGAACCGTTTGTCGATCCCGCTGCCCAGGCCGTGTTCTTCGGCCACGTCCGGGACTGGACGACTGCGGCCGTCGGCGGCGGCAGCCTGTGGTCGGTCACTTCACTGACGCAAGATGCCGCCGGCCTTGGCAATCCGGTGACCTCCGCCTATCAACCGGTTCCCGGTGCGCTCAAGGCCTTGGTAAACCAATACCGCGCCGATGTTTCGATCCGCACGATGGATCCTGCGGCCGGCCCCGATCCCGGCACCGTCATCATCTCGCCGGAAGCGGGAATCTATCCGCCGTTGCGACCCTATGTGCCGCCCGTCCCGCCCGCGCCGGAGGACCCCGGTGACAAATTCATCCTTTCCTTCACCTGCACCAAGGAGCACGGCCAGGTGTTCTATCGCCTGGCCGCCGCGGATCCCTGGCAAAGCTATAATCCGGCCCTGCCACCGATCCTAACCGCAGCGGCCACCGTCGAGGCGTTCGCGCAGCATGACAGCGGCCGCACGCCCACCCGCAGCGCGAGTTATGTCTTCGCCAGTCCCGACCCGCTGGCCGTCGCCGGCAATCTCGATAGCAACGGCAACGGCCTGCCCGACCAATGGGAAAATGCCTTCAACATCACCGATCCCGGCGGCGATGCCGATGGCGACGGGGCCTCCAACCTAACGGAATTCATCAACCACACCGATCCCCGCGACCCCGCCAGCGGCGCGGCGGTGCCGCTGGCGTTGGCCTTTCGCACCATTGACGACGGGGCGGGCAGAGCCCTGCGGCTGGAATGGTCGCCGGCCACTTCAACCGCAATCCTCGAAGCCAGCGATGATTTGCAGGTGTGGACCCCCGTGGTCAGTGGCATGGGTTCGGATAGCTCCGGCCGGTTCTACGACGTTCCCTTGCATCCGCCCGCCATACCTAGCAAGTTTTTCCGCTTGAGACAGCCTTAGCCGTGCCCGACGAGCAACGGGAACTCGCAGCCTTCCGGGCCGCCGCTGTTCGTCCAGCCGGCGCAATTGAGCATCACCTCGGCGATGACCTCCACCCGTCCGAGGTCGAGGAGGATTGAAGATCGTGGATCGAAGATGCCGGGAGGTCGAACGATTTCCGATAGGTGGCCGTGCCGGAAAAGTACCGGATCGCGGCATCCGGATGTTCCGGCCACGAGAACAGGCCGGCGAAAGTGGTCTTCGGCGGGGCGCCCACGGGCGCTTGGAAGGTCAGGTCCCACGGGCCGGTCAATGCCACGGGTACGGGCAATGCCGGCACCTCAATCGTCTTCACCGCACCGGAGGCAATCCGCAATGCATGGTTTCCGGCATCCCACGCCAACAGGCGGGTTGCGCCCTGCCGCAGCACGAGGCGTGGTGCGGGCGCTAGAGATTGCCACACGATATCCCGAGG